>JAYOUT010000056.1:0-1576 GCA_038151055.1 Luminiphilus sp.
AACTCGATCAGTCGCAGGTCAAAGTCCTCACCACCGAGGAACGTATCGCCGTTCGTGGCCAGCACTTCAAACTGGTGCTCGCCATCGACCTCTGCGATTTCAATAATCGAGATATCAAAGGTGCCGCCACCGAGGTCATAGACCGCCACCGTGCGGTCGCCCTGAGCCTTGTCCATGCCATAGGCCAGCGCTGCAGCGGTGGGCTCGTTGATGATGCGCTTGACCTCGAGGCCCGCAATGCGGCCTGCATCCTTGGTCGCCTGACGCTGCGAATCGTTAAAGTAGGCAGGCACCGTAATCACCGCCTCGGTCACCGCCTCGCCAAGATATTCCTCGGCGGTTTTCTTCATCTTGCGCAGCACTTCAGCGGACACCTGCGGCGGTGCCATCTTGTCGTCGTTTACCTGTACCCAAGCGTCACCGCTTTCGGCCTTGACGATCTGGTAAGGCACCATCTTGATGTCCTTTTGCACCACGTCGTCTTCAAAGCGACGGCCAATCAACCGCTTTACGGCAAACAGCGTGTTGGTTGGGTTGGTGACCGCCTGCCGCTTGGCAGACTGGCCCACCAGAATCTCACCGTCGTCGGTGTACGCGACGATCGACGGGGTCGTGCGGCCACCTTCGGCGTTCTCGATGACTCGGGGCTTGCCGCCTTCTAAAACGGATACACAACTGTTGGTGGTACCCAGGTCGATGCCAATGATCTTACCCATGTCTGTCTCTCCTATCGGCCGGCGACTCCGCGCCGGCATGCTTCCTTGTCTATTGATGTGGGGGCGGTTGTACTGAATTCAAGTGCCGCCGCACCCATCACGCGTTAATTCATTCCCCGCTGGGGGCCTTGGACACCATCACCATCGCCGGGCGCAGTAGCCGGCCGTTCAGCAAATACCCCTTCTGCATC
This sequence comes from Luminiphilus sp., assembly GCA_038151055.1. Classification (GTDB taxonomy): domain Bacteria; phylum Pseudomonadota; class Gammaproteobacteria; order Pseudomonadales; family Halieaceae; genus Luminiphilus. The sequence continues at coordinate 908 of JAYOUT010000056.1, forward strand.
ACCGCGACGACTGAGTTCGGTTCGACGTCAGGCTGCTCCACCATGCTCATCGCCTGGGCGGTCTCCGGATCAAACGGTTCACCTTGAGGGTCGACGGCTTCGACACCGTACTTGCCCAGCACGTCCATAAAGCCCTTGCGCGTCAATTCCACGCCCTCGGCCAATGCTGCACTGCCCTGTTCATCACCACTGGACTCCAGCGCGCGCTCGAGATTGTCGACCACGCTGAGCAGGTCACCGCAAAAGCGCTCCAGCGCAAACTTTCGTGCCTTCTCAATTTCTTGCTCAGCGCGCCGCTGCACATTCATTGCATCGGCCTGCGCTCTCAGTGCAGCATCCTTGGCCGCCGCCAGCTCCTCTTCCCAGTCTGGTGCAGGCTCGGTGTCTTCCGCAGGCTCCACCAGCGCATCATCCGGCAGACCCGAATCCTCTTCCTCGGGCGTATTCGCGGCATAGGCTTGTTCGGCCTCAGTGTTCTGACTGCTCAGGTCAGCGGGCTCTTCGGTTTTCTCGTCCGCCATGGGTACTCTCCGGTTGCTCACGATGCATTTCACTGCGCCATATCGGAATGGCGCGAGGGCGGTAAACCTCGCCCCGAACTCGATGTGGGGTGTGGCGCTGAGTTTTCAAGGGGAAACACGGTTTTTCTGGCGATTTTGCCGCCGATAA
>JAYOUT010000056.1:1676-13023 GCA_038151055.1 Luminiphilus sp.
CGGTATGCGCGCTGGGCTCCACGCAGGAAGGGATGCGGTGTCAGTGGCGGCAAAGTTTAGCGAGGACGGGCGGCCGGCGGCGCCGGACTACTTGGACAGGGCGGCGCTCAGCATGCGGGCTGTGACATCCACAATCGGAATCACGCGCTCATAGGCCATTCGAGTCGGTCCAATGACGCCGAGCACGCCGAGTGACCGGGAACCCTGCGCGTATGGGGCGGTAATCACGCTGAAATCACCGAACACATCAAAGCCCGCCTCTTCGCCAATGAAGATCTGGATGCCGTCAGCGTGTGAGCAACGCTCCAGCAACTCCAGCAGGTCGCGCTTACGCTCAAACGCGTCGAACAACTCTCGCAGCTTCTGCATGTCTTCTGGAGAGGCCTGATTCAACAGGCTCGCTTCCCCGGCGACCACGACATTCTCGGACTCCTGATCGGCATCGATCGCCGCCTGAGCGAGCTCCAGTGCCGCTTCCAAGTAATGATCAATCCGGGCGCGCGCCTCAGACATTTCGCGAACAATATGACTTTTTACCTCGGACAAATCATTGCCCGCGTAACGCTGGTTGATCAGGTCAGCCGCCGTTCTGAGCTGCTCCTCACTCATTGGCCGCTGCATCTGCACAATGCGGTTTTGCACCTCTCGCTCGTTAATGACCAAAATCACCAGCACGCGATCACCGGACAGAGGCAGAAACTCGATCTGTCTGAGTTGGCTCGCAGCGGGTTTGGGCACGGTGACGATGCCCGTTTGGTAGGTCATCTGGGCCAGCAGGTTAGACGCCGACTGCACCAGCTCACCTGAACTCCTGTTGGGGTCCAAACCCGCGTGCAAGGCCGATACTGCGCCCTCCTCGACTGGCCCGACCTGAAGCAGACTGTCGACAAAAAATCGATAGCCTTGTGCAGTGGGTACGCGCCCGGCAGACGTGTGCGGGGACGCGAGATAACCCAGGTCTTCCAGCTCGGACATGATGTTGCGCACGGTGGCAGAGCTGACCGCGAGCCCGCTCTGGCCCTGCAAATTCTTGGAGGCAACGGGCTGCCCCTCGCGAATATGCATTTCCACAAGGGTTTTCAGTAGCGACGAGGCGCGCGGGGACAAAGCTTCCAAGGGGGTTTTCTCGTACGTCAACAATGTCGTTTTAGCACAGCCCCCATCTGCAAAAAAAGCATTCTTTAAACGCAGCTCGCTCGATTTTCGACACGCGAGGGAGATCACGGCGAATACGCTCGTTCGGGATGTTCACAGCCAACCCCGACTGCGCTATAACAGACCCATTCTCCATGTGCGTACAACTCCATGCTGACCCATCTCGCCATTCAGGACTACGCCATCGTCGACCACCTTGAGGTCGATCTGAACGCGGGTATGACCTGCATTACCGGAGAGACCGGCGCGGGCAAGTCCATCATGCTGGACGCCCTGGGTCTCTGCGTAGGGGACCGGGCGGATTCGCGCGCCATCCGGCCCGGGGCAGCAAAAACCGACATCGCAGCCAGTTTTGACGTCAGCCACAACACACGGGCCAAAATCTGGTTGGCTGAGCGCGACCTGGAGACGGCAGGCGAGTGCATACTGCGCCGAACCATTACGGCCGAGGGCCGCTCCCGAGCCTACATCAACGGGTCACCTGCGACCCTCGCTGACTGTGCAGATCTGGGCCAGTTACTGGTGGACATTCACTCGCAACACGCCCATCAATCGCTATTGCGCAGGCCGACCCAGCGCAGCCTGTTAGATACCTATGCCGGAGCGGAGGCGCTTGTGGTGCAGGTCAGCGAGACCGCGCAACGCTGGCGCGTGCTCGAGGAAGAGTACGCCCGATTGGCGGGCAAAACCGATGAGTCCGACGCGCGCAAAGCACTCCTGAGCTACCAAATTGCCGAGCTCGAGAGCCTGAATCCCGGCGTCAACGAATTGAGCGAACTCGAGGCGACGCACAAAACGCTGGCCAACGCTGCGTTTATCATCGACAGCGCCAATGAGCTTGCAGCGGGCTGCGAGACCCAGAGAGACCAACTTGCTCGCCTGGTCGCGCTGGCCAATGACGATCGACTCACAACCGGCGCCACCGATAATCTCCGCGAGATGCTGCAGTCAGCGCTGATACAGCTTGGTGAGGCGCAGGCAGAAACCGCTCGCTTCGCTGAATCGATCGAACTCGACCCTGAGCGCCTCAAAACCACTGAAGAGCGGCTGAGCGCACTGCACGACCTGTCACGCAAGCACCGCGTGCCCGCAGATGAGCTCCCCGAACTGCTGACTTCGTTGCGGGGCGAGCTGGATGCGCTTGCCGGCGGTTCAGACCACCTTGAGGCGTTAAAGCAGGCACTCCAAGACACGGCCCTGGCATGGCAGACCCACGCTAGAGCGTTATCTGCCAAAAGACAGCAGGCCGCAGGCCAACTGGCACAGCGGGTGATGGATGCTCTCGACAGACTGGCAATGGCCAAGTGTGTTTTCGAAATTGCACTGATTCCGTTCAAAGATGAGCATCCCGATCCGCGCGGGGCAGAAGACGTGGAATTTTTGATTGCCACCAACCCGGGCGCATCACCCGGCCCTCTCAATAAGGTGGCCTCGGGAGGTGAGCTGTCGCGGATAAGCCTTGCCCTTCAGGTTGTGGCCGCAGATACCGCAACCTCACCCACCATGGTGTTTGACGAGGTCGACGTCGGTATCGGCGGCGGCGTCGCCGAGGTCGTTGGCGAGTTACTCCAGCAGTTGGGGGGCAGCAGTCAGGTTCTGGTCGTCACCCATCAACCGCAGGTTGCAGCAAAAGGACACCAGCACCTGCTGGTCACCAAGACGGGAGAGGACTCCGTTTATACTGAGCTGACTGCGCTGTCAGGCAAACAACGGGTTGAGGAAGTGGGCCGCATGCTGGGCGGCGCCCGCCTGACAGAGAGCACGTTAGCTCACGCCAGAGAAATGCTGGAAAGTGCCTAGTCTTCGGACTTCTTGCGGACGTAGAGCACCAACGAGTGATCGATAATTTCGTAGCCATGTTGCTCGGCAATCAAATGCTGGCGGCGCTCGATTTCTTCGTCGATAAACTCGATAACCTCGCTGGTATCCACGTCGACCATATGATCATGGTGATGGTCTGAGGCCATCTCAAAGACAGAATACCCAGCCTCAAAGTTGTGTCGAATAATGAGCCCGGCGCTCTCGAACTGTGTCAGCACCCTGTACACCGTGGCCAATCCAATGTCCTCCCCCGTGTCACGCAGACGCTGGTAGAGGTCTTCAGCACTGAAATGATCGCCTTGGCCTGAAGCGTCACTGAGCATCGACAGAATCTTCAGCCGTGGCGCGGTGACTTTCAGCCCGGCTTTTTTCAGTTCGCGATTTTCCGAGGCCATACCTGCGCAGTTCTCTGACGGGGTAGTTTGCGGGTATCATGCCAGCCCCGGTTCATCCTTGGAAGCAAACGTGTCCCGAACGACCCCATTTCTCAATACAGCATTCGCTGGCTGCATCGTGATGCTACTGGCGGGCTGCGGCAGCAATTTCGGGTTTCCGGGTGTTTACCGAATCAATGTCGAACAGGGCAATGTGGTCACTGAAGAAATGGTCGAGCAGCTGCGGCCGGGCCTCAACCGACGGCAGGTGCGCTACATCATGGGCACGCCGCTGATTGAAGACGCTTTCCACAGTGACCGCTGGGACTACCGCTACCTGTTGCGAAACGGCACTGAAACCCTATCCACGACGCAACTGACACTGTGGTTTGAAGGCGATGAACTGGTCCGCGCAGAGGGCCCGGACGCGCCCGATTGGGGTGATGATCAGTCGGACTCTGAGGTCTCAGAGGCTACGTCCGAGGCCTGATCGCTCTCGGCACGCGCGGCTTTGGCCTTCGCGGCGCGCGCCTTGCGCACCTCCTTGGGATCCACCAACAGCGGCCGATATATCTCTACGCGCTCGCCCTCCTCCAGCACACGATCTGCGGTCACGGACTTGCCCCACACGCCCAACTTGAGGTCGGCGTCGATCGATAACTCCTCGAACACTGTATCCAACTGGCTTTGCTGTACCGCTTGCATCGCAGTCGTGCCCTCTGGCACCTTCAGCTTTACGATGCGTTGCTTGGCGGGCAAGGCGTAAGCCACCTCTACTTGAATCTGGCTACTCATGCGGATTGGCTCAGCTGCTGGTTGGCTCGCGTCACAACAGCATCGACCAAATCAGACGCTACTCTGTCGAACAATTTGCCAGCGGCTACGTTAGCAAGCCCACTGGCCAGCTCAAACTGCAATCGGAGCGATGTTTTGCACGCCGACTCGCCCAGCGCCCTGAAGGTCCACTCACCCGAAAACGTCTCAAAGGGACCGTCGACCAGCGTCAACGCCATGCGCTCCGGCGGATGGAGCGTATTGCGGGTAGTGAAGCCATGACTGATTCCAGCGCGCGACAGTTTGAGAGATGCTGTCACGGTGTTGTCCCCCTGCTCGAGTATCTCTGCGCCCACGCATCCGTCGAGAAATTCTGGATACCGTTCGATATCAGCCACCAGAGCAAAGATCTGCTCTGCGGCGTAGGGCAACAGCGCGCTGCGCTCAATCGTCGTCATGCGCTGAGTGTACCTAACATAGCCCCGACGGGGTGAAATCGGTCAGGCACTGCCCCAAAGAAACCAGAGCACGCTGGCGGGTGGCACGAGCCAGCGCAATGCCCACCACCAGCACCGGAATAACCAAAGTGGCTCACGATATAACTCTCCTCGGAGTACCGGCCTCGGCATCAACCATCCGACAAAAATGGAGAGCAACAATACGCTGACAGGTAGCAACCACTGAGCGGCGAGACCCCCTAATTGGAGTAATGACACCTCGGTGGTAAACAACGATACCGCCGCGATTACCGCGGCTAACGTCGCGGTGAGTACGGCACCGCTGACCCGGCCCAGCCCCCACTCGCTATCGATCAACATGACCACGGGCTCCAGTAACACCACCGAGGCGCTCCAGGAAACCAGTGCCAATGCCGCAAAAAGCAGTGCTCCATAGGTTTCACCCAAAGGTAAATTGGCAAAGGCATAGGGCAGCCCCACAAAAACAGCTGCGAGCCCTTCAACTGGCGCTACGTTAGATTCGAACAGGAGTGCCGAGAGGATGACAGCCGTGATCATCATAAACGTGCTGTCCAGCACGGCAACCGCCAACACAGAGCGCGCCCAAGGCAGGCCCGGCGGCGCCTGTGCGCCGAGCGCCATGCCCACCCCGACACCGGCGCCGAGAGTGATACCCGCTGCGCCCAAAGCTTGCCAGAAGGCGCTCAGGCTCCATTCACTCGACTGTCTGGCAAAGAGAAAGTCCTGTACGGGCCGCAAGTCGGTATGGACGAAGACGAAATCCAGCACCCCAAAGAGGGTGACCGCCACTACCGGCAGACAGCCCCACGCCAGTAAGCCCATGCCTGCCCTAATGCCCAATGCAGACAGCGCCCCTGCCGCCCCCAGCGCTGCCAGCACCAGCATGAACTGTGCGGGCCGGTCGTTAACAAACACCATAAACACAGCTGCAACATCATTGGCACTGGCTGAGGCTAAAGCGCCTGAGTAGAGCGCCGCGGCCCAATGCCAGCACCACACCGCGGAGAGCGCTGCGACAGTCGCCAAGATTAACGACAGGACAGCTTGCGCCACGCCCAAAAAACGCCATCTGGAGTCGACGCTCGCAGCGCTTGCCGCCCAGTGCAATGCCAAGCCAGGCGAACCTCGACCCAGGCTGCCAATGACCACCTCAGCAATCAGAACCGGTGCGCTGAGTAGCAGCAGCGCGACCATGTAACTCAGAAAAAAAGCGGCACCACCGTGCTCGCCCATCAAAAACGGTATCCGCTGCAAATTACCCAGTCCCACCGCCACCAGCGTGAGCGTCAGAACCAAAGTCGTGCGGGCGCGCCAGGGCTGGGGAATGTTGTCATCCAGCATCCCTCTATCTCCGACTCTCAGTGTCTGTCGGATAAGGACGTAAGAATACCGGCGCGGCAGGAAGTGGGCGCCCGTATAATGAAGCCATGGCGAAATCCAAACGCAACAAACCGTCTGACAATACCATCGCCCAGAATAAAAGAGCACGCTTCGACTACCACTTGCTGCAATCTTTCGAAGCGGGGGTATCGCTGGCGGGATGGGAGGTCAAAGCACTGCGAGCTGGCAAGGTCCAGCTCACGGACAGCTATGTCTTAATGAAAGACGGCGAAGCGTTTTTGCTGGGCGCCAACATCACACCACTGGATACGGTCTCAACCCATTTTGTGTCGGACCCCACTCGCACTCGTAAGCTACTGCTGCACAAAAAAGAGCTTGCGCAAATCAATGCCGGCGTGACACAGAAAGGTCAGACTTGCGTGTGCACCGCGTTGTATTGGAAGGGGCATTTGGTCAAGGCGCGTATCGATCTGGCGCAAGGCAAGAAGTTGCACGACAAACGTGAATCTGAAAAAGACCGCGATTGGCAGCGACAAAAGGCACGCATCGTGCGTGACAACGTGAAGCAATAATCAACTCCAAAAAAGCGCCTTGAGGGAGATAGACAACCCGATGAGGATACACAGGCCCACTACGAAGGGACGATAAGCGGCGCCAGCAAACCGCGCGAAAGCCCAGTCACCGATTCGATTTCCCAGCCACATGGCGGGCAAGGCGATCCAAAGCAATTGAAACGGTCTGGGGGTAATCAAACCCGCAATGCCAAACATCACCAGCGACACCATGCTGGAGCACCAAAAGAACATCATGAGAAAAGCTCGCGACTTGACCGGGTCCGAGATCGTAGCCACGACATACAGGATCACCGGCGGCCCGGGAATTGCGAAAGCGCCATTCATCAGCCCCGATGCCACCCCGGTTGCCAAGGAAACGGGCGCCGATGCTGGCCGTTCACTGGGAGTGAAACGCGACAGCACGAGCGACGCGATCACCACCGACATGCCGATCCAGAGTTGAAACTCATTGACGGACAGCGAAGCCAAAAACCAAACCCCCATGGCGGTACCGATCACACTCCCAGTCACCATCGGCTTCGCTGGTGCCGCGGGAAATAAACGCCACCAGGATCGATAGCTGAGTAGCCCGAGTAATAGGGCCAGCACGGCACTGAGTACCACGGCATCGCCCGGCAAAAGAAAGAACGAGAAGGCCGGCACTACCAACATGGCAAAACCGAACCCTGTGAAGGCGCGAATGAGGGCAGCCAAGCCAACGGACAGCGCGACTAACAGACCCTGATCCCAGGGCACCTGCAACAGTTGCACCAGGTTCATTGTGTCAGCGGCTCGTGGGCCAAACGGACCGTAGCGCCCAGCTCTACCGCACCGCCCTCAAGCACTTTCGCACACAGGCCACCGTACCCGAACATGGCGACAAAGCCGCCGGGACCCAACTCAGCCTCCATACGCGCGCAGGGATGACAAAGCTGCGTGGCCTCGAGCAAGGCATCACCCACCCAAAACCGCTGACGCCGCAGGGCATTCAGGTTCAAGCCGGCAATCACAATATTACGGCGGAGTCTGGCGGGATCGAGATGCGCTATCCCGAGCTGTGCTGCAATTTGGCCAATAAACTCCCGCGAAATCAGCGTGACTTGCCGACCGGAACCGGGGGTTTTGGACATGCGGTGGTCACCCTCAAGCCCCAGATCCGCGACCGCTCGAACGCAGGTTTGTGGCTGCAAGGGCTCCCGGCGCCTGGGACGAACGCCGATCCATTCCACACTGCCCTCGCCAATCGTACCGAGATACCGATCCAGAGGGTTTTTGCGCTCAGACATGACCAATTCCAGCTGCTTAAGGATTGGGGGCGATTCACAGGACCAACCTGGCTTCAGATCAAGACCGCCCGACTCAAAGAGCATAACGCTGGCACAGCGGGTGAGCATAGGGCCCAGAACCGTGTGAGCACAGAATCTTCCTCACCCGGTATGACCACTGATGGTTTCGTCTTATCAAAACAAGTGATCCGCTTGGTAATAGTTGGCGTAACCCGAACAGTCAGTGTCTACAGGCCGCTTGCGAATCGCAAAGAAGGCCACTCTGGGGATGACTCTGTCGCTTCGGGCATGCCGTATCGCCGGAAACACATTGGGGTGCGCGTCTGCAAGCGACCGGTTTTATCCGGGGCTTGTCAGCCGGCGCCTTTCGAGAGAGAGGAGGCGTTGTGACACATCACGACGGGAACTGGGGCATCCTGAGCTCCCAGCAAGACGAAGATCAGGCGCGCTCACAGGCGGTCAGCAGTCCCGCTGACTACCACGCAGGCATCGCAGCGCGAGAATTGCATTGGTTTGATGCGAGTCAGAGTCAGTGGGTATCCAAAGACAACTCTGGTAACTGGACAGGCTGGGATAGCACGACCGCCGCAAACGCCGAAGCCAGTCCCGATTGGGCGCCCTGGTCTGCCGCACTCGACAGCTCTGCAGCGCCGTTCTATCGCTGGTTTGTCGATGGTCAGACCAACGCCTGCTTCAACCTATTAGACCGCCATGTCCTCTCAGGTCGCGGCGCCAAACAGGCGCTCGTCTTTGAAGGCGACCGCTGGGACCCCTCTAAAAACGATGGCCGCGGCGGCCCCGTTTTCGAGCAACGACTGAGTTACCGCGAACTACTGATCGAGGTTGCGCTCCGCGCGCGGGCTTTGCAAAAACTGGGCCTGGCCACCGGCGACCGGATTGCGCTGAACCTGCCCAATATTCTTGAGCAAATCTTCTACATTTTGGCCGCCCAGCGTTTGGGTGTTATCTACACCCCGGTTTTTGGCGGTTTTTCGGCGAAGACCCTCTCGGATCGTATTCACGACGCGGGCGCCAAAGTGGTAATTACCGCTGATGGCGGTTATCGCAACGCCGAGGTCGTCTCCTACAAGAGCACCTACGCCGATCCTGCCTTAGACAACTACGTGCCGCGACCTGCCGCGTTAAAGGCACTCTCCGAGACACTGCACTCTCGGCTACCGGCTGACGTTGCCGAGCGGCTCGAAACACAGGTTGCCGATGCCGTCTCGGGAGAGATCACTCTGGAGCGCGCGGATGTCATGCGCGAGCTGGGTTTGGCGCTGGAGCGCGAGCGCGGTACCGCCCCCGAAATTATCGCGGAACTCCGTACTACCGTGGCCAGCGAACTGGCCAACGTTGGCCACGCTGTCAGCAACGTGATCGTTGTGCGCTACACCGGTAATGACATTGTTGAGCACAGCCGCGACAGCTGGTCCCACGACCTGGTCGCAGAGGTCGAAGCCGACATGCTGGCCGATGCGGGTGTTGCGGACCGTGAGGCGCTCAATGCGCTCGACGACAGCGCCTTCTGGACAGCCATCGGTTCAACCATTCCCGCAGTACCCGTCGAGGCCAACTGGCCGCTGTTCATCATTTATACATCGGGCTCCACCGGCAAACCCAAGGGCGTGGTGCACACCCACGGTGGCTGGCTGTCGGGCATCACCCACACCATGCGCACCGTCTTTAATGGCGATCAAGATGACTGCCTGTATGTCATTGGTGATCCGGGTTGGATTACCGGCCAGTCCTATCTAATTGCCGCACCCCTCGCGTTCGGCATGTCCACCGTCATTGCCGAGGGCTCTCCCCTCTTTCCCCATGCGGGCCGCTTTGCCTCCATCATCGAGCGTAACCAGGTCACGCTGTTCAAGGCGGGTTCTACCTTCTTGAAAGCAGTGATGACCGACCCTGCGAGCACGCAGGAGATGTCTCGCTACGACATGTCGACATTGAAAGTGGGCACGTTCTGCGCCGAGCCCGTGTCGCCGGCGGTGCAGAAGTTTGCGATGGAGAATATCTGCTCTCATTACATTAACTCCTACTGGGCGACCGAGCACGGCGGCATCGTCTTCTCCTGTCCTTGGGGTGGCTTTAAGCCGTTAGAGGCAGACGCCAAAACCTGGCCACTGCCCTGGATTCAGGCGCAGGTGCGGATTGTTGAAGAGACCAGTGATGCCGGCACAGTGAGTCAGTGGCGAGAGGCCGAGGCCGGAGAAAAAGGCGAGCTGGTCATTACCCAACCCTACCCCTACCTCGCACGCACACTATGGGGAGACGGCGACACATTGGGTTCCAGCGCGTGGCGCGGTGACATCGAGCGTTTCACTGAAGTCTATTTCAGTCGCTGGGACGGTGAGCTGACTTATACGCAGGGTGATTACGCCCGCAGGGGCGACGAGGGCGCGTTCACGCTTCATGGCCGCTCTGATGACGTGATCAACGTCTCGGGTCACCGCATTGGTACCGAAGAAATCGAAGGGGCGATTCTGCGCGACAAAACCCTGCGACAGGATTCTCCGGTCGGTAACGTGGTCGTGGTGGGTGCACCCCATGACGAAAAAGGCGAGACACCAGTGGCGTTTTTGGTCGCTGCGGCAGGCAGAAAGCTGTCTGACGAGGACCTGTCGCGCCTGCAAAATCTGGTGCGCACCGAGAAAGGCGCCACCGCCGTACCGTCAGACTTTCTGGTGGTGTCGGCGTTCCCAGAAACCCGCTCGGGCAAATACATGCGCCGCACTCTGCGCGCCATCTTGCTCGACCAGCCTTTGGGCGATTTGTCCACACTGCGAAACCCCGAGTCGGTAGAAGAGATTCAGGGCGCGGTCGCGCAGTGGCGTGACTTTGGTCGACTGGCCGAGGCACGACAGATTATTCAAACCTGGCGTTACCTGCGGGTCGAAACCCATCGCCTGGACGACAATCACAAGGTCGCGCTGCTAGTGATTAACCACCCACCAGTCAACGCTTTGAATGAGCGGACCCTCGACGAGCTTCACACCGTTGTGCAACAGCTCGAGCATCAAGACGATGTCGATGCAGTCGTCATCACCGGCGCCCGCGGTGCTTTTGTTGCCGGCGCCGACGTGAAAGAACTGCTGGAGGTTGGCGAGGCCGGTGATCTTGAATCGGCGCGCACGCCGCCAAATGCTGCACAGGCTGCCTTTGCTGCACTAGAACAACTTGGCAAACCCGTGATCGCGGCGGTCAATGGCCCCGCGCTGGGTGGCGGTAACGAGCTGGTACTGGCCTGCTCTTACGTGATCGCGGCAGAACATGCGCAGTTTGGCCAGCCGGAAATCAATTTGAATCTGCTGCCGGGCTACGGCGGCACACAGCGGCTGGTGCGCAAGCTCCATCGGCGGCGCGGCGAAGCCGGCATGGCCGAGGCGCTCCGTCTGATGGTAAGTGGCCGCAATATCTCGACCGCCGAGGCGATCGACTGCGGTCTGGTAGACGAGGTTGTGACAGAAGCCGCCGCGTCACCCGTAGAGATGGCGATGGCGCGACTCCGCGACTACTTTGCCCAACAAGGCCCGCTGGCCGCGGCACAGGAAGAGCAC
>JAYOUT010000057.1:0-7368 GCA_038151055.1 Luminiphilus sp.
TGGAGATTATCCTGTTCTCCAAAGCCCGAAGCCCGAAGCCCGAAGCCCGAAGCCCCCGGATTTGAAGCCGAGGCCCCAAGCCTTAATGCCTAAGACCTAAGCTAGCGGTTAGCTTTAAGCATCGTAGACGGAACGCTGCGCCTCAAAGTGCGTGTTTTCGCTGTATCCCGCCTGGCGATAAGAGAAATACACCATGCTGCGCCGGCTATTCGATGTGTTGCCCAGCCCGCGGTGGAGAATGCGGTCATCGAAGATCAGGCACGACCCCGCGGACAGTGCAGACGACACGCCCTCTGGCACTGATTCTTGAGTATTGGCTACCAATTGTTCAGGCATTGTCGTCTCATGCTGATACACCAATTCATCGCTGACGAGCGCCGAGTTCTGCAGGTGATTGGTCAGTCGGTGAGAGCCCCTCGCTATCTCAGTGGGGCCCATTGTCAGTGGCATGTCATGGAGGGCAATCATGACGTTGAGTGCATGGGCCGGGAGATGGTTAGCGCTGACATGGGGCGAGTCGATATGCCAATGCTGGGCAGGGCTGCCCGGGTCGGAATACACCACACCGCTAAACGAGTGCTCGGCATCTTCGCCCAACACGGCGGCAATCAGCGGCCACCAAGGCAGGTCGCGTTCATCAACGCCAAACTCATTGGGTGAGATGGGAATGTCCCAGCGCCCGGGCGAGCGCTGCACCACCTCATCGAAGCCGGCCGCGCTGCCGATGCCGATCGTTTGTGTGCCTAACGCTGCTGTGACCTCGCCACTGCGAACGCGCGAAACCCCAAGCAGGTGCGCGACAAACTTGGAGTCGCATAAGCCCTCGACCAAAAGGTAGCCATCTTCTTCGAGTTGCGTTAGTGCGTCGGCGAGCGGCGCTCCAAAGGCCAGTCCATCCGAAGCTTGTTGGTGAGTGTTGTCCATTTGCGTCCCAGAGTAGCGCTCGCTGCCGCAGCCGTTATACCTCGCTAGTGAAGCCGCACTGCCTGCCGCTTCAATTCGGCTTGAACTTGGCCGATATCCAGTTCGTCGAAGCCGCGTTTCTGTTGTGCCGCGATCGCGGCGGCCACGCCCGCACCCTGACCGGTGACGGTGCAACACATCATGTTGCGGGTGGCGGCGTGGCTGACGCGGTCGCCACCCGTGATGCGTCCGGCGCAGATCAGATTCTTGACGCCCTTGGGCAGCAGGGTGCGGTAGGGCACCTGAAAGTAACGGCCAGTGGTAGGCAGGATGAGAATGCCGTAGCCGTCGATGAATTCGGGGAAGATACCAATACTGTCCTCGAACCGGCCCTGGTCCCGCACATCGGTTTCGGTCATGTTGTAGGCGGCGTCTATCTTTCTTGTGTCGCGAATACCCAAGGTCATGCCGAAGTTGCGGAGCTTGGCGTTCTCGCAGCCGGGGGTGTATTGCTTTAGTGCTTCGATCGCCAGCATGGCCTGTTTGCGACCCTCGATTTCGCCGCGGGTCAGATCATTCGGGTCGGTGCCGTCATAACCGAGAAGGTGAACCAGGTTCAGGTAGGTGAGATCGCCCGAGTCATATAGCGCGCCCCAGGTGCCGGCGATGGTATCGAGGTGCTCGGGGATTAACCCTGCCTCGCGCGCTTTCTCAAAGGGCTTGCGCAAAAAGGGCGAGAACATCTCGTCTTCTTTACCGGTGGTCTCGACAGTCCACTGCCCGTAGGCCCAATCACGGTAGGTTTGTGGGTCGGCTTTGACGTGCTCGATAAATCTTGTCTTGTTCACCCCCGACATTGAGAACATCACCGAGGCGCCGATCATGTCTTCCTTGGCTTGCTTTACTGTGATCGCGCCCGCGCGGTGTGCCACATCGGCATCGCCCGTCGCGTCGATGATGCGCTGGGCTAGAATCGCCTCGCGGCCGGCCTTGCTCTCCACGATGACGCCTCTGATGACATCGCCTTCCATGATGGGGGCAACAAACAGTCGGTGCAGCATGGGCGTGATGCCGGCTTCTTCTACCAACGTGTCGGCCACCCACTTAAAGGCTTCGCCATCGATGGCGTGGCTGTCGGACTGGGGCTCTTTGACCGCGGCACCCATATCGCGGGCACGTTCTTCAAACTCGATACCGACACCCTCGGTATCGACTGTCTGCTCATGGCGATACCAGGCGAATCCCTCCACGCCGACTGCGGTGATGTTGCCGCCGAAGCAGCCAAACCTTTCCAGTAAGGTCACCTGACTCCCCGCGCGGGCGGCACCCAGTGCGGCGGCCAGCCCTCCCGGGCCCGACCCCACAACCAGCACGTCGGTTTTATGAATGACTGGAATCTCTCTGGCGGGTTCTTGAATGTGCATGCCGGGGCCTGTCGTGTGAAACAGATTGATGAGTCGCGTATCGCTGGCATCTGTCGGTCCGCCCCGCCACCAAAGCGTTATGTCTTATGACATTGGCTATCGGCGGTGCGGCCGGACGCTGTGCGCTTCCGAGTGTGAACGTGGTCGGGTGTTTTGCCAACACGTTGTCCATGCTGACAGGCGTTCAACGAAGTGCATTTCAATGATGAATGACATGAATGCGGGCTATTCAAGGCGTCGATGACCTGCCCGGCGCCCACCGTCAGGGGTGGATTATCGATGGTCAGTGGCAAGCGGTGTCTGGCGCTGTAAATTCAGCGGCGCGGAAAAGTTAAAAAAATCAATAAAAACAGATATTTAAAAGTTTTAGAGTGTGCGCAGATGCTGCGTTGAGCTCGCGCCATGATCTTGAGCATTAGATGAGTAGCGTTGTGGGCGGGATCAGTGCGCTGGATGTGGGGTTTTCTCGATTGCCTCGGTCACCGGTTATGGGTTAAAAATGCAGTCAATTGCAGCGCGAGTGAACGGCTCTGTTTTCTCGCGAGGGGTGCAATTCGCCAATAAAACCACTCTGACGAGAGTGTGTTCGAGAGGAAAACAACGCATGAAAACAACCCACAAGCCACTTGTTTCCCCGCTACTTCAACGCCAACAGGTTCGCAGACCGCTTGCTCTAGCAGTGTCGGCCGCCTGTGGTGTGGTGGGATCAATGTCGATCAGTGCTCCGGCACTGTCGCAAAGCCTAGAAGAGGTGCTGGTAACAGCAACTCGTCGCGCCGAGAGCGTTCAGGATATTCCGATGAGTGTATCGGTGTTGGGTGAAGCCCAGCTCACCGACCTGAACGTGACCGACATGGAAGATTATTTGATGATGCTTCCGAACGTCGGTTTTATCTCCTTGGGCCCAAGCACCGGTAACATCTATATCCGCGGTATTTCGAGTGGTGGCGAAAGCCTGCTCGGTGCCAACCCGGCGGTTGCGGTGTATCTGGATGAGCAGCCCGTCACGCTGGTGGGGGCCTACCTCAACCCGCACATTTATGACATCAACCGCATCGAGGTGCTGGCGGGCCCACAAGGCACGACCTTCGGCGCCAACGCCCAGTCCGGTGCGATTCGCATCATGACCAACCAGCCCGATATCGGCGAGTTCTCAGGTGGCTATAGCCTCGATGGCAGCCAGCCCAAGAGTGGTGACATGAGTTACCGCGCAGAGGGCTTTGTGAACATCCCGCTAGGCGAGCGCACTGCCTTGCGCGTGATGGGTTTCTACAAGCGCGATGGGGGATACATCGATAACGTCGCCGGTGGTCACACCTTCAGCCGCAGCAACATCCGCGCTGGTCTGCCGGAAGACAGCCCGCTTCGCGCCATTGCAGCCGACGTCACCGTGACCAATGAAGATGTGGTTGAGGAAAACTTCAACGAGGCGACAACCTTCGGTGGTCGTGCCGCGTTGCGAATCGATCTCAACGATTCATGGACCTTTACCGCGGGGGCGATGTTCCAGGACCTCGAGCGTGAAGGCGTCTGGGATCACGACCCAACCGTGGGTGATCTGCAGGTGATGTTGTTGTTGCCCGAGACCATGGATGACAAGTGGAGCCAGTACTCAGCCAAGATCGAAGGCGAGCTGTTTGGCGGCACGCTCATGGCGACAGCAGCGATGCTGGATCGCGAGTATGAGATCGCCAGCGACTACTCGCTGTACAGCGACCAGGATATTGCTTCGGGTTATGTAGAGCCCTATTACAACTGCTACGTGAGCTACTTTGGTACCTGTGGCGACCCTCGCCAGCAGTACACCAACGAGTCGGAGCAGGATCGCACGACCTTTGAAATTCGCTACACCTCTGACCCCGACAAGCGCTTCCGCTACATGCTGGGCTATTACAGCGTCGAGGTAGAGAACACCAGTGACAACGAGTGGCACGTGCTCGGCCTCGCCGAAACGCCGCAGGCCGCGGTCGACGCCCCCGATATCTACTGGACCACGGATTTCGAGCGCGACTACGAGGAGACCTCAATCTTTGGTGAGGTGTCGTTCGATATCACCGATCGTCTGACCATTACCGCAAGCGCTCGCCAGTTTGACTACGACAGTACGCTGGACGGCTTCTCAGGGACTGTTTGGTGGCCCTGCGGCGGCTTTGGCCCGCAAGGCGATCGCCCCGAAAGTAACTACGGTGCGGACTGTGCTTCAACAGCCCGAACCGTCACCAGTAAGGACGAGGTCTACCGCGCCAGTCTGGAGTG
The DNA here is from genome assembly GCA_038151055.1 of Luminiphilus sp. Classification (GTDB taxonomy): domain Bacteria; phylum Pseudomonadota; class Gammaproteobacteria; order Pseudomonadales; family Halieaceae; genus Luminiphilus. The sequence goes on from JAYOUT010000057.1 coordinate 4,584, forward strand.
GAGCGTCACAGACGACATCATGCTCTACACCACATGGGGTGAGGGTTACCGACCGGGTGGCCTGAATCGCTTCTGTGAGACGCGCATCCCGGATGGTCTGGGTGGTCAGGGCAACGTGAACATCGGTTGCGCCTTTGAGTCTGACATCCTCACGGCTTACGAGCTCGGCTTTAAGTCAACGCTGCTCGATGGCCGACTGCGCTTGAATGCAGCAGCATTCTGGCAGGAGTGGGATGACTTCCAGCTGTCGCGATTGGATACCTCTATCTCGCCGATCACGCTCACCTTCAACGTCGGTAACGCCGAGAGTAATGGTGTTGAGTTCGACTTTACCTCGATGCTGACCGACAACTGGACCCTGAGCGGTGCAGCAAGCTTCCTCGACTCAACGTTGACGGAAGATTATCGCCGTTCGGCCAGCAGTCCTGACCCTGATGCGCCGGCGGGCTCGCGGCTGCCGCGCGTTCCGGAGCTGAAGTGGAATGTGTCTACCCGCTACACCTTTGCCAACGAGTGGTTTGCTCAGGCGGCTTATATGTACACGGGTGATTCCTACAACGATCTGTTCGGTGGTTTCCGGCAGTTGCAAGGCTCTTACGATGTGGTGAATGCCTCATTCGGTCTGGAGCGCAGCAACTGGACCGCAGAGCTCTACGTGCAAAACCTGACGGATGAGCGCGGCGATGTTTGGATAAACGACGTGAACTGGGATCAGCGCGTGACCATCAACCAACCCCGTACTATCGGGTTCCGATGGCAGCAGCGATTCTGATCGCTAAACTCAGCTAAGAACGGAAAGGGCGCCTCTTGAGGCGCCCTTTGCTTTGAGGGGGTGCGGACTCCATACTCCCAGTGTTTGTCACACCCAGCCTATAGACGAATTCACTGAACTAATCATGTCATCTGTCGAGACACTGTTCGCGCAAGCGAGCGACGCGCTGCGAAATCAGGATGCAGCGCGTGCGCGAGACTTGTGTGCCGAGGCTCGGCAGCAAGATCCTGATGACCCCCGTTTGGTGATGCTGCATGGATTTGCGCTGCGGCGCTCGGAAGATCACGCCGCGGCCGAGCCATTATTGCGCCGCACCCTCAGTGTCGACCCGGGCCTTGAGATCGCCCACCACGAATTGGGTTTGGCGCTCAAAGGGCTGGGGCGTCTGAGTGAGGCGCGTCGGGCGATGGAACAGGCTGTAGCCCTGAATCCCAAGATGACCGCCGTCTGGCGTGACCTGTATGAGGTGCGTGCGGCCGAGGGGGACGATGTCGCGGCTGCCGAGGCCTATCGCCAGGCAATGGGTAACAAGGAACTGGACCCGCTATTACACAAGGCGCTCGAGCTCGTCGGCCAAGGTCGTTTGGGCGTCGCCGAGGGCATTTGCCGTGAGTATCTCAAGCGTCGCCCCCACGACGTCGACGCGATTCGACTGCTGGCAGAGGTGGGTATTTCGATTGGCTCGATTGGCGAGGCAATACTGCTCCTCGAGCGCTGCCTGGAACTGGCGCCGGAGTTTCATGTGGCGCGAGCTAATTACGTGACAGCGCTGTCGCGCCATCAGCGTTTTGATGAGGCGCTGGCCGAGAACGAACAGCTGAGAAAAGCTCAGCCCAACAATCTGGCACACCAAGTCCAATTCGCCACGACGCTCTCGATGGCCGGGCGGTTCGAGCCGGCGCACGATGAGTTTGTCAAAGTGCTGCAGCAGGCTCCGGCCAACGAACGCATTCTGACCAGCTACGGCCACTCGTTGCGCTACGGCGGCAGAGGAGAGGAGGCGATTGCAATCTACCTTCGCGCCATCGAGGCAGAGCCCTCAGCGGGGGAGGCCTACTGGAGCTTGGCGAACCTCAAGACATTCCGATTTGATGATGCCCAGCTGACCAATATGCAATCCCAGCTCGCCGCACTGACTCAGCCGAGTGAGGACAAGACCCACTTAGCCTTTGCGGTGGGCAAGGCATTGGAAGACCGGGAGGCCTATGATGCGTCCTTTACCGCTTATGCAGAGGGCAACGCCATCAAGCGCCAAATGAGTGGCTACGACGCTGACAAGACCAGCGCACGAGTCGATCGATTGATTGCGCAGTGCGGCGCAGATCTGTGGGACGGTGATGGTCACTCATCCGATGAGCCGATTTTCATCATCGGTTTACCTAGAGCAGGCTCGACACTGCTGGAGCAGATCTTGGCGAGTCACTCGCAGGTGGAGGCCACGGCCGAACTGCCTTTCATTGGCCGAATCATCGGCGAGATGGTCGCCGAAAGAGATCGCGGCGATGAGCCGCTTTATCCTCGTATCCTGAATGAGCTCACGGTTGAAGAGCGCGTGGCCCGGGGACAGCAGTATCTCGATCTGGCGGCCGGTTACCGCACAGGCAAGGCGCGGTTTATCGACAAGCTACCCAACAACTGGGAGCACGTGGCGCTCATTAAAACTATCCTGCCCAAGGCCACGATTATCGATGCGCGCCGCCATCCCATGGCGGCGTGTTTCGCCAACTTCAAGCAACTGTTTGCTCGCGGTCAGGAGTTTACGTATTCGCTGGAGGATATCGGCTGCTACTACGCCGACTATCTGCGCCTGATGGACCACTGGCACAGTGTGTTCCCGGGTGGGTTACTCACGGTCCAATATGAAGCCGTCGTTGACGATCTCGGCACCCAGGTGAGCCAGTTGCTCGCTCATGCCAACTTGGATTTTGAGGAGGCCTGCCTGCGCTACTACGAGAAAGATCGCGCGGTGCGCACTGCGAGCTCCGAGCAGGTTCGGCAGCCGATTTACCGCGA
>JAYOUT010000057.1:7468-12540 GCA_038151055.1 Luminiphilus sp.
ATCGCGCGGTGCGCACTGCGAGCTCCGAGCAGGTTCGGCAGCCGATTTACCGCGATGCTCTCAATCTGTGGGAGCGCTATGAGCCGCATCTCGCCCCATTGGCGTCACTCTTGGACGAGCGGGGCGTGCCGCGTTAATTCAAAACCAGCTCGGTAGCGTGCTCCGCGTATCTCAGTCTCTGGTTATGCGCAGAGGACAGAGCCAGCTTAGCTCCGGCGACGGCGTCCTCGACGCTTCTCTCCACCGCCACCGCCACCGCCACCGGCTTCTGCCTCTGCTAACGCCGCCCAAGGCGTGCCGAGCGCGGCGGTCATGGCCGCGGTATCCAGTGCCCCGCGCGGCGAGCTGTTAAGGGCGTTCACCATCGCTGCAATGTGCTCAGGCGTGGTGCCGCAGCAACCCCCGATAATCGTTGCACCGGCATCGCGGGCATACAGCGCGTATTGCGCCATCAGTTCCGGACTGCCGTGGAAATGAATCGCGCCGTCGATATACTGCGGGATACCGCAGTTCCCCTTAGCGACAACCGGAATCTCAATGCCGGCATCGATCAGCCCCTGGGTGGAATCCATTAACTCAGCGGGCCCAACGCCGCAGTTGGAGCCTGCCATGTCGAGGCCAATCTCCGCTGCGAACCGGGCGTAATCTGCCGGGGTGACGCCCATCATCGAGCGCCTCGCCGTGTCGAAGGTCAGCGTGGCGCAGACAGGTAAACCGGTTGCGCGCGCCGCTTCTGCCGCGGCGGCCACCTCCTCAAGTGAGGACATGGTTTCGATCCAGATGACTTGGGCACCGCCCTCAGCCAACGCGTTGGCCTGCTCGGCAAAAAAGGCCACTGTGTCGGCATGGGTCAGGGTGCCCATGGGCTCGAACAGCTCACCGGTGGGCCCCATCGCGCCCGCCACAACGGCTTGGCGACCGGTATCTTCAAAGTGCTGGCGGGTCGCTTCGCGGGCCAGCTGTGCTGCTGCGGCGTTCAATTCTGCGACGCGATGCTCGGCCTTGTGCAGTTTTAATCTGGGTGCATTGGCACCAAAGCTGTTGGTCAAAATAATGTCGGCGCCGGCTTCTAAAAACGCGCCGTGCAGCCACAGCACTTCTTCCGGCTTTTCCACGCACCAGAGATCCGGCGGATAGCCCGCCTCCAGGCCGCGGCCAAAAAAATTCGAGCCAGTAGCGCCGTCTGCGACGCACCAGCCTTTCTCGGCGATCAGGTCAGTGATGGGATTCGACATGTGCTGGCGTCCTTGTCAGTGTCATTTCGGGCAGGGCGCGTATGATAAAGCGAAAACCGCGATCAGCGATCGTGAGTGTGCAAAAACACAGAGGTTTCAGTTGGGTAAGCAGACAGCCATCCACGAGCAGGTACTCAATACCGAATCGACTGACGAGCTGATGGATCTCTATGAGGATTGGGCGGCTGTTTACGACAGAGACGTCAATGACACCTGGGGGTATAGCGGCCCCGACCGCACTTTGTTCTGGCTGCGCCGTTACCTCGAACCCGAGGGCGCTCTGGTGCTGGATGCCGGGTGCGGGACCGGTTTGGTGGGTGTGGCACTTTCACAGGGTGGCTACAAGCACATTAACGGGATCGACTATTCAAAGGCGATGCTCGCTGAAGCAGCCAAGAAAAACGTCTATCAGCAGTTGCAGCAAATGAATATGAATGTCGCGTTGCCGATTGACGCAGGCGCCTATGATGGCGTGACCTGCGTGGGGACTTTTACCTCTGCGCACGTGGTGCCCGAGGCGCTTCGTGAGCTGGTTCGGATAACGCGTTCGGGCGGGATTGTCTGCTGTACGGTACGTGAGGAATACTGGCAGGAGACGCACTTTCCCGAGGTGCTGAATCAGATTGTGAAATCGGGTGGTGCGGCACTCAAACAACTCTGCGATGAGCCCTACGTTCATTCGGAAGAATCGACCTGCAAAATGGTGGTACTCGAAGTTACACAGGCGGCGTAGGCATGTGCGCTTAATGCGCACGCCAATCGGGCCCCGTCCCTAAGGAGGAGCATAATGGCGCAGCAACCAATAGAACCCACGGCAGAACAGACACAAACCGAGGCCCTGGCCTCTGCCATGGCTTTGCTGTCCGGGCGCTCGGCACCAGCACCCTCTTTCAACCGCCGGCGGGCACTCCAGGGGCTCGTGATGGGCACGGCGGGGCTGGCATTGTCACCACTGACGATGGGGCAGGTGGATATACCCCCGGGTCAGATCCGCCTGATGTTCAATGAGAACCCCTATGGGCCCAGCCCGAAGGCGCTGGCCGAGGTGGCAAAGATTCTGCCCAAGACTGCCTATTATCCCGGCGCCATTGAGGACGACTTGATGGGGTTGTTTATGGCCCGCCACCGGCTGGACCGAGAACAGGTTCTCTTAGCGTCGGGCTCCAACGAATGTCTGCAGGCCGCCATGATGGCGTTCGGCAAGCGAGGCAAAGTGATCTCACCGGCGCTGACGTATTCAGATCACCTGTGGTACGCCGAGAAGCTGGGTGTTGAAGTGGAGTGGATACCGCTGCGCGAGGATATGAGCATTGATTTGGAGGCGATGGCGCGCGCCGTCGATGACTCGGTCAGTCTGGTCTATCTCTGCAATCCCAATAACCCGACCGGCATGGCGATCGATGGCGACGAGTTGCGCAGCTTCTGTCGCGAAATCGAGGGCAGGGCGCCCATTCTGATTGATGAAGCCTATAACGAACTGACCGATAAGCCCGACTACACCTCAATGATGGATCTGGTGCGTGGCGGGTCGAAGATGCTGATTACAAGAACCTTTTCCAAAATCTTTGGTATGGCCGGGCTCCGGGTGGGGTATGGAATGGGGCACCCCGATATCGTCCGTGCGGTCAAAGACAATGTGATGGCCTGGCCCAATGGCGTTGGGTTGTATGCCGCGTACCACAGCTATCTCGATGAGGAATTCATTGCTTTTTCCCGTGAGAAGATCCTTCAAGGGCGCGAAATGGTTACTGCGACGTTCCGGCGACACGGTATTGAGCCGCTGCCCTCACAGACCAATTTTGTTTACGCGAATATCGGCAGGAATGCCGATGACTTCGAGGCCGCGATGGCCGCACGCAATGTGAAGATCCGCGGCGTTTACGACGGTTACGACACCTATTCCCGCGTCAGTATGGGGCGAATCGAAGAGCTTGAGATCTTTGATCGGGTCTTTGGCGAGGTTTATGCGAGTTGAGGGGTTGGCTAAAAGTGATGCCATATTCTTCCACCCATAGCCTTGTGATCGCGGCTACCGCTGGTCTATGCTGGCGACCGGCCAACGACTGAATACAGGGTTTTTGTAGCCAGATGATGCTCAATCGATACAAGCAGTTTGCCCGGTGGGTGCTCTGTGCGGCGATGCTATTCGCCGTCAGCAACACTGTGCACGCGATTGAGCATGATCTCAGCGGCGACTTTGGTCAAAGCCACACCGAGTGTCATCACTGCTCAGTTGAGCACTCGGCGGCGGTCTCAGCCGTCCCTGTTCAAGCTGTTCCAACCCTTCAGTCCGCACCGACAGCCAGTCTTGCTGTCGCTTCTGTTGCGGCCGCCACCACCTCTTTTCAGGCTCGCGCTCCGCCTCTTAGCTGAACTCAACTTTTTAGTTCACTAAATCTCTCATTTGGAGGCGAGCATGCAGCGCATAGCAGCACATGCTCTCGTAGTCGCGGCGGTGTCTCCGTCGTTTGCATTCGGGAGCGAAGAAACCCTACTGGAAGAAATCGTGGTCACCGCGTCGTTTGTCGGCGTTAACGAGTCTTCTGCAACACGTCCTATCCATGTTTTGGATGGTCAGGCGGTCACCGAGTCAGGCATTCAATCTTTGGGAGAGCATGTCGACGCACTTCTGGGTGTCTCTTCTGCGGATTTTGGTGGCGCTGTCGGCCAGCCGATTATCCGTGGTATGAGTGGCAACCGCGTCAAGGTTCTGAACAATGGCACGGTCATACGCGATGTCTCGGCGCTGGGGCCCGACCATGCTGTTGATGTCAGTCTCAATGACGTCAAGCAGGTCGAGATCGTTCGCGGCCCCTCGGCATTGATGTACTCCAATGGTTCCATCGGCGGCATTGTGAATGTGGTGGACAACAGTATCCCCACAACCGATCTCGAGGGTTTCAGCGGCACGGTCGGTGCCGAGGCCCAGTCGGTCAATGACGGCGAGGCGGTTGATCTCACGTTGCGCGGCAATGTGGGCGGCCTGAATCTGACCTACAGCTATCAGGACGTCGACATGGAGGATTATGAAATCCCCAAGGGCGCCGTGATCGATATGCATGAAGGCCATCACGATGAAGAGCATGAAGACGAGCACGAGGATCACGACGAGGAACACGAAGAAGGGCATGAGGAAGGCCACGACATGGACAAGCTGGCCAATTCCGATGTCTCGACGACCTCGCATCGAATAGGTCTTTCGACTACCGGCGACTGGGGATATGTCGGCCTGTCTTACAGCGATCTCAGCAGCACTTACGGCATTCCCTTTCACTCGGAGGCGGCTCATGAAGAGCATGGAGACGAGCACGAGGGTGAGCATGAGGAAGGCCATGAGGAGGACCACGAAGAAGGACATGACGATGGTGATGATCACCATGACGAAGACGATCATGCGGGACACGACGAGCACGGTGAGGAGCGCATTTTTTCCAAGACCGAGTCAGAGATCATTGCGCTGAGCGGCTCATTTAAAACGTCCATTCCCTTCCTGAATGCCATCGACTTTGCCGTGAAGAACACCGATTACGAGCTCATGGAGCAACATGCCGAAGGGGAAGAGGAAGAAGGCCATGAGGGGCATGACCATGCTGAAGGCCCGACAGTATTCAGTAATGAGGCCACGGAAATCTCGGTCGCCTTTGATCTGAGTGCGGGCGAGCGTATCCGCCGGGTCGTCCTGAACTACGCCGAGGAGGAAATCTCCATCATTGGTGAAGAGGCGTTTATGGCGCCGGTGGACTCCACCGAGACCACGCTGGGCTTCTTCAGCTCGGATGATCTGGGTTTTGCCACGCTGGATTTAGGGCTTCGCTTTGATCAGGTCGATCGCGATGG
>JAYOUT010000058.1:0-12403 GCA_038151055.1 Luminiphilus sp.
CGGCTCTGCAGGCGCTGTATCAGATGGTGCTGATATTGGGAGAAGAGCTGGCGGCGACGCGAGAGCAACTCCACGCATTGATCGCGTTGTGTGAAGAGGGCCGCGTGCCCTCCGCAGATGCGCTGGAGGCGTTCGTGCCAGACGAGCAATTTGATCTGGAGCGCGCCGACTGGGTGGCGCGGTTGCTAGAGCCACTGCAACAAATCGCCGCGGCCCACGAGCGCTCGTGAACACCCCTCAAGGCAGTCCCATGCGGCTGTATTTCGGTTGGAGCCTCGGCACGCTGGCCATGTCGAGCTTACTCAATACCCAAACGGCAATGTTGATGGTTTACCTGATCAGCGCTGTGGGTATCGCCCCTGCTGTGGCGGGCAGTTTGGTTTTTGTGTCCAAGATCTACGACGGCATTACCGATCCTGTGATGGGGATTATCAGCGACCGCACCAACAGTCGTTGGGGGCGTCGCAGGCCTTATCTGCTTTTAGGTGGGGTCCTGGCCGCGCTCAGCGTCATCGGTCTATTTTCTGTCCATACGGTGACTTTGATGCCCACCCAGGTCTGGGTGCTCGTCATGCTGTTGGTCGCGGCGACCGCTTATACCGTTTTCAACGTGCCCTACATGTCCATGCCGGCAGAGATGGTGCAGGATCCCTATGAGCGCTCGAAGCTCATGTCGTTTCGAGTGGCCTGGATTGCAGTCGGCACCTTCGTCGGCATCGCGCTCGCGCCCCGGTTGGTCGCTTACGCCCGAGACTCTATGGGGGTACCCGAGACCGAAGCGTTCTCCATCATGTCGCTCATCACCGCGGCGATTATTCTGTTCGCGTCGGTCGCCTGTTTTGTCGCGACGCGCAACGCCGCGGCCACCCAGCGCACGCGTTTGGCAGTGCCTTTTGTTGAGCAGGCCCGTTCCGCACTCGGTAACCAGCCGTTTTTGATATTGCTGGGCATCAAATACCTCGGGCTGTATGCGCTGTCTGCCACGGTCGCGACTAACATCTTTTTTGTGCGTCAGGTGATGCAGCAATCCGAGGCGATCATGTTGTGGTACGGCCTGGCTTATATGGTGGGCACGCTGCTGGCCATCACACCGTGGGTACTGATTTCAAAGCGGTTGAGCAAAGCCCACACTTTGGCCTTGTCTGCGGCGCTTGCGGCGTGTGTGAACCTCACATGGTTGCTCTCTGGTCCCGAAGAACCTTTGGCGCTGTACATGCTGCGGGCATTTGTTTTAGCCGTCAGCAATGGGGGTATGTTGCTGATGGGGCAGAGCTTGCTGCCTGACGTGATGGAATATGACTACCGCAAAACGGGACTCCGACGGGAGGGGTTATACGCGGGGCTCTATAGCTTTGTAGAGAAGTTGGCCTTCGCCACGGCACCGCTGACCTTGGGGTTGTTACTGTCCACCATGGGATTTGTGCCGGGTCTGCCCCGCACGGCGACCCAGCCTGAGTCAGCGCTGCTGGCCATCACCCTCGCCATGGCGGTGATTCCTGCCGTCACCAACTCGCTCAAGGTGTTGCTGGCGCTGCGTTTCAAACTCCCGGATCTCGACGCCCAGAGCCCCCCAAACACCTGAAATCCTCGAAAATAGGCGAGTAAAACGCCCCCCGCCTTGACAATTTCGCGTCTACGGTCTATCAAAACACCTAAAGATATAACTAAAAGCCTTTCTGGGGGTTGAGCGGTACTGCCCTCGGGTCAACAGGGGAGCCTTACCCATGCGAAAACTGATACAACACCCGCTGACTCTTGCCGTAGCCATGTCGATCGCAACAACGGCGCAAATGCCCGTGGCGTGGTCACAAGACGACGAAATGGACCTCGAAGAGGTGATCGTCACCGCTCGAAAGCGAGAGGAAAACCTGCAGGAAGTGCCGCTTTCTGTGACCGCTTTCAACGCGACGACGCTACAGGACTACCGGATGTTCTCTCCAGAGGATATCGCCGCTTTCACGCCGGGCTTCTCGTTCGTCAATTCTTTTGGCCGCGATTCAGATCGTCCCGTTGTCAGAGGAATGTCGAATATCCTGGGATCACCGAATGCCTCGTTCTTCATTGATGGTGTCTTTGTGCCGGGGACCATCGCGTCAACCGAGTTGCAGATGCTCGAGCGGGTGGAGGTCATAAAAGGCCCTCAGGCAGCGCTCTATGGCCGTGCCACTTTCTCCGGTGCAATCAACTACGTGACGCGCCGCCCAACCAATGAGATGGAAGGGCAGGTCACCATCACCGTCGCCGAGCACGACACCACTAATACCAACGCCTATGTCAGTGGCCCGATTGTTGAGGATTCGCTGTATTTCTATGTAGGTGCGGGTTTCAACGAATACGGGGGTGAGTACAACAACACCATCAGTGGCGATGAGGTCGGTGGTGAAGAGACCACCACCTTCACCGGTAAGTTGCTGTGGACACCCACTGACTCGTTTGAGGCGTCATTAAAACTTACGTCGCAGAAAGATGACGATGACCACATTGCGCTGTGGTTACAAGGAGCGGATTACAACAATTGCTTTGAGGCCAATCCCTCTCGTCCAGCGGCTCGCGGTTATTACTGCGGCACGGTGAAGACCAACGACGAGGTCACATTGCGCACAGATTTCTTGCCGAACCCCGGCATTGAACGTGACGTGATGCGGACTTCTTTGAATATGGACTGGGAGCTGGGCAATGGCTGGACCATTTCCAGCATCACGGGTTATCAGGAGACTGAAACGGATCGGCAGATCGATGTCTCTTATGGTGGCTATGATGCATTCTCTTTCTTCAATGCCTTCTACTCACCCACAGGCCAGTTCTGGCGGGTACAGGAAGAAGAGGAAGAGACTTTTTCTCAGGAACTGCGGCTGAGCTCTTCGGTGGATCAGCGCCTGCGATGGTCGGTCGGTGCCTACTGGTATGACTCGGAGTTTAAGCAAACCGTGGATGATCGGATTAACCCGCTAACCTCTTTTGAATCTGCGTTGGATCCCTCGGTTTCCAGACAGGAGCCCAACAGCTTCCCCGAGAAAACCACGGTGGAAAACTTCGCCATCTTCGGTAGCGTCGAGTTTGATTTCACCGACGCCTTGACGGGTACGGTCGAGGTGCGTCAGGCAACGGACGACATTGAATCGGTGTTCTACCCCTATCTACCCGGGCAGGAGACAGAGACTTTCAGTGAGGAATTTGACAGCTTCACGCCGCGTTTCACGCTGACGTATCTCGCTAGCGACTCCCTGACGGTCTACGGCAACATCGCCAAGGGCACCAAGCCCGGCGGCTTCAACGACTCCGGTGCGCCCAAGATCGCATACGATGAGGAAGAGGCCTGGAACTACGAGGTGGGCGTCAAGACGACCATTCTCAACGGTCGCGGAACATGGAATTCGTCTGTCTACATGATCGACTGGACTGATCAACAGCTGACTTTCAACGCCCAGCGACCCGACGGCACATTGACGTCCTTTATCGACAACGTGGGTGAGACGTCGGTGACCGGCTTTGAAACCGAGCTCAGCATGATGCTGACCGACAACTGGGATCTGACCGCGAACTATTCCTACACCAATGCTGAGATTGACGAGTACATCAACACGGATCAGGCCATTCTGGTCGGCTGTAATCCCAGAGCTGATGATTACTATGATTGCATTCAGGCCAATGGCTCGGTGGAGGGCAATCAGACGCCGCGATCACCTAAGCATCAAGCGTCATTGCGCACGATGTTCCGTATTCCGATGGGAGCGGGCGAGTGGTATGTCGGTGGTGACATCCGTTACGAGGGCTCTAAATTTGCGCAGGTGCACAACCTCGCCCAAACAGGCAGCCGCACTGTGGTGGGTGCCCAGGCCGGTTATCGCACTGATCGCTGGGAGGTCACCGTGTGGGGCAAGAACCTGACCGATGACGATACCGCAATGGATATCCTGCGTTACATCGACACTCAGGCATTTGTCAGCCAGCCCGGGCCGCCTTGCTCGGTCATTAGCCCCGCGTTCAATCCAGCGGCCAACTGCGGCGGCTTCTTCGCCTGGTCCGGTACCAATATTGGTGGCGGCTCGGTCATTCCACGGGGCTTCGGCATTACCCTGCCTCGTGGCCGCCAGATCGGCGCGACCATTCGCTTTAACTTCTAAGACGGGCTTGATGTGAAAACCCGGGTGACCACCCGGGTTTTTTTTGGCCGCGAGGGCGGCGGGTTTTAGCGTTTGCAAGGAACTTTACCGACCGGTACTCCGCCGCAATGCCAAAGCGTGCACATAGCGCGCAAGGAGTTAGCCGTTAGTTTGAAGAGGTTCCCAGCTTTCGAATGGGCGGCCTGCCAACCGCGGTAATGGTTGCTTTTTCTTCGGTAAAGAAATCGGCTGCCTGCCTTGGGCCGTCACGACCGATACCCGATTCTTTGAAGCCCCCGAACGGCGCGCGCAGATCCCGCGCGAGGGGTGTGTTTATCCACAACGTGCCCGCATCCACCCGTTGTTGGAACGCCTGCGCTCTGGCGAGGCTTCCAGTCCAGCAATAGCCAACGAGACCAAAGCGACTCTCGTTGGCTAACGACCAGGCCTCGTCGTCGTCATCAAAAACCTGAATGCTGACCACCGGACCAAACACTTCTTCTTGGCAGAGGGAAAGCTGGTTGCTGTTTACCTGAAAGACGGTCGGTGCAACGAAATAGCCGTCCCCCAGATCTGTTCTCGCATCACCGCCACACAGCAGTGTCGCCCCCTCTGACCGCGCGCGCGCGATGTGGTCGAGGACTCGCTGCTGGTGCGCCTTGAAAGCCATCGGCCCCACTTCGGTAGCGGGATCCAGCGGGTCGCCCACGGTCAGTGATTGGGTGCGTGCGACGAAAGCTTCGATGAAACGCTCGGAGACTCTGCGCTGCACTAAAATGCGCGAACCCGCGATACAGATTTGCCCGCTGTTACTGAAAATGTTGACCAGTGAGCCGTCGACTGCGCGCTCAAAATCCGCATCGTCGAAAACGATATTGGCAGATTTGCCGCCGAGTTCGAAATGAACCGGGGTGAGGTTGGTGGCCGCTGACGCCATGACCTGGCGAGCCGTTGCGCCGCCGCCTGTAAAAGCAATGCGATCAACAGCCGCCGAGCCGGCGAGCGCTGCGCCAGTGACAGCACCGCTGCCGTTGACAACGTTGATGGTACCCGGAGGCACCCCAGCCTCCTCCATGAGTGCCACCATGCGCAGAATTGACAGCGGCGTAAATTCGGAGGGTTTCAGCACGCAGGTGTTACCAAAGGCCAGGCTGGAGGCCAGCTGCATACTGGACAGGGCCAATGGTGCATTCCAGGGCGCGAATAAAGCGGCGACGCCTGCCGGCTGGCGGGTCACTTGCGTCTGGTAACCGCTCAGTTGGTCGAAGGTTTCCCCAGCCATCACGCCAATATAGTCAGCGAAAAAATCCAGATTGTCTGCGGCCCTGGGCACCTGGCGTGAGGCCAGATGGGAGGAGGGCAGCCCCGCACAGAGGCATTCCAATAAGGCCAATTCTTCAGCGTTGTCGCGGATGAGGCGCGCTGCTTTGCGAAAGATTGCTTGTCGGGTCGCGGTGCCAGCGTCTGACCAGCTGCCGCTAGCGAAGCTGTCGCGGGCGGTGCTAATCGCCCTGTCCACTGCTTCGGCGTCGTCTTCCTGAAGCGAGGTAATCTGCACGCCGGTGCCGGGAAAGTGTATGGCATGGCGGGTGGCATGGGGGTCGACGGCGACGGATTCACCGGCTATGTGGCCGGTGATGATTTCTGGCAGGGTGAGCCCCAGCTCTGCAACGGTCTGATCGATGGCTGACATTAAGACATCCTCAATCGATGGTGTGTTCGCGCTCGCGAGACCGAATCATAGCTGCATCCAGCAGGTAGTCGCGATGCTGTGTTGGGTTGTTCACCGTATCCTGAAGTTCCTGCCAGATCACGCGGCGTTTGTCCGCCGCGGTTTCGCGATGTCGGGCATAGTTTCTCGCCGAGAGCCGCTGTACTTCCTCCAGAGCAATCGTGCGGCGTCGCCGATCGTAGCGCTCCAGTAGTGTCGGGTTTTCGCCCTGTAAAACCGGGACCAGATGGTCAGCCAGAGATCGGGCATCGTGAATACCGCTGTTCATGCCCATGCCCCCAGCCGGGCTATTGAGGTGAGCGGCGTCGCCGACAAATACAACGCGGCCATGACAAAAACGGTCCAGGCTTCTTTGGTGCAGGGTGTAATAGTTGCGGCTGAGAATCTTTGTGTCGGCAGCTCGCGCAGAGACGCGTGCAATATGCGCCCGGGCGATGTCATCGCTTAATGCCGTGTCCGTGTCTTGGTCCTGCTCTGGCGAATAGGTGAATCGCCAAGTATCACGCAGGCGCATCAGACTGTAGTGCCGGTCTGGTAGCCAGACGTAATTCACGCCCAGCAAGTTGGGGATGTCGTCCTCGAAGGGGTGGTCGAGTACCAGCGTGATAGAGGTCTTTGGGAAGACTTGCCCATCAAATTTCAGGTTGAGGGATTTGCGCACCTGACTGCTGGCACCGTCGGCGGCTATTAACCAAGTGCAGACGGCGTCGTGATGCGCCTCGCCATGCCGGTAGCGAAAGCGAACCCGCTCGGCTTCGGCGACGACGCTCTCCACGGCGGCGCCGAAATGAAGCGCGCAATGTGGGTGCTGCGCCAGTTTGTCTGCCAGTAGCTCGGTCAGCTGAAACTGCTCACATTGCAATCTGAACGGATAAGCGGTGACGTCACTCAGGCAAGCCATATCAAATACAACGCGTTCACCGCTCTCGTGGATCAGATATTGCCATTGCGGTACCACCGTGCCGCGCTCTACCAGTGCGTCGGCCAGCCCGGAATCCGCCAACAGGTCGAGCGTAGCCGGGTGGAAGGTTGAGGCGCGCATATCTCTAGGAATCGAATCTTCGCGCTCCAGCACTGTGACCTTGATGCCGTGCTCAAGCAGCCACCACGCCAGCGTCAGGCCGGACGGCCCGGCGCCCACAATAGCGACTTCTGAATCAATCATTGGAGGGGCGGCCCTGTTTGCAAGGGTCGGCGTCGCACAGTTGTGGCGCGGACAGGGTGCTGTTGGTCAAAGTGGCCAGTGACCCACATGGTATATTTCCATGCAGTGTCGCAACAGACGATAGGCATCCCAGATGACTGACGGGTACTACGGTCGGCACGGTACGCTCGGGCTGGCGACGCCACAGGCGAACCCCACTGCTGAGACCGAATTCAGGGCATTGCTGCCGGCAGGAGTCGCTTGCGCGACCGTTCGCATGGCGAGCACACAATCTGACCCGAGTGATCGCCTCCGAGCCTACTTTCTCGACATTGCCCAGACCCTCGATCGCTTCGACACCCTGACGTTGCAAGCCATCGGTCTGGCCTGCACCGGCTCGAGCTATTTGCTTGGTCATGAATCGGTTGAGACAAGCCTTGCTGAACTCAGTGATCACCGGGGGCAGCCCATCGTCTCTGCGACGGCAGCCATTGAGCGGGCACTCGTTCATCTCGGAGCGCAGTCGATCGCGTTGATTTGTCCCTACCCGCAATGGCTTCTGGACGCCGCCCAGTTGCACTGGCAAGGACAAGGTTTTGAGGTTGTGGATCAACTCTCTCTCGACCCTGCTCAGGGCGATACCCGGGCCATCTATGACCTGTCGCCCGCGGCCGCCAGTCAGCACATCAGAGCTCGTTGGCAGAACATCGAGGCCGACGCCTACCTCATTACGGGCACGGGATTGCCCACGCTGCGCATTATTGCGGAGCTGTCCGAGACTTTGCCGGGGCCGGTGCTGTCCTCCAATCTTTGCCTTGCTTGGGCAACCCAACAGGTCGCGCAGATTGCGCCGGCTGAGCTGGCTCCAACGACTCGTATGCCGCTCTTGGCCGGTTGGGAGGGGTGTCTCGAGCGACTTTGATGTCATTGCGGCTGCAGTAGCCAAGCCGCCAGCCGCTGGGTTTCTTCGGCGGTCAATGGATTGACATAGTTCATGGCGTTGTTGGGTATCGCTGTATCAGGATCAGAGAGCCAAGCGAGCAAAGTGGGTAACGTCCACGTCCACTCTGACTCGCGCAGTGCTTCGGAGTAGCTGTAGCCCTCGACTGCTGCGGCCCTTCGATCAAGCAGGTTCCCGAGTGGCGGGCCAACGCGATGGTCGGCGGCTGATCCCAGGCTGTGACACGCCTGACAGGCAATATCGTAGAGCTGCTCGCCCGACAGTGCCTCCGATCGGGCCGTCGGTATCGCTAACCCTATTGTGATAAGCATCAGTGCAATGTGGTGGATTACGCGATTCACGTCAGCGCTCGCATGATTTCCAACGCGGCCCGCTCGCCGGACTCCATGGCCGCCTCCATGCCGCGGTAGGCCTCGGCGGTGTGCTCGCCGGCAAAAAACAGGCGACCGGCGGGCGCACGGATCGCTGCGTGCGCGCTGCCGGCCTGGCCCGGTCCCCACAGCGCCCAGCTGCCGCCGGCGAAGGGGTCGTTAGTCCACCTTACAAGTTGGCCGACCGAGGTCACCTCTTGTGCGCTGGGTACCAGCTTCCACAACGCCTGCAAAATGGTGTCTGTGCAGGTCTCATCATCCAGCGCGTTGAGGGTGTCGCAGCTATCGCCATTAATCCAAATGGTCATGTTGTAACGCTCGGCGCCGGGCATGGGCCGGGTAAAAACCCTGCCGAGCAGCCCGTCGGTCCACCATGAGCCGCCCCAACCCGACGCCTCCCAGAAAGGCGAGTCGACGACACAGTGCAGTTGCACAATCTTGTGATAGTCGACGCCGTTCAACGCCGCTTGTTGAAACTCGGGCAGATCCAGTGCGATGTGCCGCAGCGCGGGAACGGGTAGAGCCAGCAGAGCGGCATCGGCGTGAATGGTGCGGCCTGATTTTAAAATGGCCTGCACGCCGGTGGCAGATTGGCTGATTTCGTTCACCGTCTCTCCTGTGGCGACCGGTTGCGCTAATTGCGATGCCATGGCTTCTGGTAGCCGCATGTTGCCTGCCGTTGCTTCCATGACCGCCAGTGCGGGGCCTGAAAGCCGACCGAACTCGCCCATCACGCGATACAGCGCCATCAAACTGGTATCCGATAGATTATTGCCGTAGCTATTGTTGGCATTGATCAGTCGGATCGCCGATTCGGGAAACCCGAGCGCTCGCAGTCCCTCGTCGGCGGGTTGATCGTTCGCCATCAGAGCAGGGTCGTGCCAGGCGCGGGTGCTAAGAAGCGGGTTGTTGTCATTCAATTTGCCCACCAGCCGTCCCGGAGCTATCGACCGCCAGCCTTCGGGTAAGGGGTTATGAGCGGATGTCGCCCAATCTTGGCGCGCGATTCTCTGGCCGCCGATCGCGTAGTCACTGGCTAGTGTGCGTGGTGGGGTTCGCAAAGCGACATCAAGGGCATGTGCCTGATCAATCACCCTGCCGTAGTTGGCCCCGATCACGTTGCCGCCGGCTTCCGGTGAGCCGGGCACATGGTCCAGCGTCCACAAGCGCCCGCCGACGCGATCTTTGGCTTCAACCACCTCAACCTCATAACCCCAGCGCTCAAGAATCTGCGCCGCATAAAGCCCCGAGAGCCCTGCGCCCACGACGAGCACTTTGCGCCCAGAGTGGGGGCTGCCGCAGCCGTTGGTCAGTCCGAGAACGGATGTCGCTAATGCAGCGTGAAGCAGTTGTCTGCGCGATGGTCTGTAGGTCACGTTGGTGAGCATTGAGCCAGTCAATGGGCCAATCAACATATTGTCATACGTTTATATCTTTTCTCAAACGGGCTATGCTCAAACGATCATAAAAACAACAGGAGGGTCAGCTAATGCGGCCATATTGGATGCTAAAACAGGCGTCACGTCTTACGGGTAGCACGCTGAGTGTGCTGTGTTTGGCGCTACCGCTCAGCGTGGCACAGGCGGACTCAATAGATCCTGATTCTGCTGAGGGCTTTGTCTCACTGAGCCGAAAAGTGCAGTGCTCGATGGAGGATGCTTCCCCCCAGGTTTTTGAGTGGTCAGGTTATGGCTATGCGCGGGTACCCGGCGAGCGGGACCGCAGGTTGTTTGGCCTCATGGGCATGAATATCCGCCAATGTGGCTCTATAGAAGACCCCGACTTGGGTGAGGGATACCGCCTCGTCTCACGGGAGATCATGCTTTATCTCGACCCCGACACTGGCGAGGTGATGAGGACTTTCGAGAACCCCTGGACCGGTACAGAAAACGAGGTGATTCATGTCGCCAACGATCCGGTTAACGGCCGCCCGTCTTTTGGGCTCAATGCGGATGGTAGCGAGCGTAGCTTTGAATACCGCGATGTGAACGGTCAGTACCTGATCAATTACGAGATTCCGCTGTTCTACCACAATGCAATGGGCGGCAATTATCAGAAGTACATCGGCGGGACGTATCACGCGACGGAAATCTTTGACTTTAATGGCGATGTCGAAGAGCTGCTGGACGCCGATCAACCTGTTGCTTATCCAGTGGTTTCCTGGGTACGTCTTGCGCAGTGGCTACCCTGGATGGAGATGAACGGCCGCGCCGGGATGCTGTACTTCAATGCGATGGGTAGAAAGTTGCAGAGCTACGATCAACTCCCCGAGTTGATGAAGGCGGAGATCGCCGAGAACTACCCCGAGTACACTGCGCCACCACCACTCGATGACACGCGCAGGAATGAGACGTCCTGGACCTATATGAAAAAGATCATCGATTCGCGCGCCGAAAAGCCTGCAGAGTCGGGGCATCACTGAGTCTGGGTGCTGGTCGATGGTGGCCCACAATATTCAACGGTTGAGGAGTGAGTCGCTGTCGGGTTGCGCTCCACTTTGGAAGCGAGTGTCTGCTGCGCTGCTTCCCGCCGCGAATTGCGCTGTCAGGACTAAACATTGGAGTGCGGTGAAACGGAGCTGTAGCCGCTTCCTCACAGTTACTGCTGCGGCGATGTTCTCCATCGTTGGCGCGACGGCGCTCCATGCAGAGGAGAGTGTCTCCGCCAGCGCTGCGGATCGACGAGCGCAGGCTCCCGCCGTCGCGGTCACGGAGGACGGCACCGTCCACGCCATCTGGTTCGACAAGGGCGCGGTCGGCGAGGCCGATCGCAAGGGGGCGCATGTGGGTGGTGGCCGGCACAGCCATCAGGCTTTTGCCGATCTACGCTACGCGCGATGGGTAGCGGGGGAGGCGGGGTTTTCAGAGAGTATTCGCATCAACCCCGAGCCGGGTCAGGTGTGGGGGTTTTCCATCAGCCGCCCGGTGATAGCCGCTGACGGCGAGGGTCGTATTCATATCGTCTATCCGGGTAATGGCACCTCGCCCAAGACCGGCAAGTCCGTTGCCTCCTCCTTTTACAGCCGGTCAATAGACGGTGGGCAGCAGTTTGAAGAACCTATTCAGCTCAACGGTGATCCCGATGAGGATCTCTCTGCCCTGATCATGGGTGGTCTGGCCCAGGCACAAGTCTTTACCGCCATGGCCGTGTCTAAACAGGGCGCGGTGCATACGTTTTGGCTTGATACGCGGGGCATGGACGAATCCATGCGCGCTGCAATCTATTATCGCCGTAGCGCCGATGGCGGCGCGCACTTTGAAGACGAGGTGCGCCTGCAGGAGAACGATCAGTGTCCTTGTTGCCAGGTCAGTGCGGTGACCGACGGTCCTACATCGCTGTTTGTGTCAGCCCGACAGATCACCGGCGACAATATTCGCACGCCCACTGTCATGCACTCGGCTGATCATGGAGAGTCGTTTGGCGCGCCCGTCGAGACAGGCGGGACGCCTTGGCGGCTTGAGGGGTGCCCGCTCAAACTGACTGCGATGGCGACGACACCTGACACGATCCACTCTCTTGTTCATAACGGCGCCGAAGATCCACCGGGGTTGCTCTACGCTCGCGCAGCACAGCGTGACATGCGCTTTTTGCCCCCACAAAAAATTCATCCCGAGGCCGCCATTAGCGATAGTCCGGCTATGGCCAGCATTGGTGACACGTTGCTCGCAGCATGGCACGCCAAGGTCGATGGTCCACGGCGCATTTTCTATCGCTTCTCTCTGGATGGCGGAGAGAGCTTTTTGCCTGTTCAGATGCTAGCCACTGGTGAGTCCAGCGTGGGTTACCCGGCTCTTGCCACGACACCAGACGGTCGTTTTGTGCTGGCCTGGCAGGAAAATGAGGTGATTCAAGTGATGCACCTTGGTGTGCCTCAGCAAGGTGTGGCGCTGAGATGATGCGGCCCGTTGTGTGGTTTTTGGCAGCAGTCACTCTGGTCTTGGCCCCGGCGGGCCTGGCATCTGATCAGCACGACCCGGGCATTCTCGTAGCGATGGATCGCGATAGGTTGCGCGGGGAGTTGTCAGCAAGTGAGGGCAGTGTCGTGCTCGTTAACCTGTGGGCGACCTGGTGCACGCCATGTTTGCGGGAGAT
>JAYOUT010000059.1:0-11891 GCA_038151055.1 Luminiphilus sp.
CCAACGGTAATGGTCTCTTCACCGACGAATTCGATAATCATCCCGGGGTCGTGCCAAACCAGCGACGGCCCCGTTGCACCACGATGATCGAGGGACGTCATCAAAAAACGATCAAAAGTGTGGACCTTGGGGCCCTCACTCCGGTCAATCACCGCAAGGTGCCAGGCGTCCCCCTGAATGGGGTGGGTGCCGAAAATGGCCGGGCGCTCATCGTAGGCCTCGTGCTCTGAAAAACGGCCGCGCTCATGGGTCCAGCCTTCGCAGTCGGCGCCGGTGTCACCAAAGTAGAACCAGCTGCTCCCCTGTTGCTCATCACCCAGCGACAGACGCACAAAGGCGTCGAGCGTATCCCAGTCCTTGTTTTTGGTGAGCGTGACATCGCGCAGCACATTGGGCTCGTCGTCGATCTCGCAATGTGCCCGCAGGGTGCGGCGCCCATCACCGTGCACCGTGATCGTGAAGTACTCACGACCGCGCTCCACCCCCTCGCGACCGGGCTTGCTACTGGTGTAATGGATGTGTCCGCGCAGAGTTTTATGGGGGCGCATGGCGAGCTCCAACAGGCTGAGACTGTCTTTGCCATGGTGCCACAAAGCGCCTAAGGTGTATGGCATTACGCGGCATCGGGACACAACAATAAACATGTCCTCCCCTTCAGATCAGCCAGCATTGCAACGCTCGACGGCATCGACTCGTCAAGGCATCTACCCCGGCTGGTGGATCGTGTTCGCCACCGGAGCAGGACAGCTGATTCAAGGGGGCTTCGTGTTCTGGAGCATGGGGCTCTACACCGCCACCTTCGAAGACGTCTTCGGCGCGCCCCGAGCGCAAATTAATCTTATTGAGACATGCCTTACGGTGGCCACCAACCTGCTGTCACCGGTCGCCGGCATCCTCATTGACCGTTGGTCGATTCGGCACCTGATGATGATTGGCATGGTTGCCATGGGACTGGGACTCATGATCCTCAGCCAGGCAGGCACGCTTTTACATGTCTGGATCGTCTGGGCCAGCCTCATTCCCCTCGGTGTACTCTTGATTGGCGCCATCCCCAGTGCGGCGCTGGTCAGCCGGTGGTTTGTTCGTCGACGCGGGCTGGCACTGGGTCTGACCGCGACCGGGAGCTCCCTGGGCGGCTTTCTGGTGCCACCGTTAATGACCTGGCTATTTCTGGAGTGGGACTGGCGAACGGGATTAATGGTTGGCGGCTGTATTTGCTTTGCCGTCATTCCCCTCTTCTATTGGTTATTGCGCAACGAGCCCGCCGACCTCGGTCTTAGTGGCGAACCTGATGAGGCAGAGGCAGGGGATGCCGCCGACACCTCCCTCGCACAGGCTGTCGATGCCAGCGATTGGGACATACCCGACTTACTGCGGAGCAAGATTTTTTGGCTGCAGATGGTGGTATCGGGCTCCTTACTCGCCGTCACCTTGGGCATGCTCGCCAACCTCAGCTTGCACGCAAAAGACCTGGGCATCACGGGTCAGTCGACCGCCTTGCTCTACTCCATCATTGCCGTGTGCTCTTTCAGTGGCAAAGCACTCACCGGTCATCTGATGGACCGGCTGGGTATTCAACGCTGCGGTTATCTAATCTGCGCTTTCTTGAGCAGCGGCTTGCTGATCCTGTTGCTGGTGCAGAACTACACGGGGCTGATCGCAGGCGCCTTCGTCATGGGTCTGGGCTATGGCGGTGTGGTCCCCATCTGGACCAACATGCCAGCCCGGGCTTTCGGCGCCGGTAGCGTGGGCCGCGCACTTGGGGTCATGAACCCGCTGCATATACCCATCACCGCCACCAGCGCACCGCTGGCAGGCTATATCAGCGACACCACGGGCAGCTATGACGGGGTTTTCCTACTCTACGGCGGCTGTTGTGCGGTCGCGGCAATCGGCCTCACAATCATGGGGTCGGTATTGGCGTCGTCTGACGCCCCTTAGAGGTCCGCGACGTTTATGGGTAAATCTGAAAACATCTCTGCGCTCACCGCAAATGCCGATCTGAGCGACTGCCACCCCAGTCACCAGATCCTGTTTGAACCGGTGCAAATTGGCCCCGTGGTGGCGCCCAATCGCTTTTATCAGGTGCCCCATGCCAGCGGCATGACCGAGGCCAATCCAAGGGTGCGGGCAGCCTTCCGCGAGACCAAAGCCGAGGGCGGCTGGGGCGTTGTCAGTACTGGCGCAGTATCGATCCACCCAAGCTCAGATGATTCGCCTCTGCCCTTTGCCCGACTCTGGAACGAGGCGGACATCGCCTCCCATGCACTGTCCACAGAAGCCATTCACCGACACGGTAGTCTTGCCGCCGTTGAACTGTGGCACGGCGGTGCCGCAGTGATGAATCGTACCTCGCGGTTACCGCCGCTCTCGCCCTCGGGCATTTCCTGGGCAGCAACCCATGTCGGTTTTATGGGTCAACTGCGACCCAAGAAGATGACCGGTGCTGATATTGACGAGGTGCTGCACTGGCAAAGACTCGCGACACGACGCGCCCTCGACGCCGGCTTCGACATTCTCTATGTCTATGCGGGCATGGGCTACTTGGGCTACGAGTTTCTGCTCCCCGAATACAACCACCGCGACGATGGCTACGGCGGTTCGCTAGAGAACAGGGTTCGATTTGTGCGCGAAATGCTCGAAGTCACCCGCGATGAGGCAGGCAGCCGTGCCGCCGTGGCGTTGCGCATCAGTCTGGAAGAGCTGCGGGGCAAAGCCAGCGACCACTACGACAGCGAAGCCCACGGCGTGGTCAGCTTACTGTCTGATGTACCCGATCTCTGGGACGTCAAAATGGACTCGAGCCCCACCGACTGTGGCGCCTCGCGGTTCAGGCCCGAAGGGGCGCACGAACCCATCATCGACTTTGTTAAACGGGTCACCGACCGACCGGTGGTGGGTGTCGGGCGCTTTACTTCTCCTGACACCATGGTGTCGCAAATTCGTCGCGGCGTTTTGGATTTGATCGGCGGCGCACGTGCCAGCATCGCCGACCCGTTTCTGCCCAGCAAAATCCGCTCCGGTAACAGTGAAGACATTCGCGAATGTATCGGCTGCAATATTTGTATTGCCAGCTGGCACGACGGCGTACCCGTGCGCTGCACACAGAACGCAACAGCCGGCGAGGAGTGGCGGCGCGGGTGGCATCCGGAACGTTTCCGTCGTGTCGAGACGCCCACCAGCGTTTTGGTTGTGGGCGGCGGGCCCGCCGGGCTCGAAGCGGCGTTGACCGCTGCACGCCAGGGCTGTGACGTGACCATTGCAGAACAGGCCGATGACTGGGGCGGCCGGGTACTTCAGGAGAGCCAGCTCCCCGGCATGGCCACCTGGCGCCGGGTACGCGACTACCGGGTGTGGTCCCTCTCGCAAATGGGCAACGTCGCGATGTATACCAACAGTGAGCTCGACGCCGAGTCCGCGCTCGGCTTTGGCGCTGACCACATCGCTATCGCGACGGGCGCACGATGGACCAAGCGGCTCTACTCGGCACTCGAGATTCCGTCCGAGCCTCTCGAGCGGGCGGAGGTGTATACCCCCGAGGACGTTTTTGCCGGACGCGTGTCGGGTGATCGCGTGCTGGTGTTCGATTACGACAACTACTACCTGGGCGGTGTCATCGCCGAGCACCTGGCCACAGAGGGCAAGCACATCAGCTACGCCACTCCCGCCGGGCATGCCTCGGCCTGGACCTTTATGACGAACGAGCTACCGTTTGTGTATCAGGCGCTGGCGCGCCGCAATGTGGCCATTCACACCACGACTAATCTGATGGCCTTTGACGGCCAATGCGCGGCGCTGCAAAACCTATTCAACGCGACGCCAATGGAGATCGACGTCGATGCGATCGTCATCGTCGGACACCGCGAACCCCGAGATACCCTCTTTCACGCGCTGCAGCATCAAGGGGACGAGACTCACCAAACCGCTGTGCACCTGCTGGGTGATGCACTGGCCCCCGGGGCCATCGTGCACGCTGTGCACAGCGGACACAGCTTTGCCCGGAGTCTGGTCGAGGACAATGCGATCTATCTCCGAGACGAGCCAGTGGTGCCTGCTGAACCCTTCGCGGTGTTCCCCAAACAGTGAGCGGTGACACGCCACAACGACTCGATAGTCTCGAGAAAACACTGCCGCGTGCCAGCTACCTTGACGAGGCTGAGTTCACGCGCGAGCACGCAGCGATTTTTGAGTCAGAGTGGGTTTGCATTGGCCGCGGCGCAGAGCTCACGGAGCCCGGGGATTATCTGGCGATTCGGCTCCACTCCCAATCTGTACTGGTCGTGAGAGATGAAAGCGGTGAGTTGGGCGCCTTCTACAACGTCTGCAGACACCGCGGTACGGAGCTGGTGCCACTGAGTGACCCCGGACCGGTCCGCGGCCAATTTGCGCGCAGCATCGTGTGCCCCTACCACGCCTGGAGTTATCACCTCGATGGCAAGCTGCGGGGTACCCCCCACTTGGCCATCGCTACCGACGGCGTCGCGCTGCACAACATTCAGCTCGATGAATGGGGCGGCTTTATTTTCATCTGTCTGAGTGACAACCCAGAACAGTCGCTGGCAGACGGGCTGGGTCCGGGCACCGAGCGGCTCGCGCGCTACCCGCTCAGCGACTTGCGCCTTGGCTCGTCGATCACCTATGAAGTCGATGCGAACTGGAAGGTGATCGTTGAAAACTACAACGAGTGCTATCACTGTGGCCCGGTGCATCCCGAGCTCTGCCAGATCGTGCCCGCGTTCAAACTGGGCGGTGGGCATGACCTCAACTGGGACGACGGAGTGCCGCATCGCGATGGGGCCAATACCTTCACCGCCTCAGGCACTACCGACCGCGCTCCCTTTCCCGGGCTCAGCGAGACCGAGCAAACTCACCACAAGGGCGAGCTGTTTTACCCAAATTTAATGTTGAGCCTGTCGATGGACCACGTGGCTGCGTTCTATCTCTGGCCTCAGGGCGCTGAGCACACCCGCATTCAATGCGATTTTCTGTTCCACCCGGATGAACTCGCCAAGCCCGAGTTCGATGGGTCAGACGCGGTCACGTTTTGGGACACGGTGAATCAGCAGGACTGGCGCATTTGTGAGAGCGTGCAGCGGGGCATGCGCAACCGCGTTTTTGAACACGGTTACTACGCCCCCATGGAGGACTACAGCCTCGACATTCGGCGCTACGTCCGCGAGAAATTGGACGAGGTCGGCGCCGAGTGCTCCTGAGCCGCGTACCCACACGCTGGCGCTTGTTCAGCGTGCTGTTCTTGCTGAGCTTTCTCTCCTATCTGATGCGGCAAAACATTCATGTTGCCGGCGAATTCATGATGCCCGAGCTGGGCATCAGTGAAATCCAGATGGGCTGGATTTATGCGGCGTTCATTTGGGGCTACGCACTCTGTCAGCTGCCCGGGGGGGTGTTCGGCAAATTGTTCGGGCCCCGCGTGGCCCTCACCTGCGCAGGCGTCGCTTGGATTGTGAGCACCGCGCTGACCGGCTGGCTGCCGGGCCAAATCTTCAACACCGGCGCCGGCATTATCGGCTGCCTGCTGGTCGTGCGATTTTTTGTTGGCGTCGCGCATGCACCGATTTACCCCATTCAGGCCTCGGTGGTGGAACGGTGGTTTCCCGTCGGCCACTGGGCGCTGCCCAATGCTGTCGGTAGCACGGGCCTGACGCTGGGCGCCGCATTGGCGCAACCACTGGTGGCGTTCGTCATGGTCTACTGGGGATGGCGCGCGTCGTTTTACGTCTTCATCCCGCTGGGTGTCGGGTTGTTCTGGCTATGGTGGCGCTATGCGACGGATGATCCTGCTGACCATCCTGCCATGTCGTCGTCGGAACTCACCCGCATCCAGACGGGTCGCGAGGCGCTCACACCCAACGCAGGCTTTGGTGCGTGGCGCGAGTTGATCCGCAACCGCGACACGCTGCTGCTGACCTGTGCTTACTTTGCAGAGAACTGCATCTTCTATCTGTTCTTCACCTGGTTTTTCCACTATCTGGTGACAGAGCTCGGGTTCAGTATTCTTGAGACCGGCTTTCTAGCGTCGCTCCCGTGGCTGTGCGGTGCTGTCATGGCCTCCGTAGGGGGATACACCTGCGACACCTTGTGCGCGCGCTTGGGTCCCCGGCTTGGATGTCGGATCCCGGCGATCACCGGGCTCGTGGCGGCCGGTATCTTCCTATATGCCGGGCTGTATGCCAGCTCGCCTTACACGGCGGTGGCGTTGCTGTCGCTGTGCTTTGCCAGTACGCAGCTCACCGAGGGCGCTTACTGGTCCGCACAAACCTATGTGGCCGGCCCCTACACCGCACCCGCTTGTGGCGTGATGAATACCGGGGGCAATCTGGCGGGCATCGTGGTCGCGCCGCTGATGCCCTACCTTGCCGGACACATTGGCTGGGTGGCCGCCCTCTCGACCGGCACGATCATGGCCTTTGTGGGTGCCACGCTGTGGCTCTTTATCCGGGCCGACAGGCCGTTTGTGCCCGAAAACGCGAGGGCACTCTCCTAACCACGGTCAACACACCGTTTCCTCAGTCTGCTCAATGCCAACAGCGTCGGTCGATCGTCGTCGCGGCGTGTGTTGATGCAAAGCGCCCTGAGCCGCAATGATCGCGAGCAAAGCGAGGTAGCGGCCTAAAGTGGGGGCTCGCCTTTGGCGAACGCTTTGGTGCACAGCAGCAACCAA
Source organism: Luminiphilus sp. (assembly GCA_038151055.1). Taxonomy (GTDB): domain Bacteria; phylum Pseudomonadota; class Gammaproteobacteria; order Pseudomonadales; family Halieaceae; genus Luminiphilus. Next base: position 6,683 of record JAYOUT010000059.1, read on the forward strand.
CCGGCGATCAGTAGCAAGCCACCCAAAGGGGTGATCATGGCGAATGCGGTCACATCAAGAAGCACAAGGGCATAGAGCGAGAACGAAAACAGCACCACCCCTGCTGTCATGGCGAGGATCGGCAGTCGAGCGTTGATGCTCGACTGCAACGCCAACAGCAAAATCACCACCGCATGGATCAAATGGTATTGCGCCGCGGTGTTCCAGATCTCAATACGCTCCGGTGTCACCACAGACTCAAGGGCGTGCGCACCCATCGCACCGGCAGCGACGCCGCTTGCACCCAGCACACCTGCCAACAGCAGCGATCGATTCATGACTGCACTCCCTCTCGTAGTTATCCCAGAAGCGATGTCGATCTGTCAGCATCCTGGTCTCACTACGACGTCATTTGGCTCTACACTCTGATGCTCAACATGCCCAAGGAGCAACCGCATGGAGACCGTCTCGTTTACCGAAATGAAACAGGGCACTCAGGCCGACTACCTGCTTCTGGATCGTTATGAGCAAGAGCATACCGCGTCGGTGGCCGAACGGCTCCTGAAGGCGCTATCGCAACTGCAACACGGCCTGGCGGGCTATCAGATCGATCGTTTACAACATTCGCTACAGTCAGCGACCCGTGCGGAACAGGACGGCGCTGACAAAGAGTGGATCGTAGCGGCGCTGGTACACGATATCGGCGACGATCTCGCCCCCATGAATCACTCCGAATTCGCCGCTGCGATTATCAAACCCTATGTCCGTGAGGAGGTGCACTGGGTCGTGGCGCATCATGGCGTCTTTCAAATGGCGTATTACGCGCACCATCTCGGCAAAGACCCTGATGCCCGTGAACGCTATCGCGATCATCCGTTCTATGACAGCTGCGTGCGCTTTTGCGAGCGCTGGGATCAACCGTCCTTTGACCCCGACTACCCTACTCGCTCGCTCAAAGACTTTGCGCCACTGGTGAGAGAGGTCTTCGCCAAGCCGCTCATGTGACGAAGCCCAGAAATGACCGAGCCCCGACATGACCGAGCCCCGAAGTGACGGAGCACCTCACACCGGCCGACTTTTATCGTCCTCTCTGGGAATTCGCCACGGTTTGCCGTCACACACTGCCCGGTTCGGGCAATCGGCGGTGCAACCCCTGCAAGGCACGGCCTGCTCCGATGATGATTGGCTTTCTTGACTCATGGTGGCTCCTAGGCGGCTGGGCACGAGTGTAGTCGATTCCCTCCCCCCCCGGCGAACAGGACTCCAGCAGCATCGACAGTTGCTGTCACAATGCCGCTCGGGAAAGCATCCAGATCAGACAAACTGCAGTAAAATCACTCGCCTGACGACTCAGACAGGCAATATTGGTCCCACAAACAGGTCTGCCCAGCCGACACACCAGAGTCTGAAATACAGGACACACTGCACCATGCTTAACTGGCTGTCCCTCAATGCTGTACTGCGATGCGCCCTCTTGCTAGCGGCGGGCGTCCTAGCGGCCTGCAGTGACACCAGCAGCAGCGGCGCGCCTCGCTACGGCGCACAGAACGCCGGCGTCGCGGTACTCACGCAACCTGCAGCGCTGTCTGATCTCAGGGAGACGCTGACGTCCGTGGGCACGGCGCGGGCACTTAAAAGCGTGTCCGTCTACGCCGAAACCTCGGGTCGCGTCACGGCCGTTAACATCGATGCCGATAGCGCCGTTCAAGCTGGCGATCTGCTACTGCAACTCGACGATCGCGACGAGACCCTTGCCGTGGAGTTGGCGAGTGTTCAGTTGGCCGATGCCGAGCGACTCGTAAAACGCTACATCGCCGTCAACACCCGAGATGCCAATATCCCGGAAAGCCAGCTCGATGATGCTCGCGCCGCGGTGGACAGTGCGCGGATTGCACTGGAGCAGGCACGGGTCGATCTGGACCGACGCCGCATTACCGCGCCCTTCTCCGGTCGGGTGGGCATTACCGAGATTGACGTCGGTGATCGGATCGATACCAACACGCTGGTGACGACCATCGACGACCGCAGCGTGCTACTGGTGAATTTCTCGGTACCGGAGGTCTATGTCGATAAGGTCACCCGAGGTACTCCGGTTGAGGTGAGCCTGTGGGACGCCGCTGATACGCCCGTGTCAGGCGAAATTGTCGCGGTCGACTCTCGTATCGATATCAACTCGCGATCTTTTATTGCTCGCGCCGCCATCGACAATGCCCCTGATCGCTTCCGGCCGGGCATGGCTTTTGAGATAAGCCTCAATGCCTCACGCGGCGCATTTTTGTCAGTGCCCGACGTCGCCGTGCAATGGGGAGCCGACGGCGCCTATGTGTGGGTCGCTGAGGACGGCCGCGCAGCGCGCCGCGAAGTACGGCTCGTAAAACGCTTGTCAGGCGCCATTTTGATTGAGGGCGATGTTCAAGCTGGCGAGCCCGTCGTCATGGAGGGCGTGCAGGCAGTACGCGCAGGTGCCTCATTAAAAATACTGAGCATCAACGAGCTCGATGGCACGGCGCAGAGCACCGGCGCTCCGGAGACCACAGCGACCAATGGCTGAACCGAGCAACGGCCTCAAGGGAGGACTACCGGAACTGGGCGTCCGCCGTCCCTGGCTAATCCTGGTACTGAACTTGCTGATCGCTATTGGCGGTCTGGCTGCGCTGCTTGCCATCGAAGTGAGAGAGCTCCCCGACGTAGATCGGCCGGTCGTGTCTGTCAGGGCTTTTTTACCCGGCGCCTCCCCTGAAACCATGGACTCCGAGGTGACACGACTTCTCGAAGGTGCAGCTGCTCGGGTTTCGGGCGTGCTCACCATCAATTCTTCCAGTGAAGAAAACAGCACGCGCATTTGGATCGAATTCCAATCCGATATTGAAACCGACCAGGCTGCGTCAGATGTGCGCGAGGCCATTAGTCGTATCGAGCGTGATCTACCCGATGCCGTAGAGCAGCTCTCGGTGTTTAAAGCCGATGAGCGCGCCGAAGAGATCTTGCGCATCGCGGTCAGGTCCGATGTTTATGCCGAGGAGGCGCTGAATCGCGTCATCGAGCAGGACATTGTCCCCCAGTTTATTTCCCTGCCCGGAGTGGCCGATGTGCCGCTGTTTGGCTCGCGACAGCGCGTACTCCGGATCATTCTCGACCCACTCAGACTGACCAGCTATGGCCTGACGGTAGCGGACGTGACGGCAGTGCTGCGTGCCGCACCACTTGACGTGCCGGCCGGCAGCTTCCGGGCAGGCGACCAACAGCTGTTGGTGAGAGCCGATGCCGCCGTGACCAAGGAGGAAGACATTTCCTCGCTCATCATTCGCGACGACATCCGTATCGGCCAAGTCGCCAAGGTGGCGTTCTCGCCCGAAGACTCTACCGGCTTTGTGCGCTTAAACGGCGAGCGAGTCGTGGGGATTAGCGTGGTCCGTCAGGCAGGCTCTAACACCATTCGCATCGCTGATGGCGTCAGAGCCGCCGTTGCGGACATCAATGCGCGCATGGACGGGGTAGAGCTCGACATCATCTCGGACAACGCCATCTTTATCCGGGGATCCGTGAGAGAGGTAGTGACCACACTCCTGATCTCCATCCTTGTTGTGATCGGCACGATTCGACTGTTTACCGGATCTATGCGGCTCACGCTTATCCCGGCCATTGCCATACCGATATCGCTCCTGGGCACACTGGCGGCCAGCTGGATACTCGGTTTCTCGATCAACATTCTGACACTACTGGCCTTGGTGCTGGCAGCAGGCCTGATTGTTGACGACGCCATTGTCGTACTGGAGAGCGTGCAGCGGCGCCGCTCGGAGGGCGCTGGCTCGAGCGCTGCGGCCGTCAGCGGCACGCGCCGAGTCTTTTTTGCGGTGATCGCAACCACTGCAGTACTGGTCGCGGTCTTTGTGCCGATTGCTTTCCTGCCTGGTACAGCGGGTCGGCTGTTCCAAGAATTTGGCCTGGTGCTGGCTGTGGCAGTCATGATCTCGTCGTTTGTGGCGCTGAGCTTGGTGCCCGCCGCCATGGCTCGCTTGGCAGAGGCCACCCCACGCCGACGGCGGGTCAGCGACTGGGGTAATCAGCTCGCCGAGCGCTACCATCGCTCGCTTGGGGCCGTGCTCAACGCGCCCAAAGCCACCTTCATGCTGTGCCTGCTGGCGGGCGGCGTTGCGGCGGCGCTTTACTCACAGCTGGATCAAGAGCTGCTGCCCTCGGAGGATCGCGGATCGATTTATCTATTCGCCAAAGGCCCCGACGGCGTGGGCCTCAACTACACCGAGCGCCAAGCCGACAGGATGGAGAACATCCTTTTACCGCTTCTGGATCAGGGTGAAATCACCACCCTGTTCTCGGTGATTGGGCGCTGGGACCCCAACAATGTCTTTATGGTGGCGCGACTGGCTGATTGGAGCGACCGTGACCGTAGCCAGCAAGAGATCGCGGCAGAGCTCAAACCGTTGTTTGCAGAACTGCCTGGCGTGACCACGCGCATTTTCAGCGCCAACTCGCTGAATTTACGCGGCGCCTCGAACGGCGGCTTAAGTCTCGCCCTGCTCGGCACTGACTACGACCAGATTTACGCCGCAGCCCGCGATTACACCGATCAGATCAGAGAGCGACTCGACACGGTGAGTCGGCCGCGCATCAGCTACGACCCCTCGCAACCGCAACTGGCCGTGCAAATTGACCGTGAACGCGCCTCTGATCTAGATATTCCGCTAGAGGATATCGCCCAGACCCTGAGAGTCATGGTCGACGGTGCGCGCATTGTCGACCTCAATGCAGATGACCAGACCGTACCGATCATTCTCGAAGCGGGCTCAGACAAAATCCGCGACCCCAACGACCTCGTTAATCTCTATGTGCGCACGCGCTCGGGCGCCTTGGTACCGCTGTCGAGCATCGTCCGCCTCAACGAGAAAGGCGTTGCAGGGCAGTTAGACCGACGCGAGCAGCGACGAGCCATTGAGATCGATGTCGAGATGCAGCCAGGTGTGGCGATGCAGACCGCTGTCGATGACTTATTTGAGCTGGCGGGAGAGGTACTGCCTGACAACGTGTCGCTGATTACCCGCGGCGAGGCAGCCGCGCTGGCAGAGACCAATCGCGAGACCATCATCACCTATGGCTTTGCACTGCTCATTGTGTTTCTGGTGCTGATCGCCCAGTTTGAGGGCATTACCTCGGCACTGGTCATCATGACCATTGTGCCCTTTGGCTTGGCTGCGGCGATTTGCGCGCTCTT
>JAYOUT010000060.1:0-11865 GCA_038151055.1 Luminiphilus sp.
ACGTGCTGATAGAACAGGTTGTACATCTGCAGATCTTCGCGCTCAAAACCGCCTGTGATCATATGGTTACCCATCGTGTAGGTGCCGCGAATCACGAGTTGCTCAACCTCCCAGTCGAGCGCGTTGGCCTGCCGGCTGTCGTCCTGCCCCAGATAGACATCCACCTCGTCGAGCTCTACGCGGAACTCAGCGAAGTCCTTGCCCGCCACGGCCTGCTGCAGAAAATCCACATCGTTGAAGGAGTAGCGTATCTCGGTAGAGAAGCGGTCATTCCAGTCGGCGTACCAGTTGAGGTTGTAAGTGGTGAGCTCGGCGCCACGCTTGTAGAAGTGCTTGTCGAACTCAAACTCGTCCAGGTCGCCGTCTGAAGGCGCGTAGTTGAAGGAGTCGTTATACATGTAAGTTGCTGACAAGCGGTGCGCGTCGTTGATGTACCAATCAGCTTTCAGCAGATATTTTTCATCGTCGAAATCGAGCGCTTCGGAAACGCTACGACCAGGATCAAAGCCATAAACCTCTCGGGAGATACGAGCGATTTCATCGAGCTCCGCCTGCGTTACCGGCACTTCATTGACCGCACCACTGCCGATCGCACCGCGCTCGTTGAGATCAGCACCATCGTACTTTTCATAAGCTGCGTAGAAGAACAGCTTGTCGGGGATGATGGCGCCGCCAAGCTCGACACCCCATCGGGTTTCGTCATAGTCCTGTGATTCGATGCTGTCCCCTTCGAGCTTGTCACCGCGGAGCGAGTCACTGCCGTAATCGAAAAACACCGAGCCAAAAAATTCGTTGCTACCCGTTTTGGTAACAGCGTTGATGTTACAGGCCGAGAAACCGCCGTAGACCACGTCCATCGGCGCCAATTCAACCGCAACGCTGGAGATGGCGTCGTAGGGGAACGGCATCCGTTGAGTCGGGTAACCGTTACTGTTAAGGCCAAAGCCGTCGTTCAGGCGCACCCCGTCGACGGTCAAGCTGTTGTAGCGCGGATTGGCGCCGTTACACTGCACCGCGTCGATATCACCGCGGGACTGATCGACATAAATTCTTGGATCCTGCTGGATGATGTCATTGATATTGCGATTGATCGACGGCGAGTCCTGCAGCGCCGCGAGATCAAATACCGCATTGGGACCGACCGCGGTATCCACGGCGACACGACTGCCTAGCACGATCACTTCCTCCTCGGCATCGAGTCGATAGTTGATCACCTCGGACTGACCGACAGCCAGCGAAAGATCGGCGGTTGAGGCCTTTTGCCAGCCATTGGCATCCACCTCGATATCATAGGAAACACCCGCTGGAAGGCCTCTTACCGAATAAAAGCCGCCCTCATCTGTGGTCACGGTCTTACTGACGCCGGTGGCATTACTGGTGACCACAACCGTCGCCCCAGACAGCGCTTCACCGCTACTGGTACTGACCGCACCACGCACTGTGGCAGAGGTCTCTTGTGCATAAACGCCGGGAACCGCAGTCGCCAACCCCACTAAAGTGGCGCCGGCAACCGCCTTCGAGAGCACTCTGCCCGCGAAAAGGGATGCTAGGGAATGTTTCATAACGCGTCTCCTGGGAACTAGAAGCAAGCTGTGAGGCCGACACGCCGCGGGGGCGTGCCGAATATCTATCCTATTTTGGGGCCACCCTGTGACAACTTGGTGACAGGGATGAATATAGGCAAAATTTTTCCCGATGTCAGGCTAATGTCGCCAAAAGGTCCTTGTTGTAGGCCTGAAGGTCAGCGGTATCGCCAGAACGGACCACCTTGGGCCAGTCTGGGTTAGCGATGAGCGCTCGCCCAACGGCGACAAGGTCAAAATCACCGCGATCCATCATCTCCAGCAATCGATCAATCGAGGCAGGCTCACTGGTGGCGCCATCGCCTTCGCTGGGCTGGGACACAAAGTCCTGATCGAGGCTGACGCTGCCAACCGTAATCGTCGGCATGCCGGTGAGCTTCTTCACCCACCCCGCTAAGTTCATGTCAGAGTCATCGAATTCGGGCTCCCAGAAGCGGCGCTGACTGCAGTGGAATGCATCGACACCGGCGTCGATCAGTGGCCGCAAGAAGGCTTCCAGCAACTGCGGGGTGGGGGCCAGGCGCGCGGTGAAATCCTGCTGCTTCCACTGCGACCAGCGCAAAATAATGGGGAAATCCGGTCCAACCTCGGATCGACAGGCCTCGATGACCTCGACCGCAAAGCGGCCTCTGGCCGCCATCGTGCCGCCGTAGCCATCGTCGCGTTGGTTGGTGCCTTCCCAGAAAAACTGGTCGATTAGATAGCCATGCGCACCGTGAATTTCGACCGCATCAAAGCCGAGCCGCTGGGCATCCCTGGCGCCCTCCGCAAAAGCCCGCACAACATCGTCAATGTCCTGTTGGGTCATCACATGACGGGTCACTTTGCCCGGCACATTCATCCCGGAGGGGGTATAGCCGTCAACGTCTCCCTCAGGCATCACGCCACGCTTGCGCATCCCGCCGCAGTGCCACAGCTGGGGTGCGATTTTGCCGCCCTCGGCATGCACCGCATCGACCACTTTCTTCCAGCCGGCCAGCCGCTCCTCACCATAAAAATACGGCACATCCGGATAACCGTTTGCTGCAATATGATTGGGGCAAGTTCCCTCTGTCACAATGAGTCCCACCCCACCCGCAGCGCGCCGTCGGTAATACTCTGCCGACGCATCACTGGGGATGTTGTCGGGCGAGTGATTGCGCGTCATGGGCGCCATCACCACCCGATTTTCCATTTGTAATGACTTGAGGGAAAAGGAGCTGAATAAACTATCGATCGTGGCCACGGGTTACCTCGCTGGCGTACTTTTTTAATTGGGCATGTTAAGTGGGCAGGTCGCGCATATTTCGCTGCAGCGCCCCGCGCTGTGAGGGCCGCAGACTATCGTAAAAGCAGGCCCGGCGCCCTACTCCGTCTGGCCGATATCACCCGCAAAGACCTCTTCCCTAGTCGGCGTAGCCCCCCGGATGGCGCTGATGCCACCGCCAGGCACTGGCAACAATCTCTTCCAGCCCCGGAAATCGCGGCGCCCACCCTAACTCGCTGCGAATCCGCTCACTGGAGGCCACCAGCCGAGCAGGATCGCCGCTGCGCCTCGGTCCGACCTGCGCAGAAATATCTGCACCGGTGACCGCCCGGGCTGTCTCGATGACTTGGCGTACGCTATACCCCTGCCCGTTGCCCAGGTTATAGACGCAGTTACCGCGCTCGAGACCCTGCAAGGCCAGCAGGTGAGCATCGGCAAGATCAAGGACATGGATGTAATCGCGAATACAGGTGCCATCGGGCGTATCGTAATCGTCACCAAAAATAGTGATGCACTCTCGCTGGCCTGCTGCAACCTGCAACACCAGCGGTATCAGATGGGTCTCGGGGTGATGGTCCTCGCCACGCGTCTCACTGGCGCCGGCGGCATTGAAATAGCGCAACGCGGCGTACCGCAAGTCGTGGGTCTGCGACATCCAGTGCAGCGCACGCTCTAGCGCCCATTTTGATTCGCCGTAAGGACTTCCTGGTGCGACAGGACTGTCCTCTGCGATCAATTGATCCCCGGGTGTGCCAAACAGGTTGGCGGTAGAGGAGAGAATGAAGCGCTCCACACCTCCTGCCACACAGGCGTCAATCAAATTGAGTCCGTTGACCACATTATCCCGCAGGTAGAGCAGCGGCGACGCCATCGACTCACCCACCAGCGAGCGCGCGGCAAAGTGCATCACTGCCTCGGGGCGATGCGCCTCGATCGTGCTGCGGATTGTTTCAGCCGATGCAAGATCACCCTCAACCCAGACCGCTTCTGCGGGCACGGCTGCGCGATGACCTTGGGAGAGGTTATCAAAGACCACCACCTCGTGACCGCGCTGCAATAAGACCTCGCACATGACGCTGCCGATATAACCGGCACCGCCGGTCACTAAGACCTTCATTGCGGCTCCCCTGCCACTCTGCCCACTCTGCGTGCGGCCGTCATGAGCGCTGCTCGGCCTCACAGAGTGCGAGGGCCTGCCGAAGCCGCTCCGCAGCCGCTTCCGGGGTCACATCACGCTGCTGCTCGCTGAGCATCTCGTAACCCACCATATGCTTACGTACCGAGGCCGACCGCAATAGCGGTGGATAAAAGTGGGCATGCAGTTGCCAATGCGGCGAAGCGGTGGCACCGGGCGCGCCGTGCCAGCCCATCGTGTAGGGGCAGGGGGTGTCGAACAGTCGGTCATAAGCCCCTAATAAGCCCTGCAAGATGCCAGCCAAGGTGAGGCACTCTGCAGCATTGAGATCATCTAGATGAGCGATATGCTGGCGCGGCAACAACAGCGTCTCAAACGGCCAGACAGCCCAGTAAGGCACCAGCACTAACCAATCGGCGTTGCTCAGCACCACTCGTTCACCCTGTGCCTCCTCTGCCGTCAGATAGTCCTGTAGCAGGACCGATTGGTGTTTCTCACGCCAAAGTGCTTGCTGGACATCCTCTTTGCGCGCTTCGCCCGGGAGATAATCCACCGCCCAAATCTGACCGTGGGGGTGTGGATTGGAGCAACCCATCATCTCACCGCGATTCTCAAACACTTGCACCCAGTGATGCGTTTGGCGAAGCGCCCGAACCTCCTTACACCAGAGCGCGATCACAGCGTGAAGTTCGTCCGCAGTCATCACTGAGAGGGTTTTGTGGTGGTCGGGGCTGTAACACAGCACCCTGCACCGACCTGATGCGGACTCAGAGACAAACAGATCAGCAGCGCCCGGGCTCGACGGCTCGGCCTCAGTTAGCCCGCCGGACTCTGACACCGACATGGCAGGAAAGTCGTTATCAAAAGCCCACGGTGCGGCGTAAGCGGGATTGACATCGCCATTGACGCGAACATTGCCCGGGCACAGATAGCAATTTGGGTCATAGGCGCTGGCATCTGACGTGACATCCGGATGCGCCTCGCCCTGCCAGGGTCGCGCGGCGCGCTGCGGGGATACGGTGACCCAATCGCCATTCAGCGCGTTACGACGGCGATGCGACCCGTCAGTGGCTTTTGCTTCAAGGTTCATGGCAACGCAGAGATCTCCCCGGCGCCCGCGGCGGGTCGTACCCGATAACAAGCAGGCTGCAGTGATGTCGATGTGGCGTAGTGCTCACAGAGGCTGTCAGCCACAGCTCCAGCGCGGCTCTGCTCGACCAGCGCAATGATACACCCGCCGAAGCCGCCGCCCGTCATGCGAGCGCCATAGACACCTTGCTCAGACAGCGCGAGATCCACCAGCAGGTCGAGCTCAGCGCAGGAAACGGCATAGTCATCGCGTAACGACGTATGACTCTCCTGCATCAGCGCACCCAGTTGCGACCAATCAGCGGCGCGCAAAGCGGCAGCGCTTTGATGAACACGTTTGTTTTCACTGACGACATGTCGAGCCCGACGATAGAGCAAGTCGTCTCCGCTCAGTCGCTGCAGGTCGAACTCGGCTACATCACGGAGCGTCTCGATTCCCAGCTCAGCGGCAACCCGCTCGCATTCCTCGAGGCGCTTCGCGTACTCGCCGTCGGCCAGCGCGTGCGAGACGCCTGAGTGTATGGCCAGTAGCGCCGCTCCAGCCTCCGTAAAGGGAATATGGGTGACATCGTTGTGAAGACAATCAAGCAATAACGCATGTCCCGCCTTGGCCTGCTCAACCACGGTTTGATCCATCACACCGCAGGGCACGCCGGCAGTCTCCCGTTCCCCCATCACGCACGCTGTGGTCCGCTCATCAGTGGGCAGAGAAGTACCAGTGACCGCTTCAATCAAATGGGCCATCGCCAGCTCCAGCGCGGCGCTACTCGATAATCCCCCTCCCGCGGGGACGCTGGAGGCCACCTGAATATCCAGTTCGGGGCACCGAATTCCACGACGCTGGTACTGCGCCACCACACCCTGCACGTATCGCAACCAAGGGACAGCATGAGGTTGGTCGAGCTGATCAAGCTTCAAGGAGGCCTGTGTTCCAAACGCCTGGCTGTTGACGGTTAACTGCCCCGGCGTCTGCCCGGGGGCCGCCGCAACGACCGTGTAACGGTCGATTGCCATGGGCAGGACCCAACCGTCGTTATAGTCTGTGTGCTCGCCGATCAGATTGATGCGTCCGGGAGCGGCACCAAACCAGCGAGCCGACGCGCCAAACTGGCACTCGAATTGGCCCGCAGCACTCTGGATCAGTTCATCGAGGCTTGGGCTGGCTTCCATCATGGCAAGAGTGTCATTGGCATATCGGCGTTCGTCGCAGAAGCTGGGCAGTAACGGGTCACCGCCAATCCACGGTTTCGGGCCCAGCGTACACCAGAACATCACCCTCCACGTGGTCCGATATGCGTCAACTGCATTGGTTTCAAAACGACCTGCGGCTCGCAGACAACCCGGCGCTCGCCAGCGCGACGGCTGCCGACAGCCTGCTCTGTGTCTATCTCATGCCAAAACCGAGACCTTGGTGCAACCTGACCGGCCTTGGCCCGCAGCGGGATCGTTTCCTGCGCGAATCTCTGCAAGCGCTCAAGAGCGACCTGCAAGAGATGGGTCAGGATTTGATGGTTCTGGAGGGCTCTCCCGAACTGGTGCTACCCAATTTAGTTGATCGCTTCGGTATTGATCGAATCTCTACTAGCGATACGCCTGGCTGGTACGAAGAGAAAGCCATCCGTTTCCTAGAGGAGAAGCTACCCGGGTTGTTAAAGGTTTTTCGGGGCCACGCCCTGTTCGACAGTGAGCAATTTCCATTTAGCCTTGACGAGTTACCACCTACCTTTTCGCCATTTCGCCGCAAAGTAGAGCAGCTGACGATACCGGGCCCAGTGGCAAAACCAGCGGCGTTGCCAGCCCCGCCGTCGGCGCAATTTGACGCGATTCCACGCGCCGCTGCATCGCCCCACCCCGGTTTGCCACTCCCGGGCGGCAGCGCAGCGGGCCTGCGGCGCCTCGATCAGTTTCTGTTTCAGACTCACGCCATTGCCGACTACAAACAAACCCGCAACGACCTCGATGGCCTGGCAGGCTCCAGCACTTTGTCCCCGTGGCTGGCGAACGGTGCACTGTCGGTACGCACCGTGGCGCATCAGATTTTTCGTTACGAGCGCGAGCACGTCGCCAACGAGTCAACTTACTGGCTCTACTTTGAGCTCCTGTGGCGCGAGTTCTTTTACTGGCGCGGTGTTGTCGATGGCAAAAGTCTGTTCAAGCAGACCGGCCGCCAGGGGCGCCGTTTACTGACGACGTTTGAACCACGCCAATTTGCCCGGTGGTGCGCAGGCGATACCGACTACCCGCTGGTCAATGCGCTGATGCGACAGTTACAGGCAACAGGCTGGATGAGCAATCGCGGCCGCCAAATTGCCGCGTCATGTTTGATTAACGAGCTCGGCCTCGACTGGCGGTATGGCGCGGCTTTTTTTGAACAACAGCTCATCGACTACGACGTGGGCAGTAACTACGGTAACTGGCAGTACATTGCCGGTGTGGGATCGGACCCTCGAGGCGGGCGACATTTCAATCTTGAAAAACAGGCCGCGCAGTATGACCCCGATGGACTGTTCACCACCAAGTGGGGCGGGTTTCGACCCCGCCAGCCAGAGCATGTCGTCGATGGCGCTGACTGGCCCATCTCGGAACCGTCCTGATGGCCCATCGGAAAAAATCCGATTTGCCCAGCAAGATCTGCCCTGTCTGCGAGCGTCCGTTCAGCTGGCGCGCGCGCTGGAAGCATCAGTGGGAAAATATTGTCTACTGCTCAAAACGCTGTAGCGGGCAGCGGTGGAAAAGGCAGCCTTCAGCCACAACACACGATCAACACTAAAGCGCCTCGAGCTGCCCAAGGGTGTGGTCCGCCCACTTGAGCACCGCGGCGCGATCATCATCTCCCCGCTTGCGCCAGCCGCCCAGTATCAAACCCATGCGCGGGTTTTGACTCAGCAATTCGTTGTGGCGGTCAATAAAGTGCCAATACAGGCTGTTGTAGGGGCAGGCACCCTCACCCGTGACTTTTTTGGGGTCGTACTGACAGTGCTTGCAGTGGTCGCCCTGCTTCTGGATATATTTACCGCTCGCCGCATACGGCTTTGACGCCATAATGCCGCCATCGGCAAACAGCGCCATGCCCAGCGTGTTGGGTAGTTCCACCCACTCGTAGGCATCCACATAGACGCCGAGATACCAAGCACACACGGCTGGGACGTCGAGACCCGCAATGAGCGCAAAGTTACCTATGACCATGAGCCGTTGAATGTGATGCGCATAGCCGAGATCAAGCGACTGCCTGAGTGCCTGTGAGAGACAGCGCATGCCGGTGTCTCCCGTCCAAAACCACTCGGGTAACGGTCGCACCGCCGACAACGCGTTGTAATCCCGGTAATCAGGCATGTGGTGCCAGTAAAGGCCTCTCACATACTCTCGCCACCCGAGCACTTGCCTGATGAAGCCCTCTGCCGCAGCCAGCGAGCAGTGGCCGCGCCGATAGGCAGCTTCGACCTTCTCACAGACGGCCAGAGGCGCGAGCAAGCCACAGTTCAGATACATGGAAATCAAGCCGTGGAATAGCCAGGGGGACGCTTCAGCCAGGGCATCTTGATAGGTGCCAAAGGCGGGCAAGGCGTGCTCACAAAACCACTCGAGCTCTGCCTCTGCCGCCTCGCTTGTCACCGCCCAGCGAAAGGTAGACAGGTCTCCGGGGTTGTCGGGAAACAATGCTGTAACCGTATCGATTACCTGTTGGGTGACCTCGTCGATACCAGGAGTGGGACGAGCGGGAATGTCGCACTGCCCTCGCCAACCCGAGCGGTTTTCCGCATCGTAATTCCACTTGCCGCCCTCAGGCTGATCGCCATCCATCAGCAATCGATAGCGCTTGCGCATGTCGCGGTAGAAGTACTCCATGCGTAGCTGCTTGCGCCCGGCGGCCCAATCGGAGAAGTCCTGCCGCGAGGCGAGAAAGCGCGTGTCGTCGATGAGTTTGACCGGAACGCTCAGCGTGGTCGACCAGTTTTCCATCTGTTCACGTAGTCGACATTCACCCGGCTCACAGACTCTGAGCTCCGCAAATGGCGTGTTTTTCTGAACGTGCTGGCAGGCTGCCAGTAGCGACGGCACTGACTGATCGATCGGCACATACTCTACGTGATAGCCGCGCTCGCGAAGCTGCGCGGCAAAATGCCGCATCGCACTGAACAGCAACACGATCTTGTGTCGGTTGTGGCGCACGTAGGTGGCCTCTTCCTGCACCTCGGCCAAAACCACCACCGCTTGCTCGGGCGCTACGCCGGCGAAGGCCGGATGAGGCCAGCTCAGCTGGTCTCCCAACACCAAAATGGCGACGTCTTTTTTCATGTCGTTCTTTACGGCGCATCCCATGCCGTAGACCGGTTGCCCGGGGGCCTCAAAGCGGACAGACTGCGGACACTGTCTGTGGCAAGACGCCTGAGGGATACCCAGATGACGTGGCTCAAACGATCGCTGACCGTGCTGGCTCTGCTGTCTGCGGTGCTGGTTGTTGCTTTCTTTTCTCTGGGCCCGCAATGGATTGATCGCACCTCGAATCAGGTGGCCGGGGATCCCGGGCGAGTCCCAACGGCTGAGGCACTGGCATTCCACCGGCAGCTCATCGTTGGCGATTTACACGCCGATTCGACGCTCTGGGGAAAAGACTTGCTAGCGCGCAATGCATGGGGGCAGGTCGATCTCCCTCGTCTGCTCGAAGGCGGTGCGACGCTACAAATGTTCACGACGGTGACTAAATCTCCTCGTGGCCAGAACTATGAACAGAATGCGACGGACGCCGCCGACAACATCACCTTGCTGGCAATGGCGCAGCGCTGGCCAAACGCCGCCCACAACAGCCTCTTCGCCCGAGCAATCTTGCAGGCTGATCGCGTCCACGAGGCAGCCCGAAACAGCCCGCAGTTCACTGTGGTTCGCTCACGCAAAGATCTGGAGGCGGTGTTGGCAGCTCGGGCCGGCGGCAAGCAGGTCGTGGGTGGGCTACTGGGCACCGAAGGATCTCATGCCCTGGATGGCGAGTTGGGCAACATCGGCCGCCTCTATTCAGCGGGGTTCCGCATGATGGGACTACAGCACTTTTTCGATAACCGCCTGGGCGGATCCTTACACGGTGAATCGCAAGCGGGGCTGACGTCTTTTGGCGAGGACGCAGTGCGCACCATGCATGAGACCGGCATCATGATCGATGTGGCCCACAGTAGCGAAGCGACGGTGCATGACACGCTCCGCGTAACCAATGGCGCGGCGTTGATCGTGAGCCATACCGGTTTCAACGGGCATTGCCCCAGTCCTCGCAATATCAGCGACGAAACAATGTCGATGATTACCGAGGCTGGCGGGTTGATCGGCGTCGGGTTTTGGGCCGATGTGACCTGCGGCGAGGGTGTCGACGCCATTGCCAGCGCCATCCGCTACGGCGTTGACCGTTTTGGGCTCGAGCATATCGCCTTGGGCTCTGACTGGGATGGTTCGGTGACCACCCCTATCGATGCCTCGCAACTCCCCCACCTGACGCAAGCGCTGCTGGATGCGGGTTTCAGCGAGGGCGAGGTCAAAGCCGTGATGGGCGGCAATATGGCGCGCTTCCTGACGCAACACCTACCGGCCGGCTGATCACTTGCCATGGCGACGGGCACAAATGCGGTGCCGTGATGGCGCCCAGTCAGGGCGACCGGCAAGTCAGAGCGCTCGATGTAGTGAAGACCCCACAGGCAGAGGGGCCACAATCGTTGTTGGGTGATCCGGGTTAGAACAACACCCACAAATCGCTTAACTATCCCCAGTCAACTATCCGGTTAACTATCCAGCAGCAGTGACGCCAAGCGCTTACGGTGATGAATCGCTCCGCCATACATTTGTTGCGCCCATTGGGCGCGACGAATAAACAGCGTGGAGTCACACTCCCAGGTAAAGCCAAAGCCCCCATGGAACTGCACCGAGCGATCGCCGGCGAACACCATCACCTCGTCGGCAGCGACTTTGGCCATACGACAGGCAATCTCAGCGTCCTGGTCCAGCGCCTCATCCCCCACTATCGTCGCCCCGTGGTAGACAAAGGACCGCGCATTTTCCATGCCCACATAAATGTCCACGGTGGGATGCTTGAGCGCCTGATAAGAGCCGATCAATTTGCCAAACTGCTTCCGTGTCTTGAGGTACTCGGTGATGCTCGCGAGGCATTTGTTTGCGGCGCCCGTGGTTTCAGCCGCAGTCAGCAAAGCACCCAGGAGCAGCGTATCCCTGATTGCCACCGACACCGCGTCACCGCGGATCACTTCGGCGGGCGTCACGCCCGAGAAGTCGACATTGGCCGCACGCTTGGTCAGATCGATCAGCACATTCTCTGAAATCGCACTGTCTGCAACGCTACTGCGCTCCACCACGGCCAACACAGGTTCACCCCCCTCGCTAGTCACCACCACGAAGACATCCGCCACACTGGCGTCGGCGACATAACTTTTCGCGCCAGCCAGCGCACCATCGGCGCCGAGGGCGACACCCATGTTGCTCGCGCCCCAGTCACCGCCGTCCAAGTACGCAACCGTGCCGACCGAGCCGGAGCAGAGGCGTCCCAGCCAATCAGCCGCTGATTCACCCGCGGCACGCCAAATCAACTGGCCCGCCAACGTGGAACTGAGTAGCGGTGTCCCCAGCAGTCCCCCACCGAGTGCTTCGAAGACCGGCACTGCCGAGCCCACGCCCATGCCGGCACCACCGACGGTGTCGGGCAAGGCAATGCCGGCCCAGCCCATTTCCACCATCGACTGCCAGGTGCCCGCGTCAAAACCCGTATCGGTCTCCAACTGAGCCCTCACCGCCTCGATCGGCGCCTGGTCCCGGACAAA
>JAYOUT010000061.1:0-11831 GCA_038151055.1 Luminiphilus sp.
CCGGGTACTGCATTATCGGCTCGAGGACGAATCGTCTGGCGAATACTTCAGGCCGCCCTCAGTATAGCCTAATGCGTGTTCAGTTGATCTCAAGTTGTCGCAGTTGATAAAGCACTTCGTCAAGCTGACTATTAAGCGAGGACAGCCGCTCCTGCTCCTCACTGGTTTCGACGGGGTTATCGCCACTTTTCAATGCCAGCAATTCATGACTGATATTGAGCGCGGCCATAATGGCAACTCTCTCGAGGCCAATCACCTTGCCAGTCGAGCGGATATCGCGCATGTGCTGATCGAGGTATCGCGCAGCCTGAGTCAGGGCTGGCTCTTCTTCCGCAGGGCAAGCAACCTGATATTCCTTATCGAGAATATCGACACTGACGGTGTTGGGACGGCTCACGCGCCGCCATCCAGAGAGCGCAACCGCGCCAGGGAGTTTTCAACATGCTCGCTGGCCAGACGTTGTCGCTCCAATAATTCTCTTCTCTCGCGCTGCAGTTCTGCAGCCCGCAGTTTCAAGGCGCGGTTTTCTCGATTGAGCTCGCGACTCAACTCGATGAGATCATTCACTTTTTTTTCGAGCGCCTGGATGAGGTTGTCAGCCACGAGGGTTACACTGTGTCGGTTGCAAGCCCGCACTATAATGCGCGTCGTTTTATCGGGTCAATGCGCGACCGGTGCGCAGACCACTGACCACAGAGGATACCTATCTTGTTGCTCGACGCACTTGGCGCATTTGAGGACATGCCGACTTGGGATGAGGCGGCGGACAGCCTGTTCAACGCCGGGCAAACACTCAATCCGTCAGCGCTCCATGGCGCAATGTCCGGGCTACTAGGCGCCGGGTTTAACCCGCACACCGAACACCATTTTTCCGCAACGGTTGCGGCGCTGGAAAAGGCGCTGGCCATTGAGCTGACGGGCGATCTGGTGGATTTTGTTTCCCGTCTCAGCCTCGCCACCCTCTCGGCCATCCTCGACGCTGATTACACCTTTCAGCCTCTGCTGCCTTCAGACGACAGTTCTTTGGAGGAGCGTTTGTTGTCCGTATCGGAATGGAGTCGCGGCTTTTTGTCTGGGTTCACTCAGGGCATTACGCAACGAGAAGCCGCGGGAGAGCCCGTGCCAAGCATGACGGCTGAGGCGTTGAAAGACATGGCAGCCATCGCGCAGGTCGATACTGAAGAGACGGACTCCGAGGAAGCTGAGCGGCAGCTGGAGGATATCGTTGAATATCTTCGTTTTGCCGCCATCAATATTGTTAACGAAGCGCAATCACTACAGGAAACGAGCAGTGAAAATCTCCAAAGCTGAATTTATCCGCCGCCGCAAAAATCTCATGGCGATGATGGACCGACACAGCATCGCGATCATCCCGGGTGCGCGTGAAGTCACGCGCAGCCGAGATACGGAATACCCCTTTCGCCAGAACAGCGACTTGTTTTACCTCACCGGCTTTGAAGAACCCGATGCCGTATTGGTATTGGTACCCGGTCGTCGTCAGGGGCAAGTGGTGTTGTTCTGTCGGGAGCGGGACCCTGAGATGGAGCTGTGGAACGGCTACCGGCTTGGGCCCGAGGCCGCGGTCGATACTTTAGGGTTGGACGACGCCTTCCCGATCGATGACCTCGATGACATTCTTCCCGGATTGATCGAGGGGACCCAGCGGATTTACTACTCCATGGGGCACGATGACGTATTCGATCAGCGTGTCATGGGGTGGGTGAATCAGATTAGACGCCTTGTTCGCACCGGCGCCGCTCCCCCGGCGGATTTCACCGATCTGGCATTTCTGCTCCATGAGCAGCGGTTGATCAAGTCGGCTGCCGAAGTACGCGTTATGCGTAAAGCCGGCGAAATCAGTGCCGCCGCACACATCAGAGCGATGCAGGAATGCCGGCCCGGGCGCTATGAATATCACCTCGAGGCATCCATTCAACACACGTTCGCTGAACACGGTGCGCGTTTTCCGGCCTACAACTCGATCGTCGGTTCTGGAGCCAATGCCTGCGTGTTGCACTACACCGAGAATGCGGACCGAATGCGTGCGGGCGACCTTGTGCTGATCGACGCGGGCTGTGAATACCAGGGTTATGCCGCCGACATCACTCGTACCTTTCCCGTCAACGGCCGATTTTCTCCAGAACAGCGGGCCATCTACGATTTGGTGCTCGAAGCGCAAAAAGCCGCTATCGCCAAAGTGAAGCCGGGTAACACCTGGAATCAGCCTCATGATGCCACTGTGCGCGTCATCACCCGCGGCTTGATTAAATTAGGTTTGTTGAAAGGCAAAGAGAGGGAGCTGATCAAGGCGGAGGCGTATCGGGACTTTTATATGCACCGAGCAGGCCATTGGCTCGGCCTGGATGTTCATGACGTCGGCGATTACCGGGTCGATGGTCGCTGGCGACAGCTGGAGCCCGGCATGGCACTGACCATCGAGCCGGGTATTTACATCGCCGCGGACAACACCAAGGTGGCCAAACGCTGGAGAGGAATTGGCGTGCGCATCGAGGATGACGTTGTCGTGACAGAGCAGGGTTGTGACGTGCTCACCAGTGACGTCCCCAAGCGAGCCGACGAAATCGAGACGCTGATGTCAGCGGCATCATGACGGATTCTGCTCGGGTGCTGATTCTCGGCGGCGGCCTTGCGGGGCTGTCCTTCGCGATCGCGTTGGCTACCGAGGCGCCTGAGCTGAACGTGACCTTGCTTGAGGCGCAGCCTTTCCGAGCTGGCTCACCCAACCCGCTGGATACTAGAGCTTCTGCACTCAATCTGCATTCAATAGCGCAATTGGAGCAGTGGTCGCTGTGGTCCGAACTGAATCAGTCAGTCGGGGCTATTGAAGAGATTCATGTTTCTCATCGAGGTCACTTCGGTAGCACCTTGATGACCACCGCTGACCTCGGCGTGCCAGCCTTGGGCTATGTTGTTGAGAACCACATTTTGGGGGCGGCACTGCTCGCACGCGCCGAACGGCTGGGCGTGACGATTCGCTCCCCCGTAAAGTGTCAGGCGCTTCAGTCAGACGGGGGTCACCCGGGCGTACTGACAGAAGACGGCGAGGTGCTGTCAGCTGATCTTGTGCTACTTGCCGCCGGGGTAGCGCCCGAATGGTTTCATGGGCTGGGTATCACCGTAGCCGAGCGTCCAACCCACAATCACGCGATTGTATTTAACGCGAGTTTTCACGGGCAGCAGGCGGGTCGCGCGTTTGAGCGTTTCACATCACATGGGCCACTGGCAGTACTCCCACTTCCTTCGATCAGTCGTTCTGAACAGCGCTATAACGTTGTGTGGTCAGTCCCTGACACTGAGGCGCCGGCGCTGGGCGCGCTGGAAGACCCGGCTTTTAGCGAGGCGTTTCAAGCGGCGTTTGGCTGGCGACTGGGTGCTGTTGCTGCCGTGGGCCAGCGCAGTCAGTGGCCATTGGTCCGACTGTTGGCCTCGGAGCAATATCGGGCAGGGTATTTGCTGGTGGGCAATGCGGCCCACACGCTTCACCCGGTGGCTGGCCAAGGTCTCAATTTGTCGCTTCGAGAAGCTGGCCTCCTGGCGGCTACGGTGGGAGCTTCGATCCGCAGGGGCGTTCCGATAGGGCAGCTCAATCACTTGTCTCCATATCTTGCGGAGGTCACCGAGGAGCAACATTTCGTTACCCACAGCACCGATCTCCTGGCGACGCTGTTCAACCGGCGTGGGCCGCTTCTGGATGGGCCAAGGAACTTGTCATTGGCGCTCTTGGATCTAGTGCCAGCAGCTCGAGCCAGAGTAGCCAGTGTGGGAACAGGGCGTCGCAGTGCACTCAGGTGAGCCCGTGGCCCATCCCGACGTTCTGATCATCGGGGCGGGCATTGCCGGGCTGTCGTTGGCGACCGCACTGGGTCGCGAAGGTTTTCGTGTCACGGTCATTGATGGCGCTTCTCGGCCGGAACCGCCCGCTGAGAGCAGAGATCTGGATGCATGGGATCTGCGCGTTAGCGCCCTGACGCCAGCCTCCATCGAATTCTTACAAAGCCTGGGAGCCTGGGAGGCGATCCCGACAGATCGCACCGGCCGTTACACGGGTATGCAGGTTTGGGATGCGCAGGGTAGCGGCCGTATCGCCTTCAGTACCGGCGAGGTAGAGGCCCCTTTTCTCGGACACATCGTTGAGAATCGTCTCACCCTCTCCGCCTTACTACGCTGCGCAGAGTCCACTGCCGGTGTGGAGGTGCTGTGGCAGCACGCCTTGAATTCGATGGCGCTGACTGACCAAGGCTGGCAGATTCACTGTGAGAATGGCGAGGCCTTTTGTGCGCCACTGACAGTGGGCGCCGACGGCGCCCGGTCCAGAGTCAGATCACTGACAGCCATGCCGAGTCGGCAGTGGAGCTATGAGCAGAGCGCCATCGTGGGAACGATCGCGCTGCGCACGTCGCATCAGGACACCTGTTGGCAGGCCTTTATGGATACCGGGCCGCTCGCACTGTTGCCTTTGGCCGACGACGACAAGGTTGCCATGGTGTGGTCACTCGATCAGGCCAAGCATGAGTCGATCGCTGCGCTCAATGATGAGGCATTTCTCGCCCAACTTAATCGCGCTTTGGCGGGCGACGCACCGGAAGCGATGGCGGTGGGGCCGAGGGCCAGTTTTCCCTTGATGCAGTCTCACGCGGTGGACTACGTCGATGAGGGCCTCGTGCTGGTGGCTGATGCGGCGCACAGCATTCATCCGCTGGCCGGGCAGGGCATAAATCTGGGGCTGTCGGATGTGAGGGTTTTGGCTCAGGAGTTGGCCAATGCCAATGTCAGTGGCTTAGGAGTGTCCAGCCCCGTCGCACTCAAGCGGTATCAGCGCCAGAGAAAAACTGAAAATCTGGCAATGATGGCGGCGATGGAAGGCTTCAAGCGAGGCTTTGGTAGCGCAAACCCCCTTGCCGTTATTGCAAGGAATGTTGGCCTCAACTTTGTTGATCAGCGGGAGAGTCTAAAGCGCTGGTTTATGGAGCAGGCGCTCAGTTAAGCCCGTTTAACTTGTTGCCATTGACTCTCTGAGTGAAATGATCGGCCACCCTTGTGCTTCGGCATGGTTGCGGAGTGTCGCGTCGGGGTCGACCGCTACGGGGTGACCGACCGCGCCGAGCAAAGGCAGGTCGTTGTGTGAATCTGAGTAAAACCAGGTATCCGCGTTGTCAGCGGCCTCAGGATGCGACGCACGCCATTGTTCGAGGTGCGCCACTTTGCCCGATTGAAAGCACGGCGCGCCGTCGCACTCACCGGTATAACGCCCGTCGACAATGCTCACGCCGCTACCCAGCCAGTGCTGAAAACCAAGACGTGCGGCAACCGGCTCGGCCACAACTGCGTGGGTGGCGGTCATCATCAGTAGCGTATCGCCGGCGACG
Organism: Luminiphilus sp.; assembly: GCA_038151055.1. Taxonomy (GTDB): domain Bacteria; phylum Pseudomonadota; class Gammaproteobacteria; order Pseudomonadales; family Halieaceae; genus Luminiphilus. Next base: position 5,388 of record JAYOUT010000061.1, read on the forward strand.
CGGTGCTGATTGAGCAGGTCGAAGGCCTTGTCGAGCAGCATGGGCTCAACGCACTCGGCAATGAACCGTCGCTGTAAAGCGCGCACCTCATCCCGGTGTTTACCTGTCAGCGGCGCGAGCACGAAGTTCAGGTAGGCCACCATATCCAGCGTGCCGGCCTGATAGTCAGCATAGAACTGATCATTTTTTGTGCCGTAATCCTCGGCCTCCACCAGCCCCGCCTCACATAAAAATTCTCCCCAGCGATGATCGGAATCCCCCGCAAGGAGCGTGTTGTCGAGGTCAAAAATTGCAAGTGCCATAACGCTGACTCATGACTGCCTGAAGGAATAATCCGCGCTCCAGCGCACTCTGGGAGTGCCGCAAGACCGCAAAAAGTGCCGCAAGTGGAGGATGTGTGGAAGAATACGGCCTGAGGTGTCGAGCCTCAATCCCACTTATGGTGCCACGAGGATTTGGAAGCAAGTTTGGAGCAAGTGCTGGACAAAGAGCGCGTCATAGACCGCGAAGGCTTCCGACCTAACGTCGGGATTGTCGTCTGCAACGCGGACGACCAAGTGCTGTGGGGCCGCCGCATCAATGGTCGGGACTCGTGGCAGTTCCCGCAGGGCGGGATGAACCGCGATGAGACACCCGAGGCAGCGATGTACCGGGAGCTTGAGGAAGAGGTAGGCCTTCGCCCTGAGGCGGTCGAAGTGCTCGGTCGCACCCAGGGATGGCTGCACTACCGACTGCCCAAACGTTTCATCCGGCAATCTGAGCAGCCCGTGTGCATCGGTCAAAAACAAATCTGGTTCCTGCTAAGGCTGACAGCTGATGACAGCGCGATTGTATTGGATGCACACGACGATCCCGAGTTTGATCATTGGCGGTGGGTCAGCTACTGGTATCCCGTGACGGCTGTGGTGGATTTTAAGCAGGCGGTTTATCGGCAGGCGCTGACTCAGCTGGCGGGTCGACTCGCACCGAAGCCCCGTAATGCGCGCCGGCGCAGGAGGGGACGTTGATGCTGGAGGTGCTGCGCCGGCTGATACAAGACGTCAATGATGCCGACTCGCTTGAGGACGCGCTGGCATTAATCGTGGGTCAGGTCAGAGCGGCCATGCAGACCGACGTGTGCACGATTTATCTGCACGATAAAGGCAGCCAGAAGCTGATTTTTCGGGCGACCGAGGGGTTGAACTCAGAAAAAGTCGGGCAATTCGGCTTGCGCTTTGACGAAGGCCTGGTGGGCTGGGTGGCGACCCGCGAAGAGCCGCTCAATTTGGACGACGCCAGTGCGCATCCCCAGTTTCAGCTGGTTGAGGGCCTCGGAGAGGAGCCCTTCAATGCTTTCCTCGGAGCACCGATCGTTCATCAACGAGATCTGCTGGGCGTGTTAGTCGTGCAACAGGGTGATCACCGACGCTTTTCGGAGGATGAAGAAGCGTTTCTGATTACCGTCTCGGCGCAGCTGGCTGGGCTCATTGCCCACGCCGAGCTGGCCGGCGCGATCAGTCAGACCAATTCTGTTGCGGTTGATGCGGATGGTGGCGCTCGCCTATCGGGCATCGCAGCGTGTTCGGGCATCGGCATCGGGACGGCTGCGTGGGTTTCGCCACATGCGGATCTGCAGACGGTGCCTTCCCGGCAGGCGGCTGATCGCAGAGCAGAGCTGAAGGCTTTTCGTGACGCGCTGGCCAGCGTTCGATCCGATATCCAGCAGGTCGCAGAGAATCTTGAGGATGAGCTGGGGCCTGAAGATCGGGCGCTGTTTGGCGTCTACTTAAGCATCCTTGACGACTCTGCTTTGGGTGGTGAAGTGGCCGCTCTGATCAAAGCCGGCGAGTGGGCGCAGGGTGCGTTGAGTCAGGTCATGCTGCGTCACATTCGACATTTTGAGCGCATGGAGCATTCCTACTTGAGAGAGCGCGCGGTAGATGTGCGCGATCTGGGCACCCGGGTGCTGGGTTATCTGCAGGATGCTGACCGCAGGGATGTTGACTACCCCGAGGCGACGGTGCTCGTTGCCGAGGAGCTTACTGCCTCTGCGCTGGGAGAGATTCCTCGGGATCGATTGGTTGGCATTGTGTCCATGAGGGGCAGCGCCAACAGCCACACGGCGATACTCGCTCGCGCTATGGGTATTCCTGCTGTGGTGGGTGTTGAAGACTTGCCGTTAAAACGATTGCCCGACCAGCAGCTGGTGGTCGACGGTTATAACGGCCGCATTTACGTCAATCCGCATGTAGACCTGTTGGCGCGATTTGAAGGTTTGCTGGCCGAGGACGAGGCCTTGTTTGAGGAGCTGGCGCCGCTGGCCACACAACCTGCCACGACCTCCGACGGCAGCGCTGTGCCCCTCTGGGTCAATACCGGTGTTGCGGCTGACGTGCAGCGGGCGCGGGAATTTGGTGCGGAAGGAGTAGGACTGTATCGCACCGAGGTGAGCTTTTTGCTGCGGGATCGCTTTCCCAGTGAGGAGGAGCAGCGCCAGCTCTACCGTGAGCAGCTTGAAGCCCTGCACCCCTCCCCTGTGACGATGCGCACGCTGGATATCGGCGGCGACAAAGCGTTGCCTTACTTTCCTATCGAAGAATCCAATCCGTTTCTTGGCTGGCGGGGCATCCGTGTCACGCTAGATCATCCGGAGATTTTTCTGACACAGGTCAGGGCCATGCTCAAGGCGAACGAGGGGCTCCACAACCTGCGTATTCTGTTGCCCATGGTCACGGCGATCGACGAGCTACGCTCGGCGAGAGAATTGATCCTAAGGTGCCATGACGAAGTGAAAAGTGAGGGCTTCACCGGACCCTTGCCGCCCATTGGCGTCATGATTGAGGTCCCGGCCGCCGTCTATTTGGCGTCTGCTCTCGCTGAGGAGGCCGATTTCCTCTCGGTGGGCTCTAACGACTTGACGCAGTATCTGCTGGCCGTCGACCGGGGGAACGCCCGGGTCGCTGATTTGTATCAGGCATTACACCCGGCGGTGCTGGCGGCTTTGACGCACATCATTGAGGCAGCACACAGCCACAGTAAGTCCGTCAGTATTTGCGGTGAGTTGGCGGGCGACCCTCGCGCGGCACCACTGTTGGTGGCGATGGGTTTCGACCAGCTGTCGATGAATGCGGGAAGCCTGTCCGTGATCAAGCGCGTATTAAGCGCCTTCAGCCGCAATGAACTTAAAGCACTGATGGATACACTAATGCCACTCCGATCAGCTCAAGAGGTTGTCAGCTGCCTTGACGCGGCACTCAGTGCGCGCGGATTGGACAGCTTCCTCCGGCGCGGCGAGAGCGCCGGCTGAGATGTTGCCTTACCCCGAAATCGACCCCGTTGCCGTTGCGCTGGGTCCCGTCAAGATTCATTGGTATGCACTGACTTATCTTGGCGGCTTTGCGTTCGCATGGTGGTTGGCTCGCCGGCGCACACAGATGGCGCATTCACCGTTGCGTAGCGATCAGATCGATGACTTGATTTTTTACGCAGCCATTGGCGTCATATTGGGCGGCAGGCTCGGTTACGCACTTTTCTATGGTTCTGATCAGCTAGCCGCCGATCCGCTCTGGCTGCTGAAGGTGTGGCAGGGCGGCATGGCCTTCCACGGTGGATTCCTAGGTGTGCTGGTAGCGATGGCGCTGTTCGCGCGCCAGCAGAACATTGTGTGGGGCCAACTCATGGACTTTGTGGCGCTCCTTACCCCGGTTGGTCTGGCACTGGGTCGGCTCGGCAATTTCATTAATCAGGAGTTGTGGGGCCGCGCAACCGATGCACCCTGGGCAATGGTCTTCCCAAATGACCCGTTGATGTTGCCCCGACACCCCTCCCAGCTCTACCAGTTTGCGCTTGAGGGGTGTGCACTGTTTCTGGTGTTGCTATGGTTTAGTCGCCGGCCCCGGCCAGCCTGGTCGGTGTCCGCGCTGTTTTTGATTGGTTATGGCGGTATGCGTTTCATAGCGGAGTTTTTCCGCGAGCCGGATGCTCACATTGGTTTTGATGCTCTGGGCTGGATGACGCGCGGGCAGCTATTGTGCGTACCGATGCTCGTGGCCGGAGCCTGCTTACTTTATTGGGCTTACCGCCCAAAACACCCATGAGGACTGCATGCAGGCATATCTCGATTTGATGACCGACATTCTTGAGCACGGTGTTGACCGGGGCGACCGCACTGGCACCGGCACGCGCTCGGTCTTCGGCCGCCAGCTCCGTTTTGACCTCGCAGCTGGATTTCCCATTTTGACGACCAAGCGCGTGCACTTCAAAAGTGTTGTGAATGAGCTGATCTGGTTTTTGAGCGGTGACACCAATACTCGGTGGCTGCGGGAGAACGGCGTCAGCATTTGGGATGAGTGGGCCACTGAGGAGGGCGATCTGGGCCCGCTCTACGGTGCTCAATGGCACGATTGGCCGACTAAAGATGGCGGCAGCATCAACCAGATTGACTATGTTGTGGACTGCCTCAAGCACCGCCCCGAAAGCCGCCGCATCCTTTTTCATGCATGGAACGTCGAGTATCTGCCCGATGAAACGGTGAGCCCTCAGGGAAATGTGCGAGCCGGCCGGATGGCTTTGCCGCCCTGCCACTTGCTCTATCAGTTTTACGTTGCGCGCGGCGCGCTGTCGGCGCAACTTTATATTCGCTCCAGCGATGTGTTCTTGGGGCTCCCCTTCAATATTGCTTCGGTCGCACTGCTGGTGCACATGTTGGCCCAGCAATGCGGGCTGACGGTCGGGGAGGTGGTGATTACCTTGGGTGATGCGCATCTCTACAGCAATCACGGGGAGCAAGTGAGCACCCAGCTGCGGCGGGCGCCGGCGGCGTTGCCCACTCTGGAAATATTGCGAAAGCCCGACTCTATATACGATTACTGCTTTGAAGACTTCGCGTTGGTTGGCTACGATCCAGCGCCGAATATTCCTGCACCTGTCGCCATATGACCGCATTGCACTCCGAAAACGACATCCCTGTGGTGTTAGTGTTGGCCGCTGCCGAAAACGGCGTGATAGGCCGGGGAGACGCCTTGCCATGGGAGTTGCCCGACGACCTGCAGCATTTCAAGCGGACGACGCTGGGGCGACCCATCATCATGGGCCGCAAAACTTTCGAGAGTGTCGGGTTCCCTTTGCCAGGAAGAACCAACATTGTGGTGACCCGGGACGAGGGCTGGTCCCACGAGGGTGTGCGGGTCTCTCATACGCTGGATGACGCTATAGAGGCCGCTTTTTGTCAGGCGTTGATTGACGGTGCCGACGCCGCGATGGTGGTGGGCGGCGCAGAAATATACCGACTGGCTGTGCCGCGAGCGGATCGCGTGGTGCTAACTCGCGTTGAAGGCGATGTTCAGGGCGACGTGATTTTTGATCTGGATCTGTTGGCGGGTTGGCAGGAGCGCACCGTGGACCGCTATGAGGCGGATGGCCGCAACAGTCATGCCTTTAGCATTGTCGAACTTGTGCCACCCGCAAATGAGTGATGGCGCCGCCAACAGCCATATTGAAACCATTTGCGTTGCCGAAACGTACACGGTAAATTCGCTCCCCCCGATATGTCGGACGGCGCGTCATATATAGGTATAACAGCGCCGCTAAACAAAGATTTTATGAGGGGCTCGCCACAGACGATGCCCCCGACCTGATTTGCTCTTGAGAGGAAGTATCCATCCCATGATTACGACTCGACTTAAAACTCTGCTGGTGGCGATTTGCGTCGGCGGTAGTGCATCCATTGTGGGTGCGCAGACCATCGACCCCATTGTCGAAGTAGGTAAGCAGCGTGCAGCGGCTGCCAAGGCGTCACAAGCCAAGGTTGACCGACTCGCCGACGAGACCGCCGGCTTACTGTCTGACTATAAGACAGTGATGAAGCAAGTGGACGGGCTGAAGGTCTATAACGCGCGACTGGAACGGCAAATCGCCAATCAGGAACGCCGCATCCGCGACATTGATGCCTCGATCGCCGAAGCGTCTGTCATTCAGCGGCAAATCCCGCCGCTGGTGACGCGTATGCTTGATGGCCTCGAGCAGTTCATCAATCTGGATATGCCTTTTGATCTGGATACTCGTCTAGGCAACATCGAAGCTGTGCGCGCTAACATGGATCGCTCCGACGTCACGTCGGCAGAAGCGTTCCGCCAGGTGCTGGAGCTCTACTCGATCGAGCTACAGTACGGGCGAGGCATCGAGGCATACACTGACACGATTGAGTTGGCGGGTGCCGAGCGCGAAGTGGACATCCTCCGCATTGGCCGCGTCGCATTGGTGTATCAGAGCACTGATGGGGCCGAGACCGGTGCCTGGAACAAAGATACCCAGAGTTGGGAAGAGCTGTCCTCGGGCGATTACGCCGCCGCGGTCCGCAAAGGGGTTCGAATCGCCAAGAAGCAGGCGACCATCGAGCTGTTGAACATGCCTGTATCTGCGCCGGAGGCGAACTGAAATGCGTTCTCAATTGCTGAAAGTATCCGC
>JAYOUT010000062.1:0-7571 GCA_038151055.1 Luminiphilus sp.
ACAGCTACCTAGGCGCGCAATACAACATTGGTCAGGGCGTGGTCAGTAACCGCTCACGTGCCACAGCGATTGCCGTGCTCTTGATTCTCGTGTCACTGATCGGCAACGGCATCGGCCCCTACTTTGTTGGCGCGATGAGCGATCTCTTTATGCAGCGGGAGCTGCTAGCAATTGACGCCGCCACGCTGTTATCTCCGGAAGCCTGCAAAGCCGCGGGGGCCTCACTCTCGGCCAACGAGCAGATGATGTGCCAAACCGCAAACTCAACCGGCCTCAAATTTGCCATGGCCGTCACCGCCAGCATTTTTCTGGTGGCCTCCGCCTGCTTCTTACTCTGCGCCAGGACACTAAAAGCCGATTTCGTCGCGCAACTGGGCAGCGAGTCGTAACTCACCCGGTCTTGGCAGCGGAAAGGTCGGTGTGCTCAAGCCAGATCAGCCTGAGGCACCAAGATGATGGGGTTTCACAACGAGGTATTGGTTCAGCCACGGACACAGAGTGCATCACGCTCTGACTTTCAGCCACGCAAAAAAAAACAGAGGTTGCCCTCTGTCTTTTTTATTCGAGCCTCTCAGGCGTCCAGACCGGGATTCCATCTGGCCCCTCGGGTGGTATCCCCTCACCCTCGGTGGGTAGCGAACTGCGTTTGTGCCGGCCCTTCGCTACGCTTTTCTACCTGAGCACTCTTCCTCCGGCTTCCCCCTCGCTCCCGTCTGCAGTTGGTCACTCGTCGGTCGCCGTCGGCATTGGTAATATTACCAAAAGGCACAAAACCGTCAATACCTTTTTTTAAAAAATTCAAAAAAATTTGAAAAAAGTTCAGCCAAGGCCATGACGCCTGTCAGCTTCGCCCAAAAGCTAACCACCTCATTGCATCAAGCCTCATCCAAAAAACCGAGTCACAAGGCATAATCAGCTAACGCTACCGACCGGCTTGCCGGTATAGTCAAACAGCGTCTGATGACGCGGTCGCTCGCCCCGATTTGGCACAACATGAGCACCGTAACAGTGCACAAAACCGCGTTATTCATCGTTTTGTGCTCACACTTCGTAGACATAGCTAACCTATGACACTGCGGTGTCAAAACATTCGTCTAATTGGCACATGGATTGCCTGTTTCCCAAACAAATGCACGCAAAAAATGAGGAGCCTCAATTGAAAAACCGTCGTTTGCTACCCCTGCTCGCAAGCCCCTTGATCGCCGCCAGCTCTGGAGTGGGATGGGCCCAGCAAGCACCCGTGTTCGAGGAGGTCCTTGTCACCGCTGAAAAGCGCTCCGAAAGCCTGCAAAATCTGTCACAGGCAGTCACCGCGCTGAGCGCTGAAGACGTTGAAAACCGTCAGCTGAGTTCCTTCGTTGATCTGAGCGCCATCGCCCCCGGGGTGAACGTTGCCAAGAATGAGGGGTTTAAAACCGTCATTACGATCCGGGGTATTGGCAACGAAGCCAATCAAAACGCGATTGCCAATCCCTCCGTGTCCTACCACTTAGACGGCGTATACGTCGCCTCACCGTTCGCGCTGCAGACCGACTTTTTGGATCTTGAGCGCATTGAGGTACTGAGGGGACCCCAGGGCACACTGTTCGGCCAGAATTCGACGGGTGGCGGCATCAACGTCATCACCAAAGCGCCGACTTTTGACGATTTTTATGGCACCGCTGATCTTACCGCCGGCGAGTACAGCCTGATTAAAGCGCGCGCTGCGATGAACATCCCATTCTCCGACACTGTGGCCGCCAGAGTGTCGGTAATGAGCCATAAGCACGACGGGTTCACTGATAACGTCGGCAATGGGCAGGATCTGGACGACGCCGATAGCATCTCCGCCCGCGCTAAATTGTTGATACAACCCAGCGATACCTTCTCCGCTACTTTCACGGCTCAACTGTTCGATGAAGAGGTCAACGGTCAGGCACAAAAAGGTATTTACGATCCGACCCCCGGGGCGCGAAAACTCGCTCAGGATTCGCTTTCGAGCTACGAGCTCGAGTCGCAGCTATACAGCATGACCTTGGAGTGGGATCTCGGTGGGGTGACCCTCAAATCACTGACCAGTTATCAGAACGACGACATCGCTATCCAGCGCGACAACGACCGTCATGATTACCGCACCCTGGAGCCTTTCTTTTTGCTGCAAAGCTACTTTGACCCCGAAACCAACGAGCAGACAACGACCACGCAGGAATTTAACCTGATCTCGAATGAGCCCGCTTTTGGCCGACTCGACTGGGTGGCAGGTGTCTTCTACCTCGATACTGAAGTCGACATCAGCATTCTCGAGCGACTCGACTTTGGCTTTGACGGCGTCTTCGACGACTTCACCCTCGATGACATCTACGCTTATGGCGGTGACGTCGGCTTTATCTCCGACTCAAAACCAGAGCGCGAGTCGATCTCGGTCTACGGTCAGGGCACCTGGTCCTTCACTGACAGCGTGCGCATGATCGCCGGACTACGTTACACAGAAGACGAGGTGTATAGCGCCGTCACAAACTTTTACGGCCGCGAGGGCACTGAAATTCTCGAGATCGAGAGCGAGAAAATCACCGGGCGACTGGCTCTAGAGGTCGACCTCGGTGACGCCACCATGGCTTATGCTTCCTACACCCGCGGCTTTAAGCCGGGCGGATCGAACCTCACGTTTGGTCGGGAAGACGTCGTATCACCCATCGTGGTGCTGCCCGTTTTCGAGGAGGAAACGATTGACGCTTATGAGGTGGGCCTGAAAACCGATCTGGCCGATGGCAGAGTGCGACTCAATGGCGCGGCCTTCTTCTACACCTATGACAATCTGCAGTATCAAGCGACTGATCCCGAGGTCTTTCAGGGTGGCGTGGGCAATATCCCGGAGTCGGAAATCATGGGTGCTGAACTCGAACTGGGTGCTTTCGTGACGGACTCACTGATTTTCGATGCGCGCCTCGCCTGGTTAGATACCGAAATCACTGCGAACCACCTAGCGTTAGACAACGTGAAATCGGAAGCCGCGACCAACGCATTGCTGGCTCAGGGTATCAGTCTCTTTAGCCCCGAGGTCGAAATCGCACGCGCAGGTGAAATTGCCGACGTGAAGGGCAACGAATTAGCGAAGACGCCAGGCTTCACCGCGAACCTTGCCTTGACCTATAGCACCGCTATGGGCGGCTGGGGCGATTTTGACGGCACGTTGAGCTATACCCACCGCGGGGATTTTAGGCATCGCATCTTTAACAACCCCACCACTGACGAAGTCGATAGCTACGACACCATTGATCTGGTGCTGCGTTTCTCTCCCAGCAACGCGAACTGGCGCATCGAACTGATCGGCAAGAACCTGACCGATGAAGACGGCATCAATGCTCGCTTTACCGACGTCTTCGGCGTGGGCGCAACGGGTGACCAGTTCATTCCACCGCGCCAGCTGATGGCCAGAGTGGGCATCGATTTCTGAAAGCGGTGATCCCGGGCTCTTGGAGCCCGGGACGGTTTCTTCGCACCGCAACTTACACTCACGCTTTTTGGTTGAGCGGTATTCGAGCGGTAGCCACACAGGGCTGCATTCTTGGGAACAGGTCGCTGGCTCTCCCCTCAGGGCAGCCTTGGGTAACCTCATCCGCAGACCACCACAGCAATCACCTTTGCCTGCGGGTACACTCAGCCGAGGCCGGGGGCTCAAGGCCTGACTCAAAGACGTTTTTAGACAGGGGCATATCGTGGAGCGGCTTTTCAAACTCTCGCAGTCGAATACTACCGTTGGCGTTGAACTGAGCGCAGGCCTCACCACCTTCATGGCCATGGCCTATATCGCCTTTGTGAACCCACAAATGATGGCATCGGCAGGCATGGACCAAGGGGCTGCGTTTGTCGCCACTTGCATTGCCGCGGCATTGGCCTGCTTTTTTATGGGCCTATACGCCAACTGGCCCGTGGGGCTCGCACCCGGCATGGGGCTGAACGCTTTTTTTACTTACACCATCGTCGGGGATATGGGCTACCCGTGGCAGACCGCACTGGGCGCCGTTTTCATTGCCGGCATCCTGTTTGTCATTCTGACCGTTACCCGACTCAGGGAGTGGATGCTGGTGAGCATTCCCTGGAACCTGCGCATTGCAATGGGTGCGGGCATCGGCCTCTTCGTGGGCATGATTGGACTGCGCAATGGCGGACTGATCGTCGATCACCCGGCCACCCTGCTCTCGCTCGGTAATTTTCAGATCACCGAAACCCTGCTGGCCGCACTGGGCTTTCTGATCATCACCGGGCTGGCCACGCGGCGATTCCCGGGGGCAATCTTGCTCGGCATTCTGGCAGTCACCATCATCGGCTTGGGACTGGGTACAGTGCAATACCAGGGCGTGATATCGGCGCCGCCCTCTATCACGCCCGTGCTCGGCCAGCTGGATATCGCGGCTGCGCTGGACGTGGCCATGATCAGCGCGATCGCCTCCATCTTGTTTGTGAATCTGTTTGATACCGCCGGCACGCTGGTAGGCGTCGCAACTCAGGCCGGGCTCACCAAAGCCGATGGCAGCATTGAAAACCTCGACCGCGCGCTCAAAGCAGACAGCACGAGCAGCGTGGCTGGCGCATTGGTAGGCTGCGCACCGGTCACCTCCTATGTAGAGAGCGCCGCAGGCGTCGCCGCGGGAGGCAAAACCGGCCTCACCGCCTGCGCCGTGGGCATACTATTTTTGGCGATGATCTTCTTTGCCCCCTTGGCCAGCATGATCCCGCCCTTCGCCACGGCCGGCGCATTGCTTTACGTGGCACTCCTGATGATGTCGGGCATGCAACATCTCAGCTGGACCGACCCCACCGAGCTACTGCCAGCGCTACTCACCATCATCATGGTGCCGCTGTCTTTCTCGATCGCGAACGGTATCGCCGCGGGATTTTTAAGCTACGTGTTGCTCAAGGTCATTGCGGGCAAGGCGTCCGATGTGAGTGCTGCGGCCTGGGTGATGGCGCTGATCTTTACGGCTCGATTTGCGTTTGTGTGATGTAGCGCCTAGCGCTAACTCACGAGATATCCCGACGCGGACAGACTGTTTCAGACAAGCCGCCTTTAACCGAAATCGGGCAGCCGCTAGGACGGGATACGATCCTTGATGATCTCGTAGAGGGCGGGCCTATGAGCGCGGATCTCCTCCACCGTGAGTCCCTCCAGTGAGTGGGGATACATCAGCCAAGCGTCCGTCTCCTCCAGAAAGTATTCCGGTACGCGATCCACTTCACGTCGAGCTGGCTTGTAGTAAGGCACTGCAACACGAATATCGGCGGGCGTGTTGAGCCGCGCGAGCTCTGTCAGCCTCGCGATAACAGCATCGACGGTCCGGCCCGTATCAAACACATCATCCACGATGAGCAGTCTGTCTTCCGCCGTGACGTTTTTGATCAGATAGTTGAGGCCGTGCACCCGAATGCCGCCCAATCGCTGATCGATGCCGGCGTCATAAGACGACGTGCGAATTGCGATGTGGTCAGTCTCGATACCGCAATACGCGAGAAACTCCTGCACGGCGATACCAATCGGCACGCCACCCCGCCAGATGGCGATGATCATCGTCGGCCTAAAGCCACTTGAAAAAACGCGCTCAGCCAAGCGAAACGAATCCACCAACAGCTGGTCAGCCGAGAGATATTGCTTGTCGCTCATTGTGTCGAGATTCTCACCGCAGAGAAGGTATAGTCGTCCCATCAGCCACGCTGCAGGCAACGGTCAGACGGTAACGTGAAAAAGCAATTTGTTGAAGAGGAGCAGCTGCTCGAGGAGGCCTTCAAGCTCGCGGTCAGCATCTATGACAGCGGGTTCCGGCCCGACTTTATCGTCGGTATCTGGCGAGGTGGATCGACGGTGGGTATCTACGTTCAGGAATGCCTTCAGCACCTTGGGGTTAAAACCGACCATATCTCGATAAGGACCTCTTACCGCGGCCAGCCGAGTTACGGCGAGATGGTCGATAACCCCGAGCGCATCCGAGTGCATGGGCTGCAATATCTTTTTGAAAACCTCAATCGCGATAACCGACTGCTCATCGTCGATGATGTGTTTAGCTCGGGCTACAACGTCGAGGCGGTGATCACTCGACTCAAAGCAAAATGCCGGCGAAACATGCCCGAAGAGGTACGCGTCGCGGTTCCCTACTACAAGCCCGGTAAAAATCTCAGCGGCCGCCAACCCGACTACTTTCTGCACACCACCGAGGACTGGTTGGTACTGCCCTATGAGTTACAGGGCCTGACACCTGAAGAAATCGCCGAGCACAAACCCGACGTAGCGACCCTCATTAACGCAACCGTCGGAAAGTCTCGCTAGGCCAATTACCGGTGCGGGCTGTCTCTTTGAACAACATGCGTATTCTGCTGGTGCTAGCGGTGCTGGTTGCCACTGCGACGATGTTTTGGAGCGGCTCGAGGTACCCCTCGCTGAATGAAAAAGCCATCATGGGTGGCTCCGCGGCCCTGGAAGATCCACTCTCGTTTGAAGCCTCTTTGCAAACCCAACCCGGCGATCCGCTACCGCAGAGAATTCTCTTTTCAACCGTCAACTGGGTCGAAACCAATCTGGAGGGCATGACTTTCGGCTTGGTGATTGGTGCCTGCCTGCTGACATTGATCGGCCTTATCTCAGTCCGCGGGCACAGAAACGGCTACGTGAACTCCGCACTGGGCGTATTGGTAGGTACCCCGTTAGGGGTTTGCGTGAACTGCGCCGCGCCGGTAGCCAAAGGCATGCATGACGGCGGCGCGAGGCTCGAGACCACACTGGCCACCATGTTCAGCTCGCCCACCCTCAATATCGTCGTGGTCAGCATGCTGCTCTCAATTTTCCCGCCCTATCTGGTGGTGATTAAACTCACGCTGACGCTGGCCTTCATCCTGCTGGTGGTGCCCTGGCTATCAAGACGGGTATTCAGTGATGAGCGCGCGCTCACCTACGATGACAGCCTCTGTGCCATCGCGCCTGCAGAACCATCGCAACCTGACGGCAGTCTGGCCTCGGCGCTTTTCATGACTGGGTCGGATTTGATCAAGAACCTTTGGTACGTCGTATCGCGCACGGTGCCACTGATGCTGCTCGCAGGCGCATTAGGCGCTGTCGCAGCCAACCTACTCCCGCTGCAAACATTGGTCGATCTCGAACCCACAGTGGCATCGCTAGTGCTGGTGGCCTTGGTGGGTATCTTTCTGCCCGTTCCCGTAGCCTTCGACATCGTGGTGGTCGCCGTGTTGATCTCCACTGGTGTGCCGATGATCTATTCCATGACGTTGCTGTTCACACTGGGCATTTTCAGCATCTACCCCTTCATGATCGTATGGCGGAGCATTTCTGCGAAAGTGGCCATTGTGCTGACTTTGGTGCTGATCGCCATGGGCATCGCAGGCGGAGTCGTGGCGGATCGTATTCATCAGGCCGAGCTGCAACAGATGATGCAGTATCTGGAACAAACGCAATGACTCGCAGAAGCATCTGCGCAAAAAAAGGCCACGCTGGATGAGAATCAGTGCCGTGCGGAACATGTTGGCGCTCTGTTTACTTGGCTACATCACAGCCGACGCCACAGCAGACGAGTCTGCTGTCTCAGTCG
>JAYOUT010000062.1:7671-11593 GCA_038151055.1 Luminiphilus sp.
AACTCGACAACATGGAAGCCAGCGGCGTTTTCGTGGTTGCGCTGGTCGATCTCAACAATGATGGCTGGTTGGACTTATTTGCCAGCACCTACCTCAACGGCAATGTATACCTGCTCAATCAGCAGGGTCGCTTTACCACCGCCGATGTAAAAAGTGGCCCCAGAGGTATTTCCGTGCTCACCGCCAGCGCTACCTTTGGCGATATTGACCGCGATGGCGATCTCGATGCTGCCATTGGCAATTGGTTCCATGGAATGAGCAAGCAGCATCCACCACCTCACTCACAAAATGAACTTTGGATAAACGACGGCGGCAATTTCAAAGCTGAGCCACTGCCGGGCCTGGTGGGAGAGACCCTATCCACGTTGCTCTCTGACTGGAGCGGCGATGGCTGGCTGGATCTCGTCGTCGGTAACGATTTTGCGGCCCCTGATATCTACTACCTGAGCGATGGGGCAGGCGGCCTCAACCCGCTGAGCAAATCTGACGGCATGATCCCCCACTCCACCAACACCACCATGAGCGTTGATACCGGGGATTTCGACAATGATCTGGATCTCGACATCTTTCTGGACCAAATCACCGCACGCGCGACGGGACCTTCAGCGGGCGTCAAAGCCTTGCCTCTTAGGGACTACTGCACGGTCTTGGAGGAGGATGCGATGCGCTATCCCTGCGAGGCCAACATCTTCACCAGACTGGGATTTTTTTACGGCGCCAACCATCGACCCACTAACGTGCAGTACTGCAGCCGGCTAAGAGACCCCTCAAGACGTCAGGCGTGTATCGGCATGCAGGTCATGATGACCGCCCAGCGACTGAACGACCCTGAGCTCTGCGAGTCGATCCCTGAGGGAGAGGTGCGCACGAGGCTACTGTGTCAGAACTATTTTGAAGAGACCGTGCCACACGACCCGGACATTCTTGAGCAGTCCATCCCTCAACGGATGAACGAAAATGTCATGCTGACTTGGGACGCCGAGCAGCAAACCTTCGTCGACAAAACGGAGCAGCTTGGGGTGGGCTTCACAGGATGGAGCTGGAACGCGCACTTTGCCGATGTCGATAATGATCAGTGGCAAGATCTATTCGTTGTAGCGGGATCATGGTTTCGTGCGACGCCATCCGGCACCACCGCCAACTTCTTTTTCCGCAATGCAGGTGGCGAAACCTTCATAGATCAGACCGACGACTGGGGTTTTCAAAACTACATGATCGTCAGCGCCTACACAGTGGTCGACTTCGACAGAGACGGTGATCTGGATTTCGTCACTAATTCGATCAATGGCCCGCTCTGGCTGCTACGCAACAACACTCAGGAAAATGAAAGTATCGTATTCGCGATTCAGGACGAGATTGGGAACTGGGACGGCATAGGCACACTGCTCACTGTCTATTACGGGCCTGAGGGCACACTCCACCAAATGCGAGAAATCAAGTCAGGCGGCGGCTACCTGTCGTTTGACGAGCCGCAGGCACACTTTGGCCTAGGCGACTCTACTGCCGTGAACCGGGTTGAGATAAGGTGGTCCACCGGAGAACGCACTACCCTTGAAGGGCCTTTTGATGCGGGCCATCGCTATACCATCAAGAGGCGTAAATCGACGGGGTAACCGCCCCTAAAAAGGAGAAAAACTATGGCTGAATGCGGATGTGGAAGAAGCCCAACCGGACAGTGTATTGGCTGGCACAACCTCTCTGAAGAGGAGTACCAGCAAAAACTGAAAGAGCACCAAGAAAAAGCGAAAGAAGAAAAAGACGAAGATTGAGTCGCCGACTTAGGGCCCTGCTGCAATTCATTTTATGAAGCGAGTTAACTATGCCCGAGGGCCCTGAAATACGCCGGGCTGCCGATAAAATTGAGGCGGTACTCAAGGATAAAGCTGCCGAGCGCGTTGAGTTCGGCCTGGCGCCACTGAAGAGGTTTTCAAAGGCGCTGACTGGCTCCAGAGTGTTGCAGTTGGAGACGCGTGGCAAGGCGCTCCTGACACATTTCGACTCCGGTCACACCATCTACTCCCACAATCAGCTTTACGGCGTGTGGCGAATTGTGAAACGCGACAAACTGCCCAAAACCAACCGGCAGCTCAGACTGGCGATACATACCGACCAACACAGCGCCCTTCTATACAGCGCATCAGACATCAGCGTGTGGAAGACAGAGAAGATCGAGGAGCATCCCTTCTTACAACGCATTGGTCCCGATATCCTCAATCCCAACCTCAGCTGGCGGGAGGTCGCCGAACGACTGCAAAGCAAGGCGTTTGCTGGCAGAGCACTGAACTCGGTCTATCTGGATCAGGCGTTTCTCGCTGGACTGGGTAACTATCTGAGAAGCGAGATTTTGTTCATCGCGGGGATTCATCCGGCGAGAAGAGCGCGGGAGCTGAGCAAGGGCGAGCTCGGCAAATTGGCGCGCGCCACGCTGGATATCAGCCAACGCAGCTACGCCTCGCAAGGCGTCACAATCCCAGACCGACAATACAAAGCATTAAAGAAAAAAGGCGTTAGTTATGGCAAGGCCCGTTTTTTTGTATTCAGCCGTGCGAATCAGCCCTGCCGGATCTGCAAAACAAAAATTCAGCGTACGACAGCCAACTCGCGGCGAATCTACACCTGCGCGGTCTGTCAGCCCGACGACACCGCCGAGGGCGCTTAACTGCAAGATGAGTTGAGCCCCAGCCTGATTGGGCCTGGGGCTGCTTGAGTGATTCTGTAAGCCTCAGCTCATCATAACGACGTTATGTCACTCTCAATGAGGTGACCGCGCCACCAAAACAGAAGGCGCGGCCCACCAAGACTGGGTTACTCAATCTTCGTTAGACACGACCACTGAGTTGGCCATATAACTCCTGACCAGACTGACTGCGTCGCCCACTTCAGCATTGTACTCAGCAAATTCTGGCGTCTTGTAAAAGTTCTCCAGAAAGTTGAGCGCCTCAACAGGAGTATCGAATGCAGTCCATATTTGATGTGTTGCCCAACCCTGGTTGCCGAGTAACAGGGTTTGCAAACCATACGCCTTCGCACTCCAGGGATACTCACTCAATGCCTCTGACATTTTTTGCCAGGCAGGGACAAAAGTCGCCGGGTCGGCAACATTGATTGTCCAATTGACCTGGCTCATGGAATTACGCGAATCCCCCGAGACAATGCTGTGCGTGGTCAGTGTCTGCGCTTGCGGCTTCACTCCAACACTGGCGCCAGCAGCGAGAAACTCAGCGAACGCAGGTGACGATGCGAATGCCTGACCGGCCTCCAGATATCTCTCGGCGCTCTTAAAGTAGAACGACACCATGTGCGTGGACTCATCCCAACCGTTGTGGCTCAGGGCCATCAAGCTCACTTCAAACTTTTTGTCAGCAATGTCAGGTGTCGCGAGCATTTTTTCAAAAGCGGCGACACACGCCGCAGGCTGCGGGCAATTAAAGTAAAAGTTCGACTGGAATTTTGAGTAGTTCGGCTCTGAATGGTCGTCTGCGTATGCGTGGTTGAGCATCATTAGCATCGCAACGACGGCTGTGAAGATTTTCATATTTCCCCCTTTATCGATGTTTGCAACTTTGCAACGGCACCAGTTGAGGCGCCTTCAGGAACCCTACATAAGCTTTACCGAGTGCCGGTGACACGATTTTGGCGATGGGCGTCACGAATTCGTAACAACAAGACTACTTCTCAGTCGCGTGGGTCTCTCCTAGTCTACCGCGAGGGCCGGAGCAGCAATCTGAAACCAACAGAAGCTCTACTCGAGAGGCCTGATAAGCTGGCATGCCTATGCACAGCGTCTGGCCGTAAAAATGAAAGCTGAACTTCAAGAAGTGATGAACATGCTACGTAAACTTCAAGGCGCCATCGACTTCGGCAATGCACCCCTGGCTGAAAGAGAAGAGCTCGCCGGTGATGTGGCTGACATCATGGACAG
>JAYOUT010000063.1:0-9787 GCA_038151055.1 Luminiphilus sp.
TGCCGCTGTCTGCGGATGTTTTTGAATGGTCGCGTGAGTTTCAGGATGGCCGGCCGTATATCGTCTTTTGTCCTTTCACTACCCGACCGCAAAAGCATTGGGTCGAATCCCACTGGCGCCAACTGTCTGAGATGGCTGTCGAGGCCGGCCTGCGGGTGGTGGTCTTGGGCGCGCCATCAGATGTGCCTGCCTGTGAGCGCATCTTTGAAAACATTGCGGTTGAGTCGATGGTGGGGCAGTGCTCCTTATCTCAAAGCGCTGCGCTGGTGAGTCAGGCGCACGCGCTCATTGGTGTGGATACTGGATTGACCCACATGGGATGGGCATTTGAAGTGCCTACGCTGGCGCTGTTCGGCTCGACTTGCCCCTACCGAGACTTGGGTGACCTTGAGGGCGCAGTGCTTTATCAGGACTTGGATTGCTCGCCCTGTCGGCGCAATCCGACCTGCGGCGGGGCGTATCACTGCATGCAGCAATTAACCCCCGAAGCCGTGTTCTCTGCGGGACAGCGCTATTTCTCCACAATTTCCGCTCCGGACCCCGTGATAGCATCCTCGGCGATTGAGGGAGAGTCTGTTTGATGTCTGTATTACCTGACATGACCCGCGGTAGCGTCACCGTTATTGGTGACGTGATGCTGGATCGATTCTGGAGTGGCGCCAGCCGTCGGGTGAGCCCTGAGGCGCCTGTACCGGTGGTCAGCGTTGCAGGTCAGGACGACCGAGCGGGTGGTGCGGGCAACGTTGCTGTCAACCTGGCTGAGTTGGGCGTGTCTGTCTCACTGGTAGGTCTCTGTGGCGAAGATGAGCATGCTCGGGCACTGCGTGACTGTGTCGAGTCAGCCGGCGTTCGCTGGAATGTCATGCCCTGTGCGGCCAATACGATCGTCAAGTTGCGTGTCTTGAGCCGCAATCAGCAGCTACTGCGGATGGACTTCGAGGAGTCTTTGGCGGCCCACGCCAACGATCTTTTTGTTCGCTACGCCCAGCAGCATCTGGCAGACGCTGATCTGGTGATTTTCAGTGACTATGCCAAAGGAACGCTTGAGCTGATTCAGCCGCTGCTCGCGCATTGCCAAACGCTGGGCAAGCCAACACTCGTCGACCCCAAGGGCACCGATTTTGAGCGGTACCGGGGCGCGACACTGATCACTCCGAATCTGTCGGAACTCGAGGCGGTGGTAGGGCGGTGCGAAACAGAACAGGCGCTGGTCGAGAAGGCCAGCGCGCTCCGGGAGTCGCTCGATATTGACGCCATGCTGGTCACGCGCAGTGAAGCCGGTATGACGCTGATTCAGGGCGATCAACCAGCACAGCATTTCAGTGCCAGTGCGCGTGAAGTGTTCGATGTCACGGGGGCGGGCGATACGGTAATTGCAGTGATGGCCGGCTGTTTGAGTGCCGGGCTTGCGATGCCAGAGGCGGCTCGCTATGCGAATCATGCCGCGGGTGTTGTGGTTGCCAAGCTGGGGACGGCCAGCGTGACACCGAGTGAGCTACAGCATGCGGCGGCCGGTAGCGGGCCTGAGATCCCCGATGGTGTGACGGGTGAGGAAGAGCTGACCGATGTTTTGGCCGCGCTGCGGGAAGCAGGACGGCGGATCGTCATGACAAACGGTTGTTTTGATCTCATCCATCCAGGGCATATTCGCTATCTCCAGCAAGCCGCGGCTTTGGGGGATCTGCTGGTGGTGGCCGTTAACGATGATGACTCGGTGAAGCGATTAAAAGGCGAGTCGCGCCCCGTGAACACAGTGCAAGACCGCATGGCCGTGCTCGCTGCGCTTGAGGCAGTCGATTACGTGGTGCCTTTTGCGGAGGATACGCCAGCGAGGTTGATCGAGCGGCTGGCACCTGACGTGTTGGTCAAAGGTGGGGATTACACCGTAGAGCAGGTTGCAGGACATGAGTCCGTGCTGAGCCGAGGCGGCGAAGTCGCCATTCTCGACTTCGTGCCCGGGCATTCCACGACGGGATTGATTAACCGTCTCAACGACTGATATTGGGGTCCCTTAGCAGCCTCGAGTGGTCAACATCAGCTCCGCGGTTCAGGCCTAGGGGTTGATGTAGGCGCGACCCAGTCCCGCGTCCACTGGTAAATAGCGCTGAAGCAATTGGGTCTGGCGGCTCGTCATGGGGTCCAATTGACCATCCAGAATAACCTGATCGGCGGCGCTATTGACGTCGAAAGGATCTCCGCCCCAAATCACCAGGTCGGCCGCTAGCCCGGGGGCGATCATTCTGGGCCGGCCGCCAAAAATTTCAGCGGGCAAGCTGGTCATCGCAGCCATCGCCGATTCGTAGGGAAAGCCCTGCGCAATGGCATTGCCGACCACTTGGCGCAGTTTGCGAGCGTTGTGGGTTTCTCCGCTGGTAAAGAGCACTGTCACCCCTGCCTCGTGAAGCAGCGCCGCGTTATCGAGTCGTGCCCCCAGGCCATCAAAACTACCGGGAAGGTTATCCAAGGCATTGAGTACGACTGGCACGCCTGCGTCTGCCAGAGCATCTCGGACCATCCAAGCTTCCTGTCCGCCACTGATCACCGCGGTCAGCTTGTGTGTCTCACTAAAGGTTAGGGATTGCAAAATATCGCTGGCACGATTGGCTCTGAAGACGAAGATACCGTTCCGCGCGGTGGCACGCAGGGCTTGCTTGCCGGCGGCACTGATCAGCGTCAGGTCCTCGTCGTCAGTGCCCAGTTCCTGAAATGCCGATTCAAGGAGCATCCAATGCGCGGCGCGCGAGCCACCCAAACGGTTGCCACTGCTGCCATCGACATTGACATACACCACCGTCTTGCCCTCGAAGCTGTCAAAGCCGTCATCAAAGCGCACCAACGAGCCCTGACCGGAGATCGTTCTGTCGCCGGGGGCGGCCATTAAAAGGGTATAGCCAAAACCTTCGATCCGCGTGACGGGGATGACCGTGGAGTGCGGGTTGTACGCTCTGCGAACATCGAACTCGGGGTGCATGAGTCCTGTATAGAGGTCGCTCAGGCGAGAGTCGACCGCCTCATACACCATGCCGATTTCGCTTAAGCCCGCCGCGGTAATGCCGGCAAAGAGGGTGGGGGTGACAGTCCGGCCGTTTGCGTCGAGTACCATGTCGGCCTCGGCTACAGATAGATCTTCGGCGACGGCATCAACGAGTCCATCCACGATGAGGATATCTCTCGGGAGAGCCTTGCGATCATCTCCGACAAATAGCTGTGCGTTGGTGATGAGCAGAGAGTCTGCAAGCAGTGTATTGCTCAGGATGAGGCTGATGACGGCCGCGATGGCGAGGCTAATACGCTTCATTGTGCTACTCCCATCAGTTGACCGAGTTCAAAATCCGATTGGGGGTCCAGCGCTGGATTGCCCGGTTCATAGCGCAGTACACCGTCGATATAGACGCCTACGGGCTTGGCATAAACTGAAAACGGATCCTGATTCCAGATGACCACGTCGCCCATCATGCCGGGTGCAATCGTTCCGGTGACGTCTTCAATACCGAGTGATTTGGCGGCGTTTGAAGTAATCCAGCGGATCGCTCGCTCCGGTGGGATATCCAAGCCCGCGCGATTGCCGCGCACCATCGCTTTTGCGGCTTCCTGATTGAGGCGCTGAATGCCCTCGTCGGAATCGGAGTGGACGATGGCGCAGCCACCGTCAGGACGATCAACCAGCGCAATATTTTCTTGAATGCCGTCATAGGCCTCTATTTTGAAGCCCCACCAATCGGCCCAAAGCGCACCGCAGACGCCGTTCTCCGCCAGCGTATCGGCGACCTTGTAAGCCTCGACGCCGTGATGAAATGTGCCGACGCGATAACCGAATTCTTGGGCCATATCGAGAATGGTGAGCATCTCGTCGGCGCGGTAGCAATGCATGTGCACCAGAATGTCGCCGCGCAGCGCGCCAGCGAGGGTTTCGAGCTCGAGATCACGTTTGGGCGGGGTATTGGTTAGCAAGGCGTCGGCCATGGAGGCATTGCTGTCGGCCGTGTCACCGTTCGCGGCATCGGCGATCGCTTGGTTGTAACGGTCCCAATCCGCTTGGTAGCGCTGTGCGCGAATCCAGGCGCTCCGGTAGGCGGCCACATTGCCCATGCGCGTTGAAGGGCTTTGATTGCGATTGCCGTAGACGCGCTTGGGGTTCTCCCCGCAGGCCATTTTGAGTCCGTGGGGTGCGCCCGGGAATTTCATCGCTTGATAGCTGAGCGAAGGCACATTCTTGATCGTGACGCCGCGTCCGCCGAAGAGATTGGCTGACCCCGGTAGAATTTGCATAGCGGTGACGCCGCCGGCCAGCGCGCGCGTGAAACCCGGATCCTGTGGCCAAATACTGTGCTCAGCCCATACCTCGGCGGTTACCGGCGCGGTCGCCTCGTTGCCGTCACTGTGGGCAGCGACACCCGGTGAGGGATAGACGCCCAGATGCGAGTGCACGTCGATGAGGCCCGGTGTGACCCATCGCTCACTGGCGTCGACGATGGTCGTCTCTGGCGGCACTTCGCCTTCACCCACCCATGCAATGACGCCGTTGGCGAGAAGAACACTGGTGTTTTCCAGCCTTCTCCCGTCGCCCGTCAGCACGGTCGCATTTTGTAGCAGGGTGGGCGTAGAAGGGGGTGCGGTGTAGGTGGACGGAAAAGCCTCGTCTTGCGCCATCGCGCTACCGGGAATGGTGAGTAGGAGGGTCATTGAGAGCAATTTGTGCATGAACGGTAGTTCCTGGTGCGAGCCGGAGAGACTGACCCGGCAAAGGGGTTTGCTAATGAGGGGTGCGCATGCGCTAATCTTGTGCTTGTTGTACTCCGCATAGGGGATCTCGGATGCGCCGCTTTGTTGATTTATCGATTTATCTTGAGAATGAGGTGGTCAGTGACCCACCGGCCATGAAGCCCAATATCGACTACATCACCCACGATATTGGCGCACAGCAAATGGCGTCTTTCTTTCCCGGTTTAGAAAGCGACGAGCTGCCGGATGGCGAGGGTTGGGCCATCGAGTTTGTGCAACTGTGCACGCACAATGGCACGCATCTGGATGCGCCCTACCATTTTCATCCCACGATGAACGAGCAGGCGGGAGGCAAAGAGCGGGCGATTACCATTGATGAGGTGCCTTTGGAATGGTGCTTCCAGCCTGGGGTGAAGCTGGATTTCAGGTCATTTCCCGACGGTTATGTGGTCACTGCAGCTGATGTTAAAGCGGAGCTTGACCGGATTGGCCATGTGCTGTCGCCCATGGAGATTGTTGTCGTCAATACGGCGGCAGGTGCCGCTTACGGGCAGGACAACTTTGTGAGTAAAGGTTGCGGCATGGGCTATGAGGCCACCATGTATTTGCTGGAGCAGGGCATTCGCGTGACCGGGACAGACGCCTGGAGCTGGGATGCACCATTTGATCAAACGGCTGAGCGCTACGCAGAGACCGGTGACGCGAGCGTCATCTGGGAGGGGCACAAGGCGGGGCGTCATATTGGCTACTGCCACCTTGAGAAACTTCACAATCTCGAAGCTTTGCCCGCCAGCGGCTTCACGATCAGTTGCTTTCCCCACAAGATCCGTGGCGCGTCCGCGGGATGGACTCGGGCGGTCGCGATTATCGATGAGTGACCGTTAGTCGAGCGCTTTCAGCGTGGCGTAGGCGCTCAGCGCCTCTTCCCGCGCGGTTTTATGGTCCACGATGGGCTCTGGATAGGTCTCTCCCAGACTGACACCGGCAGCGAGCAGCACGTCGTCTGGCGCTTCCCAGGGTTTATGCAGATATTTATCGGGCAAGCCCGACAGCTCGGGCACCCAGCGGCGGGTATAGCCACCGCTCTTATCGAATTTTTCACCCTGAGCGATGGGATTGAAAATCCGGAAGTAGGGCGAGGCATCTGCTCCCGAGCCGCCGACCCATTGCCAGCTACAGGCGTTCGACGCGAGGTCTGCATCGAGCAGGCAATCCCAGAACCAGGCTTCTCCCTCGCGCCAATTCAGCAACAGGTGCTTGGTCAAAAATGATGCGACGACCATGCGGACCCGGTTATGCATGAACCCGGTGTGCCAGAGCTCACGCATGCCTGCATCGACAATCGGGTAGCCTGTTTTGCCTGCTTGCCAGGCTTTGAGCCGCTCAGCGTCTTCCCCCCAAGGGAAGAAGCTGAACTTGGGATTAAAGGCTTCATCCGGCATGGTCGGAAAATGGAAGAGCAGGTGGTAGCAAAACTCGCGCCAGCCGATTTCGCTGAGAAACTTATCGATCGACTCACTCGTCTCGGGGCGCTCGCGCTTAGCGCCTTGGGCGGCGTGCCAGACTTGTCTGGGGGATAGGTTGCCGAACCTCAAGTAGGGCGACAGTCGAGACGTGTTTGGCTCTGCCGGAATATCCCGGCCGTCGCCATAGTTGATGACATGCTGTGATAAAAATTCGCTTAACGCGCTCTGTGCGCCCGTCTCGCCTGGGGTCCAGAGATCATTCCAGCCATAGGCCCAATTGGGCTGTGAGGGGGTAAGGTGCCAGTCACGAAGGTCCTCACTGTGCGGCGCGGTGCTGATGGCCGATAGCGTCGGTACCTTTGCGGGTAACGCAGGTTCCGGCCGCCGGTTACAGGCCCGCCAGAACGGGGTAAAAACCTTGAACGGTGTGCCGCCCCCCGTTGCGACGTCCTCGGGCTCATGAAGCAGGGTGCCGGGGAAACGCTTGAGCGTGGCCCCCACATCGGCCAACGCGTCCCGCACACTCACCTCTAAAGTGTGAGCCCACGGTTGATACTGCCGGCTACAGTGCACGGTCTTGGCGTTGATCTCCTTCGCGAGCGTCGCGAGCACGGTGGCCGGTTTACCCGTGCGTAAGATCAGTTCCAGTCCCTGCTCGCTTAACGCGGCCTGCAATGCTTTAAGACTGTGATGCAGCCACCAGCGACTGGCTCCCCCTAGAATCCACGGATCGCCCAGTTCAGGGTCAAGCACAAAAACCGGCAGCACGGGTCCCGCGTTCGCGGCGGCCTGCAGGCCGGGTAAATCGGTCAGACGCAGGTCGTCTCGAAACCAATAAATGGATACATCAGCCATGGAGCGATTCCTGTAAAGGCTCCGACATGCGCTCAACGCATTGTTGGAGTAGATCAAAGGGTGCGTCAGAGAAACGCAGCGTGCAGAGGTCATCAGCGCGGGTTTCGCCCTGATTGAGAATGATGATCGGCTTACCCTGCTGCGAGACATAACGGCAGAAGCGGAATCCCGAGTAGACCGATAACGAACTGCCGAGCACTAACATGCCTTCGGAGGCGTCGATTAAATCGTAACAAGAGGACACCGTTGCCTGAGGTACGGTGCCGCCAAAGAACACCACCGCCGGCATCAGGGTGCCCTCGCAATGAGGGCAGGTTGGTATCTGAAAGTTTTCCACGACCGAGTTGGGTAAGTCAGCATCACCATCGGGCCGGATCGTCAGTGAATCTGCGACAGTGAGGTCGTTGTGGGCGGCGAGCCATTGTTGAATGTTTGAGCGAGGCTCTTTGTGTTCGCAGTCGAGACAGCGGACTTGATCCAACCGACCGTGTAAATCAATCACGCGGTTAGAGCCGGCTTGTTGGTGAAGCCGGTCGACGTTTTGCGTGATGACGCCAGAGACGACCCCGCTGTGCTCCAATCTGGCGAGGTTCAGGTGAGTGGCATTCGGTGCTGCGTTTTCTACCCGTGGCCACCCCAGGGCAGAGCGACTCCAGTAGCGCTGCCGCTTTGCCGCGCTCTCGATAAATTCAGTGTGCTGTATGGGCTGGCTACCCAACCAGTTTCCATGATGGTCTCGGTAGGTTGGGATGCCGGATGCCTCGCTAACACCCGCACCGGTCAGCGCGACCCAGGGGCGCCGCGACGCCAGCACCGATATTAATAAGTCAACCGATTCACTCATAAAGCGTATACGTCTCGTGGATGACACGGATCCTCGATACGGGATGATGAGAGAAGACGATGCATATTTTGGTGACAGGCGGGACGGGACTCATTGGTACAGCGTTGTGCGCGGCGCTGGTTGACCAAGGGTGTCATCTCACTGTGCTGAGCCGATCTGCTCGGCAGTCGTCGCAGGGCAGGACCTTTATCACTGACCTCGAGCAATGCGTGTCGCCGGTTGACGCGGTGATTAACTTGGCAGGCGCCGGACTCGCGGATCGGCGCTGGACCGCCGGCTATAAACGCACCATCGCGCGCAGTCGCATCGATTTGACCCAGCAGTTGGTGAGCTGGATTGAAAGTCAGGCAACGCGGCCGAAAACGCTGATCAGTGCCAGCGCCATCGGCTACTACGGCGCGTCGCAAGACGACGCGTTTACCGAGCAGGGGCCGCCGGGCACAGGTTTTGCGGCTGACCTTTGTCAGAGATGGGAGCAGGAGGCGCTGCGGGCAGAAGCGCTTGCGGTTGATGTTGCCGTGCTGCGCCTCGGTGTGGTGCTGGCTAGTGAGGGCGGCGCGCTGGGTAAGATGACCCAATCGTTTCGGTTCGGCGTGGAATCCTGGCTGGGTGACGGCGAGCAATGGTTGAGCTGGATTCATATAGAAGATGTGGTGCGCGCCATTCAGTTTGTGTTGGCCGCCGACCCGCGTGCCAAAACCTACAACACGACGGCGCCCGAGCCGGTTACTCATCGGGCTTTTGCTCATGAGGTGGGGCGACACTCCGGATCCTTTCTCAAAATGGGCGTGCCGTCGTTAGCGGCTCGCCTATTAGCGGGTGAAATGGCTGAGGAACTCCTGCTGTCGGGACAGAGGGTTCTCCCGCAAGCACTGATAGAGCAGGGCTTTGAATTTGCTTACCCGACGCTGCCCGCTGCCCTCGATCACCTGTTAGGCCAGTAGCCTCTAAGCCGAGGTGCCAACCTGCTGATAATCGAGGAATGCCTGCTGAACTCCGTCCTGGCTTTTCAGTTTTCTCAGGGCAGAGCGCTCGAGTTGCCGCACCCACTCTCGGCTAACGCCCAGTCGGTCGGCGATTTCGGAGCGGGACAGCGGAGGACCATCGTGAAGACCCCAGCGTGCCACCACAACAGCCTGTTCATTGGCCTCTAAGCGGTCAACCGCCTCGCCGAGAAAGCGATGCAGTGAGTCCAGTTCCGCATTACTGGTGGTGTCGCCAAACTGATCAGAGGTCAATGTATCGACCAGTGCGCCGTCGTCATCGTCATAGCGTGGCGCGTCCAGAGAGATGGCAAGATTTCGCACCTCCAGGATCTCTTTGGTCTTTTGCTTATCCATGCCCAGCTTCTTGGCGAGCTGCCCAGCGTCTGGTTCCATGCCGGTTTTAGCCTGCTCAATCGCGCGCTCGCGATAGACCTTATTGACCTGATCTTGCACGTGGGTTGGCAGGCGGATGAGGCTCCCCGTGTCGCCCACATACCGCCTCACGGCTTGTGTAATCCAGTTAAAGCAGTAGGTACTGAATCGATAGCCTTTTTCGAATTCAAATTTTTCGGCAGCTCGTATGAGCCCCAAGGTGCCTTCTTGCACCAAATCAAGATATCCGACTCCTCTGCCGCGATAGCGACCGGCAATCGAGTGCACTAGGCGCAGATTGTGCATCACCAGTGCATCTCGTGCTTCGGTGTACTCCCGCAGCGCGCGCCGCAAGGTTTTCAGAACGTCGGGCTCGAGCGCGATCGGCGCAGGTGGATTTAGCCAATGCCGCGACCAGTGCCCGACGGCGTCGGCAACAGCGTCAGGGAATTGCCCGCCCGCACGCCGGAGCATAAACACCGCGATGCCCACGGTGAGGCTCGCCGGAATCTTAAGCGCCAGGACGGATTCGGTTGCGCGTT
>JAYOUT010000063.1:9887-11281 GCA_038151055.1 Luminiphilus sp.
TCCGCCGTTAAAAGTGGATACCGGCGAATTTCGGCAAACATCAATTCCAGATCGGCGTCTTCGCTACTGTCCAGTGTCTGCATGATTTCCCCCCTAGCTCACTAAGCTATACGGCGTGAAGCGCTACGAAGGTTTGGTCACGGATCAAGTTTGTCCAAGTAGAAGGTAGACAAAACCTGGACAAGATATGCCCTAGAGATCCGGTCCAAACACTGTCCCGTAAAACTGGACAAATGACGAACAGGAGCGGGCAATGAACGCACCCATCAAATCCCCGATCACCGCGCCACAAACCCTTGAGCCACGGCCGCTTTACGGTATTGGTACGGTGGCAAGGCTCACAGGTTTAAAATCTGACACGCTCAGGGTCTGGGAGCGCCGTTACGGGCTCGGCGCGAGCTATAAATCGGCCACGGGTCGCCGCCAATACACCCAATCAGATCTGGATCACCTGCAGCTGGTGTCCGCCTTGGTGAAGCAGGGGGTTCGCATTGGCGAGATTGCGGCGTCTGATCGCAAAACCCTCGAGGTGTTGCTGGATCAGCAAGACCATCATGCTGGCGCAAAAGCGGTTCCACCGACCAAGCCTCGCGTGGTCTTTATTGGTGAAGATTTGTGTCAGTGGCTCGACGCCCACCAGGGGTGTATCTCTGGCGTATCGGCGCTGCTGGCGCGGATGACGATTGATCAGGCTATCGAGTCGCTGGAACCCGACCAGACGGCCGATTTATTGGTTGCTCACTGCCCGTCGCTGACGCTTCAACACATTAAAGGCGTGGAGGCCGCGGCAGAGCGCCTCGGTGTGCGCAGGACGATTGTGCTGTATCAATTCGCCAACGACCAATGGCTGGCAGAACTCGAGCGGCTGGGACATTCGGCGCTGCAGTATCCGGTGGAGCCTTCTCGGTTGGCCTTTGAGATTGGGCGTGCGCAGGTCGAAAAAGAAACGACTGAGGGCGTAGGCAACCTGTCTGACCTGATGCCTGCCAAACCGCGCTTGTTTAGCGACGCAGCGCTGCGCGCGGCCGCCGAAGAGAAGATCGTGCTTGACTGCGAATGCCCGCGACACTTGTCGGAGTTAATTCGATCTTTGAATGAGTTTGAAACCTACTCAAGCGCATGCTCGGTGGACAACTGGAAAGACGCAGCCATTCACGCCAGCATCTACGCTTACACCTGCCAGGCACGGCATCTAATGGAGAAGGCACTGCAGTCTGCCCTCGAGGGCCGCACGCTTAACGTGGAAGTGACGCCCCCGCAGACGACGCGCGTTTAATATCCGCTGCGAGCGCTTCCCACAAGGGGGAGCCTCGCAGTTGCCAAAACCAGAGGCAGACGGGTGCGAGTGTGGGCATCAGCAGCACGTTAAATTGGTAAGTCAGGGCGAGCACGTC
>JAYOUT010000064.1:0-10981 GCA_038151055.1 Luminiphilus sp.
GTCTTCATCATGTTGATCTTCTTCATCGTGACGTCCTCCTTTGTGAAAGAGCCCGGCGTTGAGTTGCTCAAGCCACAGGCGTCCACACAGGAAGCGTGTGAACGTGGCACGATCATTTTTGCAGTCGATGCCAATGGCGATATTTTCTACAACAAGAACAAGCTGCCGCTTGATCGAGCGTTACGCACTGCCGAGGCGGCAAAAAAAGAAGCCCCGCAGGCGAACATTGTGGTCCAAGTTGACCGCGAAACGCCGGCCTACGTGGTTGAAGACCTCATTGATATTGTGCGGCCGATCTTGACGTCGCCGCCCTGTATCTCGACGGATGAAGAGGCTTAACGGTTATGGGTAGTACGGCTCGGGTTGCTGTCAGTGCTGCGCTTGCAGTGCCGGTTGCGATCGCATTGTTCTTTGTCATGCACAGCCTGGTTAGTCGGGACTTCAAGCAAGAAGACGTGAAGGCTCGCAAAATCGCCGACATTGTGGTGCCTGACAAGACCATCGAAACCAACCTGAATGAAGTTAAGCCCGAAAAGCCGGATGACCCGGAAGAGCCGCCGCCCGAATTGGAGCCTATCCAGTTTGATACCCAGCTGGATATGAACGTTGCCAACACGGCGCCGACTACGGGCATTAACCTCAACCTCAACGCTTCTGGCATGTCCTCTGGTGATGGGGAGTATCTGCCGATCGTGAAGGTTGCCCCGATTTATCCGCGTCGTGCGCAGACCCGAGGCATCACCGGCTACTGCATTGTGGAATATACCGTGACCAAGACGGGCTCGATTCGGGATCCGTTCGCAGTGGACTGTCAGCCCAAAGGTATTTTTGAGCGGGCTTCGCTGAAAGCGTCGGAGAAATTCAAGTACAAGCCGCGCGTGGTCGATGGTGAAGCGATCGAAGTTGCAGGTGTGCAGAATAAATTTACTTACGAGCTCGAAAACTGATTTGAGAATCCGAGGTGATGACCAGACCGTTATGAAAAGCGCCTTAACAATTCTGTTCTCTTTCTTCCGTGTGTCCACCATTGCTGTATTGGCGATTGCTGCGTCTGTCGCGCTCGACCAGACCACGGCGTTACCCTTTGTTTCCGAGGCGGTAGCGCAGGATGACAAGCCCAAAAAAGACAAGCGTGAGACGCGCCGCACGCCGGCATTGCGCAATAAAGTCTACGAGCGACTCGCCGAGGCGCAAGGCTTGGCAGAGGCTAAAGACTATGTCGGGGCCGCTGCGATCCTGAATGACATGATTTCTGAGGATGGCAAACGTGCGTTGAACAGCTACGAGCTGGCAAACGTCTACAATCTGCATGCTTTCTTGGCCTACGCCACTGAAGATTATCCTCAGTCACTGCGTTACTACGAGCAGGTTATTGCCCAGCCCGACATTCCGCTGGCAATGGAGATCAATACCCGCTTCACAATCGCCCAGCTTTATTTCGTGCAGGAGAAGTGGCAGCAGGGCATTGATGCCATGCTGATTTGGTTCGACCTCAACGAGAAGCCCAACGCTGGTGCATACGTGCTGCTGGCGCAGGGCTATTACCAGGTTAAAAAATACGATCTAGCGCTGGAGAACGTCGAGACCGCGATTTCCATGCATGAAGGTGAGGGCAAGCTCCCCAAGGAGCAGTGGTACAACCTGGCCCGTTTCCTCTACTTTGACAAAGAGGACTTTGACTCAGCGCTGGATGTATTAAATACGCTGATCATTTATTACCCCAAAAAACAGTATTGGGTACAGGCCTCACACCTTTACGGCGAAAAGAAGGAAGAGCAGAAGCAGCTGGCCTTGATGGAAGCCGCTTATGAGCAGGGTTTCCTTGACCGCTCCAGTGAGCTAGTTACGATGGCTTACCTGTATCTGAACGCCGAGGCGCCTTACTACGCCGGCTCTGTGATGGAGAAGGGCTTTAGTGAGGAGCTGGTAGACGATAAGTCAAAGAATTATGAGCTGGCAGGCAGTGCTTGGGCCCAAGCACGCGAGGTGGCCAAGTCGATTCCGATGATGGAAAAGGCCGCGGCGAAATCAGACGAAGGCGAATTGTATGTCCGTCTGGGCAATGTTTACCTCGACGGTGATCAGTTTGCCAAGGCGGCGGATTCGGTGAATAAGGGTCTACAAAAAGGCGGCGTTAAGCGGCCTGATCAAGCCCGTCTGGTGTTGGGCATGGCCTACTTCAATTTGGGTGAATATGACAAGGCGCGCAAAGCCTTCCGCGACGCAGGAAAAGACGAGCGCTCAGAGAAGTACTCCAAGCAATGGATTGCCTACGTGACCAGTGAGGAAGATCGTCAGCGGGAGCTGGAGAAAGATCTGCTCTAGCGCGTTTGCGATGTCTTGAAAAAAAGGGCCTGCACAGGCCCTTTTTTGTGCGCAATAGGTTTTGTACTTGAGACGATAAGGTCGCCCAAAACAGCCTCGATATCCGATTGACGTTAAGGCACGTTGCGTGTGCCTTCAGGCCTTTTGCTGTAACGAATGGCCAGAGCGTCCTGTGCTAGCTGTCGCGCCAATACACAACGGCATCTAGCACGGCATTTCTGCCATGGTTTGAATAGCAAGACGCCTACCCCTGAACACTACCGGGGCATCTTTAGAGCAAGCGCAGTATCAAGTCGGGGGACAGAGCCCCCCGGGGGCATTGCTTACTGAGGTACGACGTTCTCGGCTTGAGGACCTTTCTGACCGTCTGTGACGGTGAACTCAACCTTTTGACCGTCTGTCAGGGTCTTGAAACCATCGCCCTGAATCGCGCTGAAGTGTACAAAGACGTCTGGTCCATCTTCCTGAGCGATGAAGCCGTAGCCCTTTGTTTCATTGAACCACTTCACGGTGCCCGTAACTGTTGACATGTTTTTTACTACCTGTGTTGAAAATTTTTCAAGTGCCCCTTGAGGCTGTTGCGCTTGATGGGAACAAAACCGGAGACCGAAGACTACAGTGGCTCAGCAAAAAGCGGGCTGGCAACCCAGCGTCTGCAGTGTAGCACTCTGTTGAGCGAGCGAAGGTGAATTTTTTTTGTCAGTTGTGGGGCCACACTGTGTCCACCAGAGCTCACTCGACGGGGATGATTTTCATCATATCGGTTTTGCCCTGCTCTCCTTCAGCACTGCCCATGGTCAGCAAAATGAAATCGCCGCGAGCCAGGAAGCCGCCGTCCACCAGAAATTCAATCGTGCGGGCTTCGAGATCTTCTGGCGCAAATGCCGTGAAATCGAAAAATAGCGGGATGACGCCGCGGCAAAGGGCTAGCCTCTGTAACGTATCGGCCCGGCGTGACAACGCAAAAATGGGTAGCCCCGAGCTTAAGCGCGACATCATGGTGGGTGTCGTGCCGCGCTCGGTCAGGCAGGCCAGACCGCGCATACGGGGAAAGTGATTCGCGCCGTACATGGCAGACAGGGCGATCGTCTCCTGCGCTGAGGAGAACTCTCGGTCCAGTCGATACTTGGACGTGCGCGCTACAGGATGTTGCTCCGCGCCCAGTGCGGCATCTGCCATGGCCGTGACGACCTCAACGGGAAAATCGCCGACTGCAGTCTCCGCCGAGAGCATGACGGCGTCGGTGCCATCCAGCACGGCGTTCGCGACATCAAACACCTCGGCTCGGGTGGGCATCGAGTTGCTGATCATAGATTCCATCATCTGGGTGGCGGTAATCACCATCCGATCCCGTTTGCGCGTTGTGGAAATGAGGTTCTTTTGGATGCCGATCAACTGCGCATCCCCCACCTCGACCCCCAAATCGCCCCGGGCGACCATGACACCGTCACTGGCATCAATAATGGCATTCAGCAATTCTGTGTCTGCAACAACTTCAGCCCGCTCAATTTTGGCGATGATCGCTGGGTGTAGTCCCTGATCGGCCAATAGTCGCCGAGCATAGTGAATATCTTCCGCGCTCGAGACAAACGAGACCGCGACAAAATCAGGCTGGATGTCTGGCATGGCCCGAATGTCATCGAGATCCTTCTCTGTGAGCGCGGGTGCGGCGAGACCGCCCCCGAGTTTGTTGACGCCTTTTCGAGAGCTGAGCCGGCCGCCGATGACGACGGTGCAATCCACCGTTGGGCCATCGACGTCATCCACTCTGAGACGCAGCTTTCCATCGTCCAGTAACAAAATATCGTCTGGCGCCACGCTGGAGGGCAACGCCTCGTATTCGACTGACACGCCTCGTTGATCGCCAGCCTCAAGCCCAATCGACAGGCTCAATTGGAACGGATCGCCAGCCTGAAGCACCACTGATCCCTCTGCAAAACCGCCGATGCGAATCTTGGGTCCCTGAAGATCTGCGAGAATACCGACGTAGCGGCCATGGTGCCCAGCCTGTTTACGGATGTGTTTGGCGACCAGAGCGTGATCTGCCTGCGCGCCATGACTGAAGTTCAGCCGAAACACGTCGACCCCGGCACCCAACAGCCGTCCAATCATGTCCTGGCTTTGGCTCGCCGGGCCTATCGTGGCGACGATCTTGGTGCGCCGCAGTGAGTTGGGGTCATTGATCCGCTGAGTGCTCACGGGGTCGTAACATCCTATTTCAACAATGTTATCCAACGCGGCCTCGTGCGTTGCGTGGTGATGCAGCCCGTGCCAGCCCAGTGCATTGGAATTGCAGTAGAGTATCGCAGGATCATGGCCGCGAGTGCTATGTCACAATACCGGTCGAGCGTCAGTGTGTAGCAGTGATTGCACGATGGCGCAGAATAGATAAACAGAGTGAATGATGCAGACGTCTGACAGTCGGCGACCCAATCCCCCTATGGGGTATGCCTGCGAGTGCACCCTGACACCCGATCAGCAGATTGATCTGGTGGCAGAGTTTCACGTGCACCGCATTCGTCCTTCTCGTATCGCTTATCGCCTCGGTATTGATATCGCGCAGGTAGAGGCATGGCTATCCGGCGAGGAGGATCGGGAGCGATTTCAACGGTTAATCACCTTGCATCGCAGGCGCAAGTATCAGCTGCAGGTCCGGCGTGCCGAGCGATTTCGTGGTCAGCAGGCCTACGAATTACGGCTTGCCGCACAGCGGGATTTGCAGCAGGGCCATGTGATGGACTCTGCCTCAGAGACCCCGACCACTCACACCCTGACCAAAAGAGGAAAATGATGGATACGGCGTCGCAGCATCCGATTGACCGCTGGCACAGCATGATGGCGGGGGGCACCACTGAGGATCTCTACGAGCTGCTTTCACCTGACTGTGTGTTTTGGTCGCCTGTTGTTCACACCCCACAACAGGGCCGGGATATTACCTTTCTCTATCTCAGTGCCGCTGGCCAGGTTTTTGACTCAGATTTCCGCTACGTCAGAGAGATCCGTGACGGCGATTCGGCGATGCTGGAGTTTGAATGCAAGGTCGATGATATCCATGTCAACGGCATTGACCTGATTCGAATCAGCGGCGATCACATCGTTGAATTCAAGGTGATGGTCCGTCCGTTGAAGGCGGTCAACAAAGTGCACGAGCGGATGATGGCGATGCTGGAGGCGATGAAAAATGCCTCCTGAAGCGCCGAGGCTGTCGCAGCAGGCGGTGATGCGTGCCTGCGCCACCTTTGCCGCCCGGCTGGGGAAGCGTTCCATTGGATAGGCTTATTGTCGGCATTAGTGGCGCATCGGGCGTGCAATATGGTGTGCGCGCACTGGAGTTGCTACAGGGCACCTCGATCGAAACGCACCTCATCATGAGTAAGTCCGCCGAGCTGACGGTCCATCATGAATTGGATTGCTCGGTCGATGATATTCGTCAGTTAGCTGATGTTTGGCACCCCGTGCGAAATGTCGGGGCATCGATTGCCAGTGGCTCTTTTCGTACAAAAGGCATGCTACTGGCCCCCTGCTCGATTCGCACGCTCGGAGAAATTACGTCGGGCGTCACGGCGTCCCTACTGACTCGCGCGGCTGATGTCGTGTTGAAAGAGCGGCGCCCGCTGGTCCTCATGGTCCGGGAGACGCCGCTCCATTTAGGGCACCTCAGGAATATGGTATCCGTCACCGAGATGGGCGCGATTGTGGCGCCACCGGTGCCCGCTTTTTATACCCAACCAGACTCCATTGAAGCGCTTGTGACGCAGAGCGTAGCCAGAGCGCTCGACTTATTCGACATCACACTACCCGAGACGCATCGCTGGACTGAATCGTGACCCGGCTCATCGATCGGGCCCGCCAACAGTCACTGGCGTGGCTGGTGTTCTTTGTCATTGTCGTCGACTTAATCGGCTTCGGTATTGTCATACCGATACTGCCTTTCTTATCTCCCCAGCTCGGCGGCGGCACCGACGATATTGCGCTGATTCTCGCCACCTACAGTGTCGCCGCCGCGATTGTCGCGCCGGTATGGGGCCGTCTCTCTGATCGGTTTGGTCGAAGGCCGATTCTCAGCCTGTGTCTTTTGGGCGGCGCGATGTCCCACTTTGTGCTGGCAGTCGCTGATTCTCTCTGGCTCGTTTATTTGTCCCGGGCGGTTGCCGGCATGATGGCAGGCGGTGTGCCTGTGGCGACTGCGCTGATTGCGGATGCCAGCACTCCTGATCAACGGTCGCGGGCGATGGGCCTTATCGGCCGCGCCTTCGGTATCGGTTTGATTCTCGGGCCAGTGATCGGTGGCGTGTTGTCGCGCAGTGAGACCGACTTCGCGCTACCTTGCCTGGTGGCCGGTATCCTGTCGATGTTGGCCGGCTTGCTGGCCGCAGTGCTACTGCCTGGAGGCCGGATTCGGCCAGTTGGTGATGCGTCACAAGACGACGGGGACAAAAATGTGTCCCTCGGCACCACTCTTCAACGTCCGGGCCTAAAGCTTTTTATTGTGCAATTTGGTTTCCATACCTGCGCTGTGAGTGCCTCGGTTTATTTATTCCCACTCTGGGTAGCCAACGGTCTGGACTGGCAGGCCCGAGAAGTCGGACTGTTTTTTGGTTTGGTGGGTGTCGTCATGGTGCTCACCCAAGGCAATTTGCTGGGTCGTATGACCGACCGGTTTGGCGCACTGTGGGTGCTGCGCGGCGCGGCGCTGTGTTTTAGCGCGTCTCTGCTTCTGTCCGCCGCTGCATCCGGTATGTGGGCCATGAGCGCGCTAGGCCTGCTCGCTTTCTCTGCGGCAACGCTCTGTTTGCCCGTCATGAATACCATCGCCAGTCACCTGGTTTCTCCTGTCTCACGAGGCCGCTTTTTTGGCGTGACAGCTTCATCGGCCGCGTTCGGTCGCATTGCCGGTCCGTTGGTTGCAGCGGCCCTATTGGCGCAGGGCGGATTTCAGTTGGCGTGGTTAGGGACGGGAGCGGTGGTGATGCTGGTCGTTGCATGGTCTGTGACGTACGGCATGAGATTACAGACCGAGCCAATATCCACTGAGGAGGAAGGGGCGTTACGGTGAAAGATAAGTGCGTGGTGGCGCTCGGATTACCCGCGGAGATTTTGACGGCGTTAGAAAAGCACTATGAGGTGTTGGCGTGGTCTGACAGCGGGGCGATGCCCGAGACGTTGCTGAGTGAGAGACTGCGTGATGCGTCGGGGTTGCTTTGTGCCTTATCGACGCCAATTACCGAGCGGCTGATTCAGGGGGCGGTTGATCTGAAGGTGATTTCCACTATCTCGGTTGGTGTCGATCATATAGACGTGGCGGCCGCGACGCGTGCCGGCATCCCGGTCGGTCATACCCCCGGTGTGCTGGTAGACAGCACGGCAGATCTGGCGGTCGGACTCATGTTGGCCGCTACGCGACGTATCGCTGAAGCCGACCGCTGGATGCGAGGTGGCCATTGGAGTCAGGGCTGGCAGTCGGACCTGTTGCTGGGAACGGACCTGAGTCAGTCAGTGGTGGGTTTGGTGGGATTGGGTCCTATCGGTGAGGCAGTGGCACGGCGTCTTAGAGGCTTTGGCTGCAAGATTCTGGGTTGGAACAGGACGCCAAAGTATATTGAGGGCGTTGAGATGGTCTCCCTCGACGAGGTTTTTGCGGGTAGCCATATTGTCTCCCTGCACACCGCTTTAACCGCTGAAACAACGCACATTGCCGACCGGCGCCGTCTGGCCAGCATGCCCTCGCGTGCGGCGCTCATCAATACCGGGCGAGGCCTATTAGTGGACGAGGCGGCGCTTATCGAGGAGCTACGGAGTGGTCGCCTCAACGCGGCGCTCGATGTCTTTGAGCAAGAGCCGCTGCCACCCCAGCACGCTTTTTTGGCGATGGACAACGCCGTGCTGTTACCTCATGTGGGCAGTGCGACCGATTCGACGCGCTGGGCTATGGTGAATCGGGCGCTTGAGAACCTTCACGCCGGGATGGCGGGCGACAGACTGGACTACTGCGCCAATCCTGAGGTTTACACCGCTAGCGGCTGACGGCGTTGGGCAGCACGCGCAGCGCCTTTGCCACACCGGGCTCCAGCTTGCGCCGCACTTTGTCGAGGTCGGGCTGATTTTGGTTCTCGACCACCTGACTGATGCGGGCAGACCAGACTGGCGCGAGGTTACCGCCATCTTCAAAACTGAGCATTAAGCTGGCTACTTCACGCGGCCCGCTCAGCGCATAGGCATTGTCCATCGCGGCTGGGTCAGGACTGCGATTGATCACTGAGCTGGAAGGACCAAAATTCGGCTCGGGTTCCACACCCCCTTCAAGTCTGGATCCGAAGGCGTAGCTCACGAGAAAGTCACCGCCGGATGCCTGATACCGATAGCCTTTTTTCTCGAGCTCTACTG
This sequence comes from Luminiphilus sp., assembly GCA_038151055.1. GTDB lineage: Bacteria > Pseudomonadota > Gammaproteobacteria > Pseudomonadales > Halieaceae > Luminiphilus. The sequence goes on from JAYOUT010000064.1 coordinate 8,710, forward strand.
CCACAACTTCGCGTACCGTGGTTGAGAGCTGATAGAGAGACTCCATTGATGCCGGCACCCCAGTGGGTATTTCTGTTCGCCAACTGAAGGACGCATAGCCCTTATTGGCGAATCGATCTGCTGAATCCGTTTCGACCTGCATCGAGGTGCAACCCATCACAGCGACAGAGAGCAGGACCGCCGCCATCAGGCGGGCCGATGTGCGCGAAAAGATCATGATGTTGCCACTCCTTGCTGGATGTCTCAGGGGAACCATATCAGTTTCACGATCATACCGGTGATGGCAACAATCACGGCCCAACGCACGACGCGCTCGCCCCCAGCCAGCGTGAGTCTGGCGCCAAGCCAACCGCCCAAGCCATTCCCGATCGCCATCACGGCGCCGATCCACCAGAGTAACTCGAGCTGGCTGCCAAATACCCACAGTGCCGACAGCGTGTAAGTCAGAATGATGAACACTTTGTGGATGTTGGCGGCGACCAAATCAAGGCCGAGTACCCTGTTGAGGATGGGCAGCAGGATGAAGCCCATGCCAATTTGAATGAAACCGCCCCAAAAGCCCGCAGCGAGCATCAGGGTGTGTCCCAAAAGCTTGCGGGTTCGCGACACCTGATCAACAGCGGGAAGGCTTGCTCCGGTGCCGGTCAGCATGAGTAGCAGCACGCCACCCATCACCCCTGCGAGGATGAGGTTAAAAGCCGCGGCAGGTATCTGAACACCTACCAGCGCCCCGGCGACGGCGCCCGGAATCGCGCATAAAGACAGCGACACCATGAGGCCCGCATGGGGTACGCCATGGCGGAGGTAGGTCAAAGATGCGCTGATATTTTGAACGAGAATAGGCAGGCGATTGGTGCCGTTGGCGACTGGGCCCGGGACGCCCAGCAAAATCATCACCGGTACGGTAATGACTGACCCTCCGCCCGCCATCACATTGATAAAGCCGCCCGCCAATCCGGCAAGAATCAGCACCACCAGTTCAAAGGCGCCGAGCTCCATCGCTAGCCGCGGGGAACACGCATGGTGACGAACTCCTCCGCTGCGGTGGGGTGAATCCCTACCGTTTGATCAAAATCTGCCTTGGTCGCGCCCATCTTCAGCGCAATTCCCAGTCCTTGGCAGATTTCGCCAGCGTCAGCGCCCACCATATGTGCTCCCAATACCCGGTCAGTTTCCGCATCGACAATCAGCTTCATCAGCGTCCGCTCGTCACTGCCACTGACGGTATGCTTGAGGGGGCGAAATGATGACTCGTAGACAACGACTGCGTGACCTCTCGCCTCGGCTTCCTCTTCCGTCAAGCCCACGGTGCCAATCGGTGGTTGACTGAAAACCGCGGTGGGAATGTTGTCGTAGTTCATGGTGCAGGATGTGTCGCCAAACTGGGTTTGCGCGAATGCCATGGCTTCACCAATCGCCACGGGTGTCAGCTCCCAGCCACCGGTCATATCGCCCAGAGCGTAGATGCTGGGCTCGGCGGTTTGAAAATGCTCATCAACGATCACATATCCGGATTCATTGAGTGTCACCGCCGTGTGCTCAAGACCCAGGTTAGCGATATTGGGTCTGCGGCCCGTCGCGCATAGCACCGCGTCAAAGACTTCTTCACCGTCAGAGAGCGTTGCCGCTACTGCGCCAGTGGCACTCGACGTGAGCGCGGTCACGTGATGATCAAAGCGCAAATCAACGCCGGCTTTGCGCATCTCCTCTGCCAGGAACAGGCGAATATCGCGGTCGAAGCCTCGTAGAAACAGCTCCCCCCGATAGCTCTGCACAACGTCGGTGCCAAGACCCGCAAAGATACTGGCGAACTCGGTTGCGATGTAACCACCCCCGATAATCAGCAGTCGTTTGGGCAGCTGAGCTAAGTCGAAAATTTCGTTGGAGGTGATGGCCAGCTCAGCGCCAGGAATATCGGGCATGGCGGGCCAGGTACCGGTAGCCAGCAGAATTTTTTTGGCGCGGTAGCGGGAGTCTCCCACCACAACTTCCTGAGGCCCAGCGAGCACACCGTGGCCCTCAATAATGTCGACCCCGGGAGCTTCAAGCAGGCGCTGATAAATCGCGTTGAGTCGTGCAATCTCTTTGGTCTTGTTGTCGCGGAGCGTGGCCCAATCAAAGGTGATGTTCTCTGCACCCCAGCCAAATCCCTGTGCCTGCCGCCATGCTGCGGCATATTCGCTCGCGTAAACGTACAGCTTTTTGGGGATACAGCCGACATTAACGCAGGTGCCGCCCAGGGCGGCTTCTTCTACTACTGCCACGCGCGCGC
>JAYOUT010000065.1:0-10734 GCA_038151055.1 Luminiphilus sp.
GCTAAAAAAGCCGCAGCCAAGAAAGTCGTCGCGAAAAAAGCGCCCGTAAAGAAAGCCGCAACGAAAAAAGCACCCGCAAAGAAAGCGGTAGCCAAGAAAGCACCTGCCAAAAAATCAGCGGCCAAAAAGGCGCCTGCAAAACTCGCCCGAGCCGTTGGGCAGATTCAGAAGTTTGACGACTTCAAGCCGTACAAACCGGGGCGCGGCGAGAGCTACATGAACGACGAGCAACTCGAGCACTTCCGCGGCATTTTGTTGAATTGGCGTGGGGAACTGGTCGATGAAGTGACACGCACCGTTTCCCATATGAAGGACGAGGCCGCTAACTTCCCTGACCCCGCAGACCGCGCCACGCAAGAAGAGGAGTTCAGCCTTGAGCTCCGCACGCGCGATCGCGAACGCAAGCTGATCAAAAAAATCGACTCGACGCTAGATCGCCTGCAAAACGACGACTATGGATACTGCGACGCCTGCGGGATCGAAATCGGCATCCAGCGATTGGAAGCGCGGCCCACCGCCACACTCTGCATCGACTGCAAAACGCTCGCCGAGATTAAGGAGCGCCAGGAGCTGGGTTGAGCACCTCTCTGACCGCCTCTGACATCACAGCTTATCGAGGGCGTTTCGCGCCCTCGCCCACCGGCCCGCTTCACGCAGGCTCATTGGTCGCCGCCCTTGCAAGCTTTCTGGATGCCAAGCGCGCAGGCGGTGCGTGGGTGCTGCGCATTGACGATATTGACCCTCCAAGAGCGGTGGCAGGTAGCGTTGGCCAGATTACCGAGGCATTGTCAGCGCACGGCCTGCATTGGGATGGCGCTGTAAGGTATCAATCACAGTCAAGTGATGCTTATCATCGCGCGCTGCAGCAGCTGGCAGAAACAGGGACCCTGTTTCGCTGTCGATGCACGCGGTCGACCCTCAGCGATCAGGGCACTTGCGGCCAGCGTTGCGAGCAACACGCTATTTCTGATGAAGAGCCGCACAGTTTGCGGGTGAACTTTGATAGTGCCCAGCTGGCCGGGTTTGCAGACCGATTTCAGGGCATGCAGCCCGTTACCCCTGAAAAAACTGTCACCGATTTCATTGTCAGGCGCCGCGACGGACTGTTCGCTTACCAGCTGGCTGCAGCAGTCGATGATGCGCAGCCGCACTTCACCCATATCGTGCGAGGCGCCGACCTTCTGGACTCAACCCACCGGCAGCGCTGGTTAATGCAGCTTCTGGGTCAGACATCACCCTGTTACGGTCACATCGCGGTGATACGTGACATCGACGGCAACAAGCTGAGTAAACAAAACGGTGCGCCGGCATTGGATCTGGCGCGCACCGCAGACAATCTGCGTGACTGTTTAACGCATCTTTGTCAGCCCGCTCCGCCCACTTCGGCGCGCAAAAACGACGAGATACTGGACTTCGCGATAGCGCACTGGACCCTGCATCCGTAACTCGCCCGTTGACACAATGTGTTACTTTTTCACTCGCACAGTGACACGAGTGCGGTAACGTTTCATTCTGTCTCACGTCAACGCCATCGCCGAGGTTTTATGCGAGTTCATCTCATAGAGAACGAGTCCGATTTCCGCGACGCGCTATGTCAACAGTTAAGTGACTTGGGCGTTCAGTTGGACAGCGCCGACCCGCCGACGGTCGAGCAGATCAGCGGTTGGCGCCCCAATGCCGACGTCGTGGTGTTAGGCCAGCACCCTCTGGCCAGCCATTTGGCCCAGCTCAGCAGATCTATTTGGCCTGCACCTGTGGCGGGTTTACTACCCCTTCACGATACCCGGCAAATCATGCAGGCCGCCAAGGCCGGAGCCATAGACGTCTTCGATCGCGCAGCACCCCCGGCCGCCATTGCGGCTTGGCTACATGATCTCTGTCAGCAGCAATCGCAGCTCGCATCGGGCGATCGCGCACAATCGCATTACATCAGCGAATCCTGTGCAGCGATGCAAGCGCTGCAAGATCAGATCGAGCGCGTCGCCCAAACCGACTCCACTGTTCTGATTGTCGGCGAGACGGGAACCGGTAAAGAACTGGCAGCGAGGGAGGTTCACCGCATTGGCGCCAGAGCCGACCGTCCTATCATCACCGTTAACTGCGCCGCTATTCCGGACACGCTTATCGAATCGGAGTTGTTCGGCTATGAGAAAGGGGCCTTCACGGGCGCCACCAGTAATCGCGTGGGCCTTATCGAAGCCGCAGACGGCGGCACATTGTTCCTGGACGAAATTGGCGAACTGCCGCTGGCGGCCCAGGCGCGTCTGCTCCGCTTTATGCAGGAAGGTGAGATTCGTCGCATCGGCTCGGTGACCAGCAAGAAAGTGGATGCGCGCCTGATCTGTGCCACCCACCGCGACCTTGGCGCACTCGCCAGCAGAAACGAGTTTCGACAGGATCTCTTTTATCGCATCGATGTCCTCAGACTGGATATTCCGCCGCTGCGCGAGCGGGGCGACGACGTGCTCGCCATGGCCAACTGGTTCATCCAGCAACAGGCACATAAGCTGGGCACCCCAGCAAAACCCTTATCAAAGGCCAGTGAGACGTTAGTGACACAGCACCACTGGCCGGGCAACGTTCGGGAACTGCAAAATGTGATTGAGCGAGCGCTGGTCATGTCGACCGGGCCAACGCTGCAAGTTAGCCTGTCGACCGCTGCGGCACCCTCCGCCATCAGAAAAGCGAAGCCGACAGAGGCGAATCAGCCAAGCGTATCCGCTGACGCCCCCGACTCCACCCCCGACGCCGCCGAGGAACTGTCGCTGGAAGACTACTTTCAGCGATTCGTGCTGGAGCATCAGGATGCGATGAACGAGACAGAATTGGCACAGAAACTCGGTATCAGTAGAAAATGCCTGTGGGAACGGAGACAGCGATTTGGCCTGCCACGGCAAAAGCAAAAGCGCGCCTAAGAGCTGATATAAAAGTGAAAATCTGTAACACTGAAGTGCAAATCTGTAACACTATGCCGGGCGCAACATCGACAAAACCGGTCAAAAACTGGACAAATGAATGTTTTTAAAGGTTTTTTACGAAGTGGCATGTGCCCTGCTGTATTTTCCGCAGAGCCGAAATAACAATAACTGGCCCAATAAAAAAAACGATGTCATAACGGACCTGGGTGGGGAAGGAGACTTCCCCATGTTTCGTTATGGGAAGCCTTTTTTTTCGCCCTTTTGCTTACCCTCCACATTAGCCCCACATAGCGGCACCTCTCTGCCGACGCAGCCGGTAGCCCGATTTTGACTGAGACGCTAGAAAAGACTCGTTTCGCCAGCGAGGATTTTTCGCCCGGCGCACTGCAAGTCGTCGAGAGACTGCAAACACACGGCTACGAGGCTTATGTGGTGGGCGGAGCCATCCGTGATCTTCTGCTCGGCAATCGACCCAAAGATTTTGACGTCGCCACAGATGCCACTCCGGAGCAGATAAAACAGTGCTTCCGCAACGCCAGAATTATCGGCAGACGCTTTCAGATTGTGCACGTTCGCGCGGGTCGGGAAATTATCGAGGTCACCACGTTTCGACGGGGTCACGAAGCCAATCCCTCTGGCCAGGCGGCTCAGGCAAGTCAATCCGGGCGACTGCTACGAGACAACGTTTATGGCACGTTGAAAGAGGACGCTCAACGGCGCGACCTCACGATTAATTCGCTGTACTACGACACCTCAACGCATCAACTGATCGACCATCTTGGTGGCTGCGCCGATGTTGCCGAACGCATCATCCGAATCATTGGCGACCCGGCAGACCGCTATCGAGAAGATCCGGTGCGTATGCTGCGTGTACTCAGATTTGGCGCTCGATTGCAGTTTGAGCTGGCAGCAGACACTGCCGCGGCCATCGCTACGCATGGACATTTGCTGCGCGACATCCCCCCCGCGAGACTATTTGATGAATGGTTAAAGCTCTTCATGAATGGCTACTCCGCACCGACTTTTTCGCTGCTGCAACAATTTGGGCTAATCACCCATCTGATGGGAGAAGGCGTTACCGACGCATTGGACAGTCAACATGCGAACTCGCTACGAATGCTCGCCCTCAGTAACACCGACCAACGTGTTGCCGATGAGCGCCCAGTGACCCCTGCCTTTCTGCTGGCAGCGCTTTATTGGCCGGCAACTGAACAAACGGCCCGCCAGCTTTCTGATCGGGGTGAGTCACCGATTCCCGCGATGCACGCTGCCGGCCAGCAAATCGTCGCGGCGGCTTGCCAGTACCTCGCTATTCCCAAGCGGTTCTCACTGGCCATGAGGGACATCTGGGATCTGCAGCCCAGACTCGAGCGGATGCAACCCAAAAAAGTGAAGGATTTGCTCGCGCATCGTTGGTTCCGTGCGGCATTCGATCTCCGTTTGCTTCGCGAAGAGACCCATGACTTGGATAACCAATGCAGTCAGTTTTGGGCCGCAGCGCAAAAACAACACCCGGAGCTGGTAGGAAGTGCGCGTCAGCGACGAGACGATTCAGCAAGGCGTCGGCCACGACCCCGTCGCAGGCCCCGCAACGCATGAATCAGGTCATGGTCGGGCTAGGTGCCAATATCAGTGACCCTTTGGAGCAACTCACGGCCGCTCATTACAATCTCGCGCAGCATTCTGAACTTGCCATCACCGCCACCTCCAGCGTCTACGTTTCACCCCCTCATGGCCCCCAAGACCAACCAGATTTTTTCAACGCGGTGGTGACGCTCGCCACCTCATTAGCGCCTGATGCGCTGCTGGGGTTATTGCTTGCGACCGAGGACGCAATGGGGCGTCAACGTAAAAGAAAATGGGGGGAACGTTGTATAGATCTGGATCTGCTGATCTATGACGATCTGAAAATGCACACCGACTCGTTGGTCATACCGCACCCGCGGGCTCATGAACGGCGCTTCGTACTCGACCCTCTCATCGAGCTTTTGGGAGCGCAGTTTGAACTACCCGGACAGGGCGCGCTGGGACAGCTACAGGCACAATGCGCAGACCAAGAGATTCGCGTATTGTGCGAGTTTCCCGGATGTTGACGGACGCAGGAGAGATCAGCTTGCCGGAGCAGACAGCCTCATCTGGTATCTCTCTACGCGGCAGGGCAATACCGAGCTATATCGCTGTCGAGGGCCCCATTGGAGTGGGCAAAACCACTCTGGCCCGCCGTATCGCAGATACCTTCGATCATGATCTGCTGCTGGAAGAAGCCGAGCTCAACCCCTTTCTGGAGCGCTTTTACCAAAATCGGCAGCAAACTGCCTTGGCAACCCAGCTGTTTTTTCTCTTTCAGCGGGTACAGAAAATCACCGAATTAAAGCAACGCGAATTATTTGGTCAGGCGCGCGTTGCAGATTTTGTGCTGGAAAAAGATCCGTTGTTTGCTCGGGTCAACCTCGAGCCCGATGAATATGTGCTGTACCAGAAGGTCTTCGAAAAAATGCGCGTTGACGCACCGGCACCCGACTTGGTCATTTATCTTCAAGCCAGTCCTGATCGACTGTTGGAGCGCATTGAGCGCCGAGGTATCGATGCCGAACGTCTCATTGACAGGCAATACCTAGAGCAACTCAACGAGGTATACAGCGAGTTCTTTCTTTACTACGATGCCGCGCCCCTGCTGATCGTAAACGCCAACGAAATGGATTTGGCCCAAGGCGACAGGGACTATGAGCAGCTGGTGGATTACATGCTGAACATCAAGAAAGGCCGCCATTATTTCAATCCCACTTTCTTTGGCTGATCATCTCGCAGCCGCTACCCGTCGGGAGTCGACACAATGAACAAGCGCATCACCATTAGCACTCTGGACGCCATGAAAGCGTCGGGTGACAAATTCGTGATGATCACGGCTTATGACGCGACTTTTGCCCGCCTTGCCAGCGAGGCGGGCGCAGAGACCATACTGGTGGGTGACTCATTGGGTATGGTGCTGCAGGGGCATGAGACCACCATCCCCGTGTCGCTTGACGCCATGACGTACCACACAGAGTGTGTGGCGCGAGCCAGACCCCATTCACTGATTGTGGCCGATTTGCCGTTCATGAGCTTCTCAAACTCTGACGACACGTTGCATGCCAGTACCCGGCTGATGCAGGCCGGGGCGCAAATGGTGAAGCTCGAGGGCGGTACATGGCTCAGCGATAGCATCCACCGGCTGGTTGAGCGGGGTGTTCCTGTCTGTGCACACCTTGGCCTGACCCCACAGTCGGTGAATGTCTTCGGCGGCTACCGCGTGCAGGGTCGCACGCCAAAAGAGGCCAAATCGATTCTGGCCGACGCGGTGGAAATCCAAGATGCCGGGGCCAGCCTGCTGGTGCTCGAGTGCATACCCGCCGAATTGGCAGCTGATATCTCCTCAAAACTCGATATTCCAGTGATTGGCATTGGTGCTGGCAGCGGTACCGACGCGCAAGTGCTGGTCCTGCACGACATGCTGGGCATGACCGAATCGGCGCCCAAATTCGTACAGAACTTCATGGATGGCGCTCCGTCAATTCAGGCCGCACTCAAGGCTTTTGTCGACGCGGTCAAATCCGGTGAGTATCCGAGGGACGAGCACACCTACTCATAGGCATCCGCCATGATCGTTGCCCAGGATCCCACCGCACTCAGACACCACCTCGAACCGCTCCGGGCGCAGACTGAGCGGGTCGCATTTGTACCGACGATGGGCAATCTGCACGCGGGCCACCTGGCATTGGTAACACAGGCGCTCGGAACCGGCGCCAAGGTCGTGGTCTCAATCTTTGTGAACCCCATGCAATTTGCTGCGGGTGAGGATCTCGATAGCTATCCGAGAACCCTCGATGCCGACTTGTCAGCGCTGGATAAGATCGGTGCCGATGTGGTGTTCACTCCTCGCGAGTCGGACATCTACCCTCATGGCAGCAAGACGCACACCGCGATCCACGTCCCGGGGCTGGGCGACGGGCTGTGCGGTAAAAACCGGCCGGGTCATTTCGACGGCGTCTGTACCGTGGTCTATAAGCTGTTCGAACTGGTCCGCCCTGACATTGCCATCTTCGGCGAGAAAGATCTTCAGCAACTGTTGATCATCAAAAAAATGGTTGAAGACCTTGGGCTACCGATCGATATTCGGAGCGGCACGACCCAGCGAGCAGAGGATGGATTGGCGCTCAGCTCACGTAATCAATATTTGTCCGACGAAGAGCGCGCAACCGCCCCGCTCCTCTGGCAAACTTTGCGCGACTGTGCCAGCAAGCTCAAAGCCGATTGTTCGGCAGACGTCGCGCCAGTGCTGACGCCGGCGACGACCGCGCTTGAGCAGGCTGGGTTCGACGTGGATTACCTCGAGCTGCGTGCCTTGGCAGATCTGCGCTTACTTGAACGCATCACCGAAGACTGCGCCCTCTTCGTTGCGGCGCGACTGGGAAAAACGCGTCTCATCGACAACATTCAGGTCGCGGCCACTTAGATCTCGCGCGGCACCGCCGGCACCCGAATATCGTCAACTAATCGCTGCACTGACTCGGGCGGAGACGCTGTAAAACGTGTAACAGTGAGCGTGACTGCAAAATTCACAGCCGCACCCACAACGCCAAACGCGTTGGGCTCAATACCGAGGAACCAGTTAGGCGGTAGATCTCCCAGAAAGCTTGTGCCGGGTATGAACATCAAGCCCTTGTGCTGAAAAACGTAAGCCAGCGTAACGCCAATTCCCGCAAGCATCCCGGCGATGGCACCCTCCCGACTCACTCTCTTTGAGAAAATACCCAGTAATAGCGCCGGAAACAGAGACGCTGCAGCAAGGCCAAAGGCAAGTGCAACCGTCCCGGCGGCAAACCCCGGAGGGTTCAACCCAAGGTAACCCGCCCCCAAGACAGCAGCGGCCATGGCCAGTCGGGAGGCCATCAATTCCTGCCGCTCGGAGATGTCGGGCATCAACGTGCGTTTGAGCAGGTCATGTGAAATCGCCGACGAGATCGCGAGCAACAGCCCCGCTGCCGTCGACAGCGCAGCCGCCAGTCCACCAGCGGCCACCAATGCGATCACCCAGTTCGGCAACTGAGCAATCTCCGGATTGGCCAGCACCAAGATATCATTGTCCAAAGTCACCAGTTCGTTTTGCTCAGGATCCGCGGAGTATTGGATACGGCCATCGGCATTCTTATCCTCAATGCCCAGTAACCCCGTTTGCTCCCAGTTCTTGAACCAGATCGGGCGTTCCTCGATAGCAAGGTGTTGTCCCGGCTGAGGCTCCAGCGTCTGAATAATGTTGAGCCGCGCCATCGCCGCCACGGCTGGCGCGGTGGTATAAAGAATAGCGATAAAGACCAGCGCCCAACCCGCAGACGTTCTGGCAGCACGTACCGTTGGCACCGTAAAGAAACGGATGATGACGTGAGGCAAGCCCGCCGTGCCAATCATGAGCGACGCTGTGAAGGCCGCCATATTCAGCGTGCTCCCACGCACAGAGGTTGTGTACTCCTGAAAGCCCAGATCGAGTAGCGTGCGGTCCAGTTTCTCAAGTAAGTAGCTGCCATCAGCGAGCGTGGACCCGAGACCTAACTGGGGTATCGGCTGACCCGTTAACTGCAGGCTGATAAAAATAGCGGGCACGGTATAGGCAAAAATGAGCACGCAGAATTGAGCGATCTGCGTATAAGTGATTCCCTTCATACCGCCCAATACTGCGTAGAAAAAGACGATCACCATGCCCGAGAACAACCCGGTCTCGTAATCGGTCTCCAGAAAGCGTGAAAAGGCAACGCCAATACCCTTCATCTGGCCAATCACATAAGTCACCGAGCAGATAATCAGGCAGATCACGGCGACGACGCGCGCAGCGTCAGAGTAATAACGGTCACCGATGAATTCGGGCACGGTGAACTTGCCATACTTTCTCAGATAGGGCGCAATGAGCATGGCCAAAATAACGTAGCCACCGGTCCAACCCATCAGAAATACCGAACCACCGTAGCCGTTATAGGACAGACCAATCAGTCCCGCCATGGAAATGAAGGACGCCGCTGACATCCAGTCGGCGGCCGTGGCCATCCCATTGGCGACCGGGTGGATACCCTTGCCAGCGACATAAAATTCCTGTGTCGTGCCGGCTCGCGATCGGATTGCTATGAGGATGTAGAGCAGGAACGAGGCGCCTACGATCCAGTAGGTGGTTTCGGTGAGACTCATTCCTCCGTCTCCTCAAGACCCAAGCGCTTCTCCAAGCGCGCCATCACCCGCGCATAAACAAAGATCAGCACGATAAATGTGTAAATCGCGCCCTGCTGGGCAAACCAGAATCCCAGCTTGAAGCCGCCGATTTGAATCTGGTTCAGAGGCTCTACCCAGAGCACGCCGCAACCGAGGCTCACTGTGAACCAGATGACTCCCAAGATGAGCATCCAGCGGCGGTTCTCCCGCCAATAGATTTCTCGGACGGCATTGGTATCGGGCTGTTCCATCGTGTGCTCCCAAGGTCAGATGGCAGTGCGCTCTGACCATCATAGCCCGCGACTGTCTCGGCCGACACTGCCACAGCGCGGCGGCGTCCGTGACCAAACAGACGGCAATAACACTCTGCAGGCGCTTGGGAGCGCGGCGCGGACAAGCCAGCAACAAGGTTGTTGCGGTTCAGCCCGTCACTTAACATCGCGTACCTGTGCGATTGGAATCATGCCATGACTGAGACCACCACTTATCCCGTGCCGGCGGGCTTCGCCGATGCTCACATCACCCCGGAGCGTTACCAAACCCTCTACGAGCAGTCGCTGGAAGACCCTGACGCATTCTGGTCGCAGCAAGCTGAAATGCTCGACTGGCGCGAGCCCTGGACCAAGGTGACCGAGTCTGACCTCAGTACCGGTGAAGCACGTTGGTTTGTCGACGCCAAACTCAATGTCTCGGTTAACTGTATCGATCGCCATTTACCCCAACGCGCTCATGACACCGCCATTATCTGGGAGGGAGACGATCCTGCGGACAGCCAATCCTTTACTTACCAGGAATTGAAAGCGCAGGTTTGCCGATTCGCGAATGTGCTCCGCAGCCGCGGTGTCGGCAAAGGCGACCGGGTGTGCATTTACATGCCGATGATTCCTGAGGCGGCCTTTGCCATGCTCGCCTGTGCCCGGATTGGTGCCATCCACTCAGTTGTTTTTGGGGGATTCTCGCCAGAAGCCCTTAAAGATCGCATCAACGATGCGACGTGCCGATTGGTGATTACAGCAGATGAGGGCGTGCGCGGCGGCAAGACGGTCCCGCTGAAGCGTAATGTCGACGCAGCGCTACAGCAGGTGGAGTGTGTTGACAGCGTCGTCGTCATCCGACGGACCGGTGGCGACATCGGATGGGTAGACGATCGCGACCTGTGGTATCACGAAGCCGCCGCATCTGTCGGTGATGACTGTGAGCCTGAGTGGATGGACAGCGAGGACCCGCTTTTCATTCTCTATACCTCTGGCTCAACCGGTAAGCCAAAGGGTGTACTGCACACAACAGGCGGCTATTTGTTGCAGGCGGCTATGTCGATGAAATACGTATTCGACTACCGCGAAGGTGAAACCTACTGGTGTACCGCCGACGTGGGCTGGGTAACGGGACACACCTACATTGTCTACGGCCCGCTGGCCATTGGCGCTCGGACACTCATGTTCGAGGGCGTGCCGACCTACCCTGCTGGCGATCGCTTTTGGCAGGTCATTGCCAAACACCGAGTCAATCTGTTCTTTACCGCTCCCACCGCCATCAGAGCGCTCTTGGGCCTTGGAGACGAGTTGGTCACCGCCCACGATCG
>JAYOUT010000066.1:0-3018 GCA_038151055.1 Luminiphilus sp.
AATCTACTTACTCCCCGGAGGCCGGGGGTGCATCATCAAAGGGAATTTCGCCCTCCGATTCGAAATCGACATCAGGCACATCGCTGTCTGATTGATCGACCGGCGCCGACTCAGACACGGGAATTTCAAAACCCAGATCGTCCTCATCTGCGGTGCGGTTATCAGCAATCACTGCCAAACCGAAGCTGCTCACAAAGAACACAGCAGACAGCCACGCCGTCATGCGAGTCAGCGCGTTGCCACTTCCGGCACTGCCAAACAAAGTCTGGGAGGCGCCCGCCCCGAAGGACGCACCAATATCAGAACCCTTACCGCGTTGCAGCAAGATGAGGGCGATCAGTGCGAGGGCGACCAGCAGGTGCACAATGAGCGTGATCTGTTCCATCAAATTTCCTATTGTCTGCGCCGATGTCAGGCGACTCCCACAGGGCGCGAGATCATACCGGCCGCGTCTCTGCGCCGCAACCAGACTAATGCAAGGTTCTGATCACCTCGGCAATGCCCTCGGCGAGCCGCTGGTTTTCGGCGGCGTCAGCTCCCTCAATCATAATTCGGATCAAAGGCTCAGTCCCAGATGGCCGCAGCACCAGACGACCCCGGCCTTCCAGCAGTGACTGCACGCGCTGGCTCTCCTGCTGCACTGCATCGGACTGCTCCAGAACAAAGCCCTCTGGAACAGTGACGTTGATCAATGTTTGCGGCAGCTTGTGCATCGCACTTTTCAGTGCCAGCAGGCTCTCTCCCGACCGCGCCATGGCAGCCACGACCTGTAGCGCGGCAATAATGCCGTCGCCTGTGGTGGTGAGATCGGCACAGATGATGTGACCCGAAGCCTCTCCCCCCAACAACCAGTCATGCTCTTTCATCAGTTCGAGCACGTAGCGATCACCAACCTTTGCTCGCACCAGGCTGACGCCTTTATCTGCCAGCGCCTGCTCCATACCGAGGTTGGACATCAGCGTGCCCACAACTCCCTCAGGCGCGTTGCCTTGCTGCAGACGATCATTAGCGATGACGTACAGCAGTTCGTCACCGTCGACCACGCTCCCGTCAGCGGCCACACATTGGACGCGATCGCCGTCACCGTCGAAAGCAATGCCCGCGTCGGCGCCTTCGCTTAATACTTTTGCCTGCAAGGCCGCCGGCGCAGTCGAGCCCACCTCTTTATTGATGTTGTACCCATCAGGGTCAGCGCCTATTACCGTTACATCGGCTCCCAACTCAGAAAACACCTGGGGTGCAATCTGATAGGTCGCCCCATGAGCGCAATCCAGAATCAGCTTCATACCCCGCAGACTGAGTGCCTCAGGGAACGTGTTTTTGCAAAACTCAACGTAGCGCCCCGGCGCGTCGACCATTCTCGATGCCTTACCCAGCTCGGCAGACGGCACTGTCTGCATAGGCTCAGCGAGCAAACGCTCTATCTCAAGCTCAACGTCATCCGATAACTTGGCGCCGTTAGCATCGAAGAACTTGATGCCATTATCGGTGTAGGCATTATGCGAGGCGCTGATCACGATGCCGGCTGATGCCTTCTGACTGCGCGTCAGCATCGCAACCGCAGGCGTCGGCATTGGCCCCAGCAAGGTTACCCGTGCACCGGCGGCAACCAGTCCCGCCTCTAATGCAGACTCAAACATGTACCCGGACACTCTCGTATCTTTGCCAATCAGGACATGCGTGCCACGATCCGGGGCGGCAAAGACCCGCCCCGCGGCCCAGCCCAACTTGAGCATAAAGTCGGCGGTTACAGGATATAGACCAACCGCACCGCGGATACCATCGGTGCCGAAAAATTGTTTGCCCATTCTGTCTAGCTCTGACTCACTCTCTGCCACATCGCCAACGCATCGGCGGTTTCGGCAACGTCATGTACCCGCACTATACGCGCCCCGCGCTCCACTGCCATGGTGGCCAAGGCAACGCTGGCAAAACGTCGCTCCGACGGTGCACGATCCAGCACACTGCTGATCATGGATTTTCTCGATAGGCCCACTAGCACGGGCATACCCATCGAACCCATGGCTTCAAGCTTGGCCAGCAGTTCAAAATTCTGCTCAGCCGTTTTGCCAAAACCAAAGCCTGGATCAATTAAGATGCGGTCGCGGGCAACCCCTGCAGTGTCAAGTTCCGCCAGGCGCTCGCTGAAAAAAGCCGAAATATCGTCGACTACATCGCCGTAAGTCGGCTGATTCTGCATGGTATCGGGCTCGCCCTGCATATGCATGACGCAAACCGCGAGCCCTGTTTCTGCGGCTACCTGCAGAGCACCCGGTCGCCTGAAGCCCCTGACGTCATTGAGAAGACCCGCGCCAAGGTTCGCCGACTCGCGCATGACGGCTGGACTACTGGAGTCCACCGAAATAATCGTCTCTATGCGTGAGGCGAGGGCCTGCACTGCGGTCAGCACTCGGTCCAATTCTTCCGTTTCGGACACTTTCTCTGCACCGGGCCGAGTCGATTCGCCACCAATATCCAATATATCGGCGCCTGCTGACACCATGCTTTCTGCCCGCTTCAGTAGCGCGTCGGTATCGACCCGTTGATGGCGGAAGAGTTCACCCCCGTCAGAGAAGGAGTCAGGGGTGACGTTGAGGATGCCCATGATGCGCGGCTGGCTGAGATCCAGCACGCGCTGCCCGCACGGTATCAGTGGACCCATGGATTACGAACAGAACTTTGTAACCGTGAATTGGATACCGCGAATCAATGCTCGGTTGCGGCACCACCAATCGGACTGCCCGTTGTTTCGGCCTCACCCTCATCAGGGGGTGTGCCGCGGTCGTCACCGGACCAGCCGCTGGGGGGCCGTGGTGACTTGCCTTCCATGATGTCATCGATCTGCTCTGAATCGATGGTTTCGTATTGCATCAATGCGTCCGCCATCATGTCGAGCTTGTCGCGATTGTCCTCGAGCAACTGAAGCGCCTTGGCGTAGCAATCATCAATGATGCTACGCACTTCTTTATCAATCGCCAGAGCGGTCTCGTCTGACATGGCTTTGGCAGGCTGCGCCGC
>JAYOUT010000066.1:3118-10469 GCA_038151055.1 Luminiphilus sp.
ATGACGATCACCCCATCATTCAGCTCAAAGCCATCCATCTCAACCAGCAGCTGGTTGAGGGTCTGCTCGCGCTCGTCATGACCGCCCCCCAAACCGGCACCCCGGTGGCGCCCAACGGCGTCGATCTCGTCAATAAAAATAATGCAGGGCGACTGCTTCTTCGCCTGCTCAAACATGTCGCGGACGCGGGACGCGCCCACACCCACAAACATCTCCACAAAATCGGATCCCGATATGGAGAAAAATGGCACTTTGGCTTCACCGGCAATCGCCTTGGCCAATAACGTCTTACCCGTTCCAGGCTGACCAACCATCAGAACCCCGCGAGGGATTCGCCCACCCAGCTTCTGAAAACGGCCGGGGTCGCGCAAAAACTCCACGAGTTCCTGCACGTCTTCTTTGGCTTCTTCAACACCCGCCACATCGGCGAAGGTCGTCGTAATCTGATCCTCACCTAGGAGCTTGGCCTTACTCTTCCCAAAGCTCATCGGGCCGCCGCGGCCGCCTGCGCCGCCTTGCATCTGCCGCATGAAAAACATGAACACGGCGATAATCAGCAAAATCGGGAAGCTGGCGATCAACAGCTGCGTCCAAACAGACTGCTGCTCCGGCTGTTTACCCTCAACGGTCACGTTGTGGGCCAGCAGGTCGTCCATCAGCTTGGGATCTTCAACCATGGGACGGATGGTCTCGAAACTCGAACCGTCCTTGCGCTGTGCTGTGATGGTCAGCCCATCCACCAGCACTTTTGACAGTCGGTCGGTTTGCACCTCGCGAATGAACTCTGAATACCCGATCTGTTCCGTGCTACTTCGGAGATTGAAGTTGTTAAACACCGAGAGCAGTACTGCTGCAATGAGCAGCCATAGCAGGAGGTTTTTGGCCATATTGTTCACAACGAGTCCTCTCGGGTTTGCGACGCGCCAAGGGCACGCGGCCTAACAGTATAACGTTTTGGGCGAAAACCCCTAAATACTGACTTTTCGCGCCATTTCGTCGGTTGTTGGGGCATTTTTTGTCATTTCAACCCCTGTATCAGCCTGGGTACTCACCAAAACAGCCCAGAGACTCAGGCTTGTCCCTTAAATCCGGAGGCGACGACGTAAACTTCGCGTGATCGTGGCCTCGATGCACTGGGCTTACGAGTGACTACGCGGTCAAAGCGCGCGCGGATCTCGCGATACCAGGCCTCAAAACCTTCGCCCTGAAACACTTTGGCAATCAATGCCCCGCCCGGAGCTAGCGCCCGCTCCGCCAACTCGGTGGCCAGCTCAACCAAATACATCGCACGGGGCTGGTCGACTTCCGGCAGACCACTCATATTCGGGGCCATATCTGACAAAACGACATCTAATGGCTGACCTTCCAGCGCGGCAAGAACCTGGTCGTAAGTCTCTTGATCGGTGAAGTCGCCCTGTATAAAAACCACGTCGGGTAGCGTATCCATTGGCAGAATGTCGGTGGCCACAACTCTGCCCGCGTCACCCACAATCTGCCCCGCAATCTGCGACCACCCGCCAGGTGCGCTACCCAGATCCAGTACCGACATGCCGCGCCGAATCACCTGATCCTTGTCGTTTATCTCGAGCAGCTTATAAACGGCGCGCGACCGATAACCCTCTTTTTGCGCCCTCTGCACATAGACATCGTCGTGGTGCTCCTTCAGCCAAGCCCGACTTGATGACTTTTTCTTACCCATAATGTCCTCTGGCTGCGCCACTCAGGTCTAGCATGGCGTTACACTTGCCGCTCGGCGAGTTTACCGCGTTATCCCGCATCACCTTAGCGAGCAGTCCTGACATGAGCAGTCCGAGCACGAGCACTCCCGGCAGTAAAGAGTTGCGGCAACTGAGAGCACAGGCGCATGCCTTGCGCCCCGTCGTTACGGTTGCCGGCAAGGGGCTGGCGCCCTCCGTGTTGGAGGAGCTGGAGCGCGCGCTAAACGATCACGAGTTGATCAAGGTGAAGGTGTCGGTGGGCGACCGCGATCAGCGTGAAATCATTATCACTGAGCTCTGCGACCACACGGGGGCCCTGCTGGTGCAACGCATCGGCAACATCGCCACATTGCTCCGTCACAATCCTAAAGCTGACCCAAAAAAATCCAATCTCCATCGCGGTCGCTAGCCGGCTTCAATACCATGGCAGAGATACTCGAATTTCCCACTCGTGAGCGGCAAGCTTTTCTCTATCTTGAGGAACAGCTAACCAAGATGCTGAGAGACCGAGGTGCCGATGACACGCTGATCAGCTTTGCCATCGCATCACTAACCGATGTCTATGGTGAGCTGCAGCAAGAGTCAGACTGCCACTTTGAGGTGCGCCTGCCGAGTCAGATGACAGAGCAGGAAGCATCGCGTCTTCAGGAGGATATCGGAGCAGGGATCGAACAGCTGCGAAAGGAGCATCACGACCTGACGCTGCGGTTGGCCGCGAGATTGATACTGACTGAGCTGAAACTCTTTCAGCACGAGCGAGACCGTTAGACCGAATCGCGTTGCGTCGCTTGGCAACAAACCGCTCGCGTGACCGAGCGCCTGACTGCGATGCCAGCCAGCGACCAGATGCTACTGAACCAGAAGCTAGTGAAATAGCGCCGTCACCTGAAAGGTCAGCCACGCAGCACACCATGCCAAACACAAGTAGGCGATCACCATACGCAGCGCCAATTTCCACGAGTTGGCCTCTTTGGCCAGAATGGCCACGGTAGAAACACACTGCAGGGCAATGGCGAAAAAGACCAGCAGTGCCAGCCCCGACCCCAGCGGCAAGGCGCTGGCTTGCACCTGCTCAACCAGCGGCACGATATTGTCCTCGGCCCCTTCAATACCCATGATGGTGCCCAGCGTTCCGACGAAGACTTCTCTCGCCAAAAAGGCGCTGACAATCGCCACCCCATAGCGCCAGTCCAGACCCAGCGGTTTAAAGACTGGCTCGATCCACTGGCCCAGCATGCCCAACCAGGATCCGCCTAAATCCGCGCCCTGATTCGGGAAGTAGCCCAAAATCCAGATCACAACAGTCACACTCAGAATGACGGCACCCGCCTTGGTGACAAAGTGCTTGGCCCGCTGCACGGATTTTCTCGCAATGGGCGCCAGTGCCGGGATGCGGTAGGCCGGCAGTTCCATCATGAAGGGCATCTGCCCTTCAGAGGGTGACCAGCGGTTGACCAAGCCTGCGATGATGAGACCCGCGGCCATGCCGAAAACGTAGATCGCGAAGAGCGTCAGTCCTTGCCAGCCGATCAGCCCCCCGAACAGGGTCTCTCGCGGGATAAAAATGGCAATCAGCAGGGTGTACACGGGCAATCTCGCCGAGCAGGGCATCAGCGGAATCGCGACATAGGTTAAAAATCTTGCTCGCGGAGATTCGATCGAGCGCGCGGCATAGATGGCAGGAATCGCACAGGCCACACCGGACAGCATCGGAATAAAGCTTTTACCGCTCAGACCAAAAAACCGCAGTGGCTTGTGGCAAATCAGAGCGGCACGGGCGAGATACCCGGAATCCTCGAGCAGACCGATGACAAACGTCAGTACGAAAATCTGCGGGACAAACACCAGAAACGCACCAACCCCGCTGAACACCGCGTCCGCGACAAAGTCGGCGAACACGCCGTCGCCGATCAACGGCAAGATCCAGCCACCCAGGCCGATGACGCCGGCCTCCACTGCATCCATGGCCGGTGCTGACCAGGTAAAGATGGACTGGAAAAGAATCAGCATGATGAGTGAGAAAATCAGTCCACCGGAAAGCGAACCGAGGAAGAATCGATCTAACCGAGATTGGGTCTGCAACAGTTCATCGGCTGGCGCCCCGTACTGCTCCGCGAGGCGATGCGCCTCGGCATAGAGTTCATCGTCGGCAGCCCCGCCCTCACTCGCCAAAATCGGGTTGTCGTCCGCGGCGATCGACGGCGCTGTCTTGTCAGGCGGAGACTGCAAACCCGAGATAATCGCGTCGAGCCCGTCCCCGGTGCGCGCTGATGCGACCAAAACGGGTGCACCAATGGCTTGTGATAACCCCTCCGCATCGATACTCAATCCGTGGCGCTTGAGAATGTCGCCCATGTTGGCGATGACCGTGACCGGGCGTCCTTGACGCTGGCAGGCCTCAACCACCTGCAGACAGAAAAAGAGGCTTTTCTCCAGACGTGTGGCATCGACGATACAGAGCACGTGCCGCACCTCTGGATCAGCGAGTGACGCATCAAAATGCCCCACGGCGACCCGCTCCTCCTCCGAGATGGGCCTCAGGGAATAGGTGCCAGGAAAATCTACCAAGTCGAGTTCAGGCAACTTCGCGAGACGCCCGATCGAAAGATCCACTGTAATGCCGGGGTAATTCGCAACCCGCTGATTCAATCCGGTGAGCCGGTTGAACAGCGCGGTCTTGCCCGAATTGGGTGTGCCCACCAGCAAAACACTAGGCATCAGAGGAGACTCCCACCGGCCGCACCAGCACCTGCTCCGCCAACTCCTGATCCAGACAGTAAGTCGCGTTGCTCACTCGAAAAACCCGTGGCGCACCGAATCCGGGCTGCTGCTGACAGGAGATTTCCTCGCCCGAATGAAAACCAAACTCCTGCAATCTGCCGCGATAGCGCGCGCTCAGGGTCTCGGTGAATCCGATTAACTCAGCCGGCGTGTTGAGCGGCAAATCCCAGAGCGTGCAGAGTGTGAGGGTGTCGGTCGTTGCGGCCACAAAGGGCTCCCGCGCTAAAACGCGGATCATACGACCAATGAGAATGATTTTCAGTAAGTCTAGACGTGCTCGACCGCGTCGATCTCGTAGGTCACGTCACCGCCCGGGGCATTCACGGTAACCTCATCGCCTTCCATCTTCCCCACTAGCGCACGGGCGATGGGAGAGTTCACCGAAATCAGGTTGGCTTTGGCGTCTGCCTCATCTTCGCCAACGATCCGGTACGTGACGGTGCGATCGTCATCGACATTGATCAGCGTCACCGTCACGCCAAAGACGACCTTGCCAGTAGCGGGGATGGTCGTGACGTCGATGACCTGAGCGTGTGACAGCTTGTGCTCGAGCTCCTGAATCCGCCCCTCAGCAAAGCTTTGCTGCTCTCTCGCGGCGTGGTACTCAGCGTTCTCTTTCAGATCGCCGTGCTCACGCGCTTCCGCAATCGCTTGCGTGATCCGCGGGCGATCGACCTTCTTGAGGCGCTCTAGCTCCTCTCTAAGGGCCTGCTCGCCCTGCACTGTCATGGGAACGCGGTTCATACGGCAATGCTCTCGTGTAAATCCTGAAGGCGCCGCACGGTGATGTCTGTCTCCTGCTCCAGCGCCATGCACACCGCCTCAGCAGCCGCCAATGTCGTGGTGTAAAACACGTTGTGCTGCTCGGCGCTGGCACGGATCGAAGCCGAATCCATAATGGCGCGGCGACCCTCTGTCGTATTGATAATCATGGCGGCTTCGTCGTTCTTGATCAAATCAACGATGTGCGGGCGACCTTCGGCCACTTTGTTGACCTTGCGGACTTCCAGCCCCGCCACTTCCAGCGCACTCGCAGTGCCACCGGTGGCTGCCAGCGTAAAGCCCTGGGCGACCAGCCGTTTCGCCACGTCCACCGCCGCCGGCTTGTCGGCATCGCGCACACTGATCAAACACAAACCGGAGGTCGGCGGATCATCGCCGGCGCCCAGCTGCGCCCGGGCAAAGGCCGCGGCAAAGGTCTCCCCGGTGCCCATGACCTCACCCGTCGACTTCATCTCGGGGCCTAAGATCGGGTCGGTGCCCGGGAACTTGTTAAAGGGCAGTACTGCCTCTTTCACACTGTAATAGGGCGGGACGATCTCTTTTGTCACACCCTGGCTGTCGAGGCTTTGACCCGCCATACAGCGTGCCGCCACTTTGGCCAGCGACACACCGACTGCCTTGGACACAAACGGTACCGTTCTCGAGGCACGCGGATTGACCTCAATCACATAGATCTCGTCGTCCTGCCAGGCCAACTGCACGTTCATCAATCCACACACGCCGAGTTCCAGCGCCATCTTGCGCACCACATCACGCATCGCTTCCTGCACATCGGCCGGCAGGCTGTAAGGGGGTAATGAACAGGCCGAGTCACCGGAGTGCACGCCCGCTTGCTCGATGTGCTGCATGATGGCGCCAATCACGACCTGCTCGCCGTCACTCACGGCATCGATATCCACCTCAATCGCCGCACTGAGGAAGCGATCCAGTAACACGGGTGAGTCCTCCGAGACCCGCACGGCATCGTTCATGTAGCGCAGCAGATCTTCCTCGCGATACACGATTTCCATCGCGCGACCGCCGAGGACATAGGATGGCCGGACCACCAGCGGGTACCCAATGTCTGCTGCCGCCGCGACCGCCGCCTCGACACTGCGCACTGTGGTATTGGCGGGCTGGCGCAGCGCCAGAGCCTGAATCATTTGCTGGAACCGCTCCCGGTCCTCCGCGCGATCGATTTGATCCGGTGTGGTACCAATAATCGGCACACCCGCGGCTTCAAGGGCGCGGGCCAGCTTGAGCGGCGTCTGGCCACCAAACTGCACAATCACCCCGGTGGGCTGCTCCAGCGCAACGATCTCGAGCACATCCTCCAGCGTGACCGGTTCAAAGTAGAGTCGGTCCGAGGTGTCGTAGTCGGTCGATACCGTCTCAGGGTTACAGTTGACCATGATGGTCTCGTAGCCATCCTCGCGCATTGCCAGCACCGCATGGACGCAGCAATAGTCGAATTCGATCCCCTGCCCGATGCGGTTGGGACCGCCACCGAGCACCAAGATTTTCTTGCGGTCACTGGGTGCCGCCTCACACTCCTCTTCGTAAGCGGAGTACATATAGGCGGTCGAGGCCGCAAATTCGGCGGCACAGGTATCGACTCGCTTATAGACAGGCCGGATATCTAGTGCCCACCGACGCTCGCGCACTGCAGATTCGGTTGTGCCCAACACATCGGCGATTCGCTTATCGGAAAAGCCCCGGCGCTTGAGCCCCCACATGAGGCTGTGGTCAATGCCCTCGGCGGTCAGCCCGGAGAGCTGCGACTCCCAGCGCACGATGTCGTCGATCTGGATGAGGAACCAGGGGTCGACACCCGAGTAGCCGTAGATCTCTTCCAGCTCGAACCCGGCACGGAAGGCATCTGCGAGATACCAGATGCGATCGGCTCCCGGGTTCGTCAGACGGTCGACCAGTTCGGAGCGGGAGTCTTCGTCCACCACCTGCATGCGCGGTTCGAAACCGGCCGAGCCCACCTCGAGTCCGCGCAGGGCTTTTTGCAACGACTCCTGAAAAGTGCGCCCAATGGCCATCACTTCGCCCACCGATTTCATCTGGGTGGTCAGTCGCGGATC
>JAYOUT010000067.1:0-10193 GCA_038151055.1 Luminiphilus sp.
ATGAGTGGCTCATGATGTATCCGGACTTCGCCACGCACTTTGTACCCATTGAAGGTACGCCCTGGTACACGTTTTACGACCGGGTGAAGGGTCGCGCCTGGCAGGAAGTGCTGGCACTGCCCGAGGATTCCCCCGAGGCAGTAGAACGCAAGGCCCGCCTGTTGGCGTTAATCGACGGCATGGTGTTCTGGACACCTGAGTATTTGAACCGCGAGCGCTCAATAGAGCAGTTTGATGAGTGGCTGGCGGGTATGGCGCGGTTTGATAACGCGGCGGCTATTGCCGATCGCGCCAGCCAGAACGCGTCTACCGCGCAACACGATATTCGGCGGGGTCGTCCAGATTTTGATGCCCAGTTACAGGCGATGGGAAGACTCAGCGTGCTGGCCGTGGTGTTTACGCGGGATATGACCGTGAACCCCGAACCCAACAAAGTGTTCGCCGAACAGTTGGGTTTTGAGGTGCTCGAGATTGGCGGCGATTGCGGTCATTTTGGACCCAACCCAGAGTGTTATCAGCAACAGGTGATCGAGCGCGTCGCGGACTTTTTGCGTGGTCAGGCCCCGGAGTGATCGGCTATTCAGCACTGGCCAGCTGACGCACCATCTCTCGCCAGAAACGCAACGACTCACCCACAGCTGCTTTAGGTACCCGTTCATTTAATCCATGGGCAAAGCTGTCTTTAGGGTTGATGAAGATGCCGGTCAGGCTGTAGCTCGGTATGCCCGCCGCGCGCCAATAGGCACCGTCGGTGGTACCCGAACCCATTTTTGGCACGATCGGCAGCGCGCCGTGAATCGGTTCCAATGACGCGGCAATCGCGTCCATCACCTCTGTATTGAAAGGCGAGGCGGGGCTGGCGACTGGTACGCCCACAACACTCCATTCGAGATCCGGGTTATCGCTAACGCGCTGAAGCTCTCGCATGATTTCTGCAGGCGTATGGCCCGGGAAAATGCGGCAGTTCACCACCGCGGTGACGGCACGGGGCAGTGCGTTTTCTGCATGCCCTCCAGAGAGCATGGTCGGGATACACGTGGTGCCAAGGGTCCCCACATATGCGGGCTGTGCGCGCAGCAAGGCGATCGCTTCTTCATCGCTCGTGTCAGCAACCAGTGCGGCCATGGCGTCACCTACATCGTTATTGAGAAGTGGCGCGGTGCGGGCAAAGTAGGTCAGCGTGATCTCATTGGTCTCAACCGGAAAGGTATAAGCCTCTAGGCGCTGAATGGCGCGCGCGAGGTCATAGATGGCGTTGTCTGCCCGCGGCATCGAGCTGTGCCCGCCGGGATTTTTGGCAGTCATGGAAAACGTCGCGTAGGTTTTCTCCGCAAAGCCCACCTGAAACTGAATGGCTTCTCCAGCGTCATTCAGGACGCCACCGCCGCCATCAACAACCAGCGCATACTCGGCGTCGACCAGGTCGCGGTAATCGCGAGCCAGCTGTTGAACGGTTTCCTGAAAGGACTCTTCGTCACCGGTGAAGGCAATGACCAGATCGCGGTTGGGGACAAACTCGGACTCTTTCAGCCATATGAAGAGGGTGGTGAGGAGGGTGACATCAAACTTGTTATCCAGTACCCCGCGGCCATAAAAGAAAGTCTCATCCTCTTGCAGCTCAAAAGGGTGTCGCAGCCAGCTCTCTGGGTCGGCAGGCACCACGTCCATATGGGAGGAAAAAAGTATTGGTTTGCGGCCGCTGCTGCCGTCGCCCTCGTAGCGCACCACCAGTGAGGCCGTCTCGCCGTAAGGCACGATGGTCAGTGCTTCGGGCGAGAACCCGGCATCGAGAAATACTTGTTTAAGGGACTCGGCATAGGCCGGCACCAGCCCTTGCCCGTAGGCGGTCTCGCGACTGATCGCATCGCGCAGGAGTTCAATAGCGCGGTCGCTGTAGTGTGCGATTGCATCGTTTTCATCAGTGGTGCTGTGCGCTGTCGCTGTTGTAACGATGGCACAAGAAAAAATGAGAACGCGGCAGAGATTTTTCATGAGGCTGTCCTGTGCGCCGGTCGGTCGCGAGCGGCGGAGTCGTGATGCAGAGGCCCGGAGGGCTCGGTTGAGCGTTTTCAACATCCTTAGGAGGCGTCGCAATATAGCATCGTTGACCGCCATTACCGTCCATTGGGGTGTCGCTAGAATGTGTTGCCACATCGTGTTCTCAGCGCAGTCCTCTTGGGCGTCAATTGTTCTTCCCACTATAAGCCGCTTCGGTTACATTTCCGCCCATTACGGAGCCATGGATTGTGAGCATCCACCTTGGACCCGACACGAGAACACGCCATGCCGGGCACCGCGAATGACGCGGCCACCGCAGTGGTTTGGCGAGGGAGATGTGCATCGTGATGACGCAACGCGACCTTTCCTCGGAGTTACTGGCCCCCGACTTTTATCAGTACGAAGCCTCGCCAATTGCCGCTGTCACCGATGGCGATGACGCGCTGGTTGTCCGTTGGCCTGATGGCCGTCAGTTGAGCTGCCATCGTTTCTGGCTGCGGGAAAACACCCTGGGGCACGGTGGCATCGACCCCGCCACTCGCGAAGGCATCATGGACCCCGCTGAGTTATCCGACGCGATGCAGATCGCAGCGTTTGAGCTCACCGCATCGGGCGATCTAAGCGTGACTTGGGCGCCGGAGGGTGCCGGTGAGAGTGTGGTCAGCACCTATCATTCCGGATGGCTCCGCCACATCGCGGACGGTCAGCATTTACCCGAGAGCTGGGTCCCTGCCCCCGAGGCCTGGAACGCCTCAACGTTGCCCGCGCCTCCGCGCCGTAATGCCAACGCCGTTCTCAAAGACGACGACGCGCTCTGCGACATGCTCAACGACCTGCTGCGCTGGGGCGTGTGCGTGGTGGAGCAGGCACCCAGTGAGCCAGGGTTTCTCAACGAACTCGCCGCGCGCATCGGCCCGGTACGCGACAGTAACTTTGGCTTGCTGTGGGATGTGAAAGCCGACGTCAACCTGGCAGGCGACGCCAAAACCAATACCACGGCCAACACGGGATTCCGGCTGGGCCCGCATACCGACCTGCCTACAAGGGAAATCCCGCCCGGCTTTCAGTTTTTGCACTGCCTGATCAACGAGGCCGACGGCGGCGAGTCGACGCTGACCGATGGCGCCGCGCTCATTGAAGAGCTCAAGGCGACCCGCCCGGATGACTACGAGATTTTGAGCACCCGGCGCTGGGTCTTTTTTAATCGCGGCCCGGGTATTGATCACCGCTTCTCCGCGCCCATCATCGACCCACTGGGTGGTGAGGGTGTGCCGACGATTCGGGCGTTTTACCCGGTGCGCGCTTTCCCCGATATGCCGGATGCCGACGTGGGTGAGGCCTACGCCGCGCTCCGGCGCTTTCATGCCTTGGCCGATGATCCCCGCTTTGAACTGACCTTCCGGCTCGGCCCTGGCGATATCATGTGCTTTGACAATCGACGTGTGATGCACGGTCGCAAGGCGTTCTCAGGCTCGGGTCAGCGTCACCTGCAGGGGGTGTATATTGACCGCGACGAGATCCTGTCGACGGCGCGGGCAGTCAATCGGGCCCGTGCAGCGCATCAAACACCCTAAGCCACCAACCGTTACCCAGAACTCATAACGACATATCAGGGGACACATCATGCCACTGGCCATGCGAGACAAAGTTTTCATTACCGCGGCGTTAACCGGCTCCGGTAGCACTCAGGACCGCAGCGACAAGGTACCGCGCAGCCCTAAGCAAATTGCGGCCGCGGCAATTGATGCCGCCAAAGCGGGCGCGGCGGTGGTGCATTGCCATGTGCGCGACCCGGAGACTGGCGCCCCAGATCGCGCCGTGCACCTGTACCGCGAGGTGGTGGAGCGCATTCGGGCATCTGATACCGACGTGGTGATCAACCTCACTGCCGGGATGGGAGGCGATATTGTTTTTGGCCCCACTGACGCGCCACTGCCCTTGAGCGAGCAGGGCACCGACATGGTCTCGGCGGCGGAGCGGGTCGCGCACCTCGAGGCCTGCCTGCCCGAAATCGCCACGCTCGACTGCGGCACCATGAATTTCGCCGAGGCCGACTACGTGATGACCAACACCCCCGGCATGCTGCGGGACATGGCAAGTCGCATGGCGGATCTGGGCATTCGGATCGAGATCGAGGCCTTTGATACGGGTCATCTGTGGCTCGCCCAGCAGCTGGTGAGCGAGGGGCTGATCCCGGCGCCGGTAATGGTGCAGCTTTGTATGGGCATTCCCTGGGGGGCACCCGACGACCTGAATACCTTTATGGCGATGGTGAATAACGTGCCCTCTGACTGGATCCATTCTGCCTTCTCGATCGGTCGGCATCAGATGGCTTATGTGTCGGCGGCGGTGCTGTCGGGAGGCAATGTGCGCGTGGGGCTTGAGGACAACCTCTGGCTTGAAAAAGGCCACCTTGCCACCAACGCCGAGCTGGTAGCGCGGGCGGTGACCATTGTTGAAGCTATGGGCGTGCAGGTGATGACGCCGGAAGAAGTCCGCGCCGAGCTACAGCTGACCAAGCGGGCACTGCCCTGATGCCAACAGCGGCCATTATTGGCGGCGGGGTGATTGGCTCGGCCTGGGCGTCGCGGTTTTTGTTGAACGGCTGGGAGGTGCGCTTTCACGATCCGGCACCGAATTCCGAAGCGGTACTCAATAAAGTGTTGGATAAGGCCCGCCGCTGGGTCCCGGAAGTCTACGACCACCTCCCGCCCGAGGGCGCGCTGACCCTCTGCGCCAGCATTGCCGATGCGGTGACTGGCGCCGACTGGGTGCAGGAATCCACCCCCGAGCGGCTTGAGATCAAACAGTCGGTACTGGCCGAGATTCAGGCCAGCTGCAGTATGGACGCGATTGTCGCTTCATCGACTTCGGGCTTTATGCCCTCGGAGCTGCAGGCAGACAGCGCCCGGCCCGAGCAGATTCTGGTCGCGCATCCGTATAACCCGGTTTACTTGCTGCCGATTGTCGAAGTGGTGCCCTCAGAGGCGGTGCCCGAGGAGACAGTGCGGCGTGCCGAGGCGTTGTTAAGTGATATCGGTATGAAGCCGATTACGCTCCGGGCCGAAATACCCGCTCACGTCGGAGATCGGTTGCTGGAGGCGGTGTGGCGCGAGGCGCTGTGGCTCATCAAAGACGGCGTCGCCACCACCGAGCAGATCGATGACCTCATGACCCATGGCTTTGGGCTGCGTTGGGCGCAAAAAGGTTTGTTTGAAACCTACCGCACCGCGGGGGGTGAGGCCGGCATGAAGCACTTCCTCGAACAGTTTGGTCCTTGCCTGCAGTGGCCCTGGACCAAGCTCACCGACGTACCGGATCTCGATGATGCGCTCATTGATCGCATTGTGGAGCAGTCCGATGCACAAGCCGCCGGGCGCTCGGTCAGCGAGCTTGAGGAAGAACGCGACGCCAATCTGGTGGCCATGCTCAAAGCACTGCGGCAGGAAGACACTGCCGCGGGCGCGTTTCTCAATCGCCTTGGGGCGGCCAGTGACTGACGGAGAGCCCTGCCGCCTCAAGCGGTGAGCACCGTTATGCCAGAGGCGGCTTTTTTAAGAGAGCAAATCTGCGCTCACCGCGGCGCCAGTGGCGCCTATCCGGAGAATACTCGCGCAGCCTTCGATGCCGCTGCCTCTGTGGGTGCGGGCTGGATTGAGACCGATATCCAGTGCCTCGCCGATCAGGAGCTGGTGATCTTTCACGATACCCATCTGGGGCGCACTGCACCGGGGTCGGCAAAGGTCACGGCTCTGTCTTGGCCTGACATGGCCGAGCTGGATGTGGGGAGCTGGAAGGCCAGCGCATTTGCTGCCGAGCGACCCCTGCGCTCTGACGATCTGATCGCGTGGCAGGCGGAGGCATCGGACCGACCGGGCATCGTGTGGGAAGTGAAGTGTGAGGACGATTCAGAAGCCGTTGCGGCCGCGGCGGCAGCGGTGACCCAGCGCCTCCGAGATGCCGGCGATCATCGTTGCATCGTATCGAGCTTCAGTCGCGATGTCTTGGTTGCCCTCAGGCCCCAGTTACCCGCCATTCCCATGGCGCTGATTGCCGAGGCACTGCCCGAAGACGCCGTCGCTTTTTGTCAGGAGCATGGGTTTGAGGGGATTCATCTCGACGGTCATCAGGTCACTCAAGCGTCAACGCGCACCGTGCTCGACGCAGGCCTGGCGTTGCGCTGTTACACCATCAATGATGTAAAAGAGGCCGAGCGGCTTGTTGCACTGGGTGTGTCGATGATCATGACTGATTTCCCCGAGCGCTTTTTAGCCCGGGATTGACCGCTCAGTCGGGTAACGTACCCAGATCAAAGCCAGTGTCCTCCGGCACGGCCTCGGGCCAGTTAGTGCGCCATACCTCGCGGGAGACGGGCCCAACCGGCACCGGGTCGCGCTCAAAGCCGGGTTGGCACTCAATCAGCGGCGCGACCACCACATCGTGTCGCGGCACGATAAAAAACGGAAAGCTGTAGCGCTCCTTGCCCGAGGCATTCACTACTTTGTGCGGTGTGGACACAAAGTATCCCCCAGACCACAGCTCCAGCAGATCGCCGATATTGACGACCATGGTGTCATCGGGCGCCTTAACCTCCAGCCACTCGGTTTGATCATGGGGCCGCAGCCACAATCCGCCTACAGCGTCCGGAAATAGCAGCGTGAGCGCATCGGTGTCCTTGTGCGGGTGGATGCCAAAGCCATCGTTTGGATTGCTGGGCGGATAGTGCAGTAGCGTCATATTGGTCAGCGGCTGATCAAAGTGCGTCAGAAAATCAGCCACGTCCACCTTCATGATCTGCGCGATCAGACTGAGTAGCCGTTGACCCGTGGCCTCGCAGGCCTGCCAAAAGGCCTCGGTGGTCTCTCGCAGCCCGGCTGGCTCGCGCGGCCAGCGATTGGGGCCATAAAGGTCACAGGCAGTGCATAGCGGATCGTCTTGCGCGACTTCGGCGTGGAGCTTGTAGCCTTCGTACTGATCAGGCGTGACGCCCTCGGTGTTGGGCGAGAAAAAGCCCAACGGAATATAGCCCCGGTAGTTATCCGGCGTGATGCGCTCCGCCATCTTCTCGGCCAATGGCCGGTCGAAGTAGCCGACTAGCTGCTGCCGCAGGTCGCTCACGAGTTCGGCGGGCACGCCATGCCCCTTCACCAGCACGAACCCGATATCACAGAGTGCGCGCTCCAGCGTGGGCAGAATCTCGTCATCGTCGCGGTCGAGATCAATCGTCGGGATGGCGAGCGTTGTGGACATCAGTGTAGGGTTCCTCGGTGATCTCTGAGGGGCAGCGCGCACGCTTTCGCGGACTTGAAGCGCATCTTCGATGAGTCAGGGCTGGGCTGTAAAGCGCCCGGTTGGCTGGCAGATCTGCGCTGAATCCGGCCTTTCCCACCGTCGCGATCAGTCGGCATAATCCTGCCCACTGTGAAGACAGATCGTCTTTTATGAAATCGATGTTAAATCGCCGGTTATTTGCTGTTGCGCTGGTCTGGCTGACCCTGACAGCGGTTAACAGCACGGCGCAGGCCGAAGCCGCGCCGATGCCCAAAGTGGTGTTTGTGATTGTCGATGGCATTCCTGCAGACGTGATTGAGCGCGTGCCCACGCCCACCATTGATGCCATTGCCCGAGTAGGGGGGTACAGCCGGGCGACTATGGGCGGCCCGGTTGGTGAGCCCGGTGAAACCCCCACCATCTCGGCACCCGGTTATATGAGTCTGGTTACGGGCACCTGGGCCAACAAACACAACGTCTACGGCAATTACGGCATTAGCCCTGACTATGATTACTGGAATCTCTTTCGCCTCGCCCGGTCGGAGAAGCCCGAGCTGCAGCTCGCTATTTTTTCGACCTGGACTGACAACCGCACCATCTTGTTGGGTGAGGGGTTGGCTGAGGCAGGCGACTGGCGCTTTGATGTGGCGGTGGATGGTCTTGAGGAGGACGCCGCGCGATTCCCGCCACGGCCCTTAGATGCCCACATCGCGGATATCGATGAGGCGGTGAGCCGCGACGCCGCACGCGGGATCGAGTCCGAGGGCCCCGATTTGTCCTGGGTGTATCTGCAATACACCGACGACGTGGCCCATGAACGTGGCGATAGCCCGGAGCTCGATCAGGCGGTAGTCGACATGGATGCGCGGCTCAGCTTGGTCTGGTCAGCGGTGCAGGCCCGGCAAGAGGCATTCGGTGAAGACTGGTTGATCATCGTCACTACAGATCACGGGCGCGATGCGGAAACCGGTCGTGACCATGGTGGGCAAAGTGAGCGCGAGCGCACGATTTGGATCGCCACTAACAGTCAGCGCCTCACACCCGGCTTTTATTCGATGCCCGCAATCGTCGATATCTATCCTTCTATCGCCAAGCACTTGGGGATTACTATCCCTGAACAGGTCGCGCGCCATCTCGACGGCGCGTCATTCATTCAATAGGGGCAGACATGAATCGATCCTCCGTGAGCGAGTATGACTACATCGTCATCGGTGCGGGTTCGGCGGGTTGTGTTCTGGCCAACCGGCTGAGTGAAGATCCCGAGCACTCGGTGCTGCTGATCGAGGCGGGCAAGGATGACCGCAGTCTGTTCATCCGCATGCCGACTGCGTTGTCGATTCCCATGAACACGCCGCGCTTCAGCTGGGGCTATTGGGGTGAACCCGAGCCCGGACTCGACGGGCGCCGCATGGATTGTGCCCGGGGCAAAGTGTTGGGTGGTTCTTCGGCCATTAACGGCATGGTGTATGTCCGCGGCCACGCCGCCGATTTTGATCAATGGGTGGAGGCGGGCGCCACTGGCTGGAGCTACGCCGACTGCCTGCCTTACTTCAAGCGTGCCGAGCGCTGGATGGGTGGAGCGGATACTTACCGAGGTGTCGAAGGACCAGTCGACACCTGTAACGGCAACAATATGAAAAACCCGCTCTATACCGCGTTTATCGCGGCGGGAGAGGAGGCGGGCTACGGCCGAACCCAGGACTACAACGGGTACCGGCAGGAGGGCTTCGGCCCCATGCACATGACGGTGCGGCGCGGTGAGCGCTGCTCCACCGATTGGGCTTATCTGGCACCTGCTCGCAAACGACCGAATCTGACCGTCGTGACAGAGGCCGAGGTCGACAAGCTGATCCTGTCGAGCAAGCAGGTTAGGGGTGTTCGGTATCAGCGCAGAGGCGAGAGGCATGAGGCTTCTGCCCGGCGAGAGGTGATTCTGAGCGCCGGGTCGATTGGCTCGCCCGCGATTCTGCAACGCTCCGGCATTGGGCCTTCTCAGGTGTTGGCCGACGCGGGTGTGCCGGTGCAGCACGAGTTGCCGGGTGTCGGCGAGAACCTTCAGGATCACCTCGAGATCTACTTTCAGTACCGGTGCAAGGCGCCCATCACCGTAAATGGGCATCTCGGCTGGCTGGCCAAGCTGCGCATCGGCGTGCAGTGGGTACTGACCAAAACCGGGCTGGGCGCGACCAATCACTTTGAGTCCTGCGGGTTTATTCGCTCGCGCGCGGGGCTCGCTTCGCCCGACATCCAGTACCACTTTTTGCCCGCCGCGATCCGCTACGACGGCAAGGCGGCCTTCGAGGGCCACGGCTTTCAGGTGCATGTGGGGCCCAACAAACCCGAGAGCCGCGGCACGGTGCGTATCTCCGGCTCCAATGCAAAAGATGAACCCAAGATTCTCTTTAATTACCTTGCTACTGAGCAAGACCGAGCAGACTGGCGCGCCTGCCTCCGGCTCACGCGAGAGATTCTTCAGCAGCCTGCGCTGGATGAGTACCGCGGTGACGAGATCCAGCCGGCGGTTGATTTGTCGGATGACGACGCGACCGACCGCTGGGTGCGCGAGAACGTCGAGACGGCGTATCACCCTTCCTGCTCCTGCAAGATGGGCGCGGCAGATGACGCCATGGCCGTAGTCGACCCCGAGTGTCGTGTGCGCGGGCTCGACGGGTTGCGGGTGGTCGACTCCTCCATCTTTCCGACCATTCCCAACGGCAATCTTAATGCGCCGACCATCATGGTGGCCGAGCGGGCATCTGATTTGATTCGCGGCAAGGCGCCGCTGCGAGAGGAGGTACCGGTCTGGGAGGCGCCCGAGTGGCAGAGCCGGCAGCGCGAGGGCGCCCCGGTAAGATCGGTTCCCGCAGGTCCCGCCGCATGAACGCTCGCCGATGAACGCCATTCTCTCTGCGGCCATTGCGCTG
>JAYOUT010000068.1:0-9980 GCA_038151055.1 Luminiphilus sp.
GATCCACCGTCTCCATGCGCTTTTTATTAAGCGGCCCCGTATCCGTCACGCGGCCGTCGGCAAAGCTATGCACCACACCGCGTGGGCCAAAACGCTCGCGAAAGGCGGGGTTCTGCGGGTAGTCCGGATCCTCAGGCTCCTCTTCGGCGTTGAGGTGATACAGATTGCCAAAGAATTCGTCGAACCCATGCTCGGTGGGCAAAAATTCATTGCGGTCACCGAGGTGGTTCTTGCCAAACTGTCCTGTCGCGTAGCCCTGCTCCTTGAGCAAGGTCGCGAGCGTCACATCCTCCGGCCGGATGCCTAAATCAGCGCCCGGCACCCCGACCTTGGTCAGTCCCGTGCGTATCGGGGATTGCCCGGTAATAAAAGCGGAGCGCCCGGCGGTGCAACTTTGCTGACCGTAATAGTCCGTGAATTTGGCGCCTTCATTGGCAATGCGATCAATATTGGGCGTTTGGTAACCCATCATGCCCATATTGTTGGTGGAGAGATTCCAGAATCCGATGTCATCGCCCCAGATCACCAGAATATTGGGTCTCTCCATTGCCGACAGAGCCTGAGCCCAACAGCAGGCAATCAATACACTGATCTGTAAAACCCGACGCAACATGGCTTCCCCTGATGTTGTTGTTATGAGTGAGGTGCGCAAGGTTACCCGAACGAAGTGGACTTGGCGATGCGGACAACCCTCCCCCGGGCGCCTTATAGTCCGGGGTCTAAGAGGGGGACACACCATGACATCCATACTGTTTAACGGTCAGTCGGTTCGGCCGGGCAAGGTGGTCTGCGTGGGCAAAAACTACGCTGCCCACATTGAGGAAATGGCGTCGGTGCCCGCTGAGAAAATGGTGGTGTTCATGAAGCCCGCCACGTCAATCGGTACCGAGCTGCACGCCACATTAGATGAAGCGCTGCATTACGAGGGAGAGATCTCCCTGCTCATAAAAGCGGGCGACGTGGCAGGGGTTGGCTTTGGACTGGATCTCACCAAACGTGAGACCCAGTCCAAGCTTAAAGCGGCGGGTTTACCCTGGGAGCGCAGCAAGGCTTTTACGGGCTCAGCGCTGTTTAGCGAATTCGTGCCTGCCCCTGCAGACCTGACTCGCCTCGGTGTGGAATTAATTGTGGATGGCGTAATGCGCCAGCAAGGCGATGTCAGCCTGATGCTGTATCCGCCCAGCGTGATTCTCGAAGAGCTGCAAACGTTTCTGACTTTGGAAGACTTCGATATCGTCATGACCGGCACGCCGGCGGGCGTTGGCGCTGTTCAGGCGGGTGAGCGTTTTGAGGGGCGCGTGCTCGATGGCGAGCAGGTGCTGGTCTCGGGACAGTGGCTGGCACATTAGGTTCAACGAACCGCAATCCAATAACGCCTTAACAACCCACCCCACCCACGCGCAACAGCCGACGAAATGCGTCCTCGACATCACCGCGATTAAGTGATCGCTTTACCAGCGCCAGTCCAGCTGACAGCAGTGCCCGCAAAATCCCCTCTCGCCGCTGACCGTGCTAGCACGCTGCAGCACCGCCAACATGAAATTTCTGTTTCAGTGATTGTCACGCGATAGGTTTTTCAGTACCGTCGAAGAAACCAGTGAGCGAGACCCATGCAAGCGATTCTCAAGCTGGACGTGTCGGGTCAACCCAGAGGGTGGCTGACACTGAACGAGGCGGTCACCGCCTACGCCCGCGGCGATGTTCTGTATGGCATCGGGGAATCCCTCCCCCCTGTATTCGGGGGTATCCAGCGCCTCACCGGCATTCGCTCTGAAATCGTGCTCCAACCCATCGTCGCCCTGGAAGGCCGGGTGATGAGCCATTTCACCCCGCCCTTGTGCAACCGCACACTGTTTAGGCGTGACGATCATCGTTGCCTGTACTGTGGCGGGCAATTTAACCGCAGTGAATTGACCCGGGATCACGTGCTACCGATCTCCCGGGGCGGCAGTGATAAATGGGAAAACGTGGTGGCGGCCTGCAAGCGCTGTAACTGGCTGAAGGACTGCCAAACCCCCGAAGAAGCGCATATGCCGCTGCTGGCAGTGCCGTTTAGACCCAACACGTACGAATGGCACTTTCTGGCCAAGGAACGGGTGCTGGCCGATCAGATGGAGTATCTGTCGCAACAGTTCAAAGCCGAACGCGACTGGGCGAACTGACGCCACCCACATCGTTACCCCACCTAAGCCCGATGCTAAACGGTGCCAATACATCATAAATTCTGGCTGACCGATCACACCCATAAAGCCTCCCCACGCCCCTCGAACCACTGCATACGCTAACGCGGCCTCAGTGATCGACCGGTCACGTCTTGGCGTAGGTACCGAGGACCATCAGGATCAGGCGCCTCGGCCTCACGAGCCGGGTAGCCCTGCTATCCTCCGTTTCACAAAAATCCAAGGAATGCTCATCCCCCGTGACCGATGATCTCATCATCTCCCTGATTGGCATGCCCGGTAGCGGCAAAAGCACCGTGGGCAAGGTCCTGGCCGAACGATTGGCACTGCAATTGGTAGATGCCGATGGCCTGATCGAAGCGCAGGAAGAGCAGACGCTCCAGCAGATCATGGATGGCCGCGGTAACACCGTGTTCAGGGCCATTGAAGAGCAGGTGCTCACCGATATGGCGCTCTTCCCCTCGGTGATCTCAACGGGTGGCTCGGTCGTTTATAGCGAGAAGATCATGGCGCGTTTAGCGGCCGCCTCAACCGTGGTCTACCTGCGCGCGCAGTTGTCTACGATCGAGTACCGGGTCTCTCTGGCGCCAGAGCGGGGCATTGCCTCCGACGGTGACCAAACGCTGCAAGACCTTTATGAAGAGCGGGTGCCGCTTTACGAGCGCTACGCAAACATTGTTGTTGACTGCGACGAGGCCACCCCGGAACAAATTGCCGAGCACATTACTCAGCACATCTCTCAGCGCATTTCTCAGCCCATCCCTCAGACCAACCCCTAACAGACCGCCGCACAAGTAGACTGACACTTCCCATCGCAACTCCTCTCTCGAGGCGCGCGCGGCGCGAAGACCACAAAAGTGTCAGGGGGAACTTGTCTTTATACATCCAAACCAGTCCCTGCACTTAGCTTGATTTGTTATGTGCGCTATACCCCTTCAGACCAAAATATTTCTTGTGACCGACTAGGCACTGCGCTCTGATGGCGCGAACCAGCGACGGGCGCTGGGCTTTTGTTCAGAATCATCGAGGGGTGGTTTATGGGTGAGAGAGACACAACACGAGTAGGGGAAGAGTCGGCAGATGACCTGTTTGAGCCGGCCATGGGGGATCTGAGCGACGACGACTTCGAGTCAATGGACTTTGCCGAAGCCGTCACCGAAAAAGCGCTCAAAGCAGCCAAGCGAAGGCGCGCCGAAGAACGGCTCGAGATGCTGCGGCTGCGGGAAGAGTTGGGGGATTATGACTTCGACTTTGGTGAGGAACTGTAGGTCAGGACAGATTCCGGCTCGCTGAGGACTGATCACGGATTTCTTGTTGCCACTCAAAAACGTTGAGTTCGATAAAGACGAACGCAAACAACCAGAGAGAGGCATCCCAGACATCCAGAAACTTGCCCTTGAAACCCCAGTAGACCGCCGCCGCAAATAGCGTGGCGTAAAACAAACCCTTCAGGCTGTTGGCCGCAAACGCCATGAGCCGGGGAGCCCCTCCCCATCGAGAAAGCACCCGCACCTCGATCTCAAGCAACACTACAACCAAAATCCAGACACCGGCGTTGATGACATCGACAAAGGCGAGGCGCTGTGCCGCCTGTAGCCCTGCAGGAGCCGCCAGCACCTGTTCAAGCCCGCTCACCGCGCTGGTGTCGGCACCAAACTGGGCACAGTTGTCCGCCGTCAACGGCATGAAGTCGTCCAGTTTGAGCATGATTGACCAACCGTCATCTACGAGACTGCAGGCCGGCGCAGCTAAGGGAGTACTCCCCAACAGGGTCTGCCACTCACCGAAATAGCCCATAAAGGCAGTGATGATGCCTGCCGTGCAGATCATGCGAATACCGTGGATGCTGTAGCGGAGCGCACCCACGAGCCGGTGATCAGGTATGACTGCCGTCTCGAGCTCAAACAGAATCAACAGCACCACCCAGGCAATGGTGTCGAGAGTAGCGGAGAAAAGCTGAAAGCTCAGGAAAGCTTCACCCGTGGCTTGGGTCGTGAGCCGCGCAGTGGCGAGCTCCTCAGCAAAGAAGAACCCAATATTGAGCGACAACAGAAAAAACGTGGCGTACTTCACCACTTGGAACACGCGGTAACCGAGGGCTACCTCAGTCATCGGGCATGGCTCAACGTGGTGAACATCAACGAGCTATCTATCACACCTGCAGCAACAGGTGCTCGCGCTCCCAGGAACTGATCACGCGGTTGAACTCCTCAAATTCGTCGAGCTTCACCGCAGCGTAGGCGCGCATAAACAGCTCGCCGATCATGGCTTGCAGTTCAGGCGTGTCATTGAGCTTGCGCACGCCCTCTTCCAGCGTTCTCGCGACACCCACGCTGTCCTCATTCGCGGTGCCCTGATGCGGTGCCGTAGGCTGCAAATGCTGACGCATGCCTAACAGACCACTGGCCAGCGTGGCAGTGATGGCAAGATAGGGGTTGGCATCGACACCGGGAAAGCGATTTTCGATGCGCAGATTTGCCGGGTCAGAATTCGGGACGCGGAACGCCGTTGTCCGGTTATCAAAACCCCAGCTGAGATTAATGGGCGCAGAGATATCGGGCGCCAATCGCCGATAGGAGTTCACATTGGGCGCATAAAAACTGATGAGCTCCGGGGTATAGCGTTGTAAGCCACCCATGAACTCCATCATCGCCTGGCTGGGCTTGCCGTCTTGGGTGGCAAAAATATTCTGTCCGGTCTCCAGGTCAATCACGCTCTGGTGAATATGCAATGCAGAGCCGGGCTCGCGCTGCATCGGCTTGGCCATAAAGGTGGCGTACATGTTGTAGCGTTGCGCGGTCTCGCGAACCGTGCGCTTGAATACGAACACCTGATCCGCCATCGCCAGCGGGTCACCATGGTTAAAATTGATCTCGAGCTGGGCCGCGCCGTTCTCGTGAATCAACGTGTCGACATCGAGCTTTTGTTGATCAGCGAAGTCATACATGTCCTCAACGAAATCCTCGAATTCCGCCACGGCGTCGATGCTATAAGACAGTCTCGCCACTTCGCGCCGACCGGAGCGGCCCTTGGGCGGCATCAGCTCATAGTCGGGGTCGGTGTTTTTGTTCACGAGGTAGAACTCCACCTCGGGCGCCACCACAGGCTTCAGGCCTGCCTCTTCATATAGACCCAATACATACCTGAGTACGTTGCGGGTCGACAGCGGGTGGGGTTCGCCGTCAGCTTTATAGCAGTCTGCAATCACTTGCCCGGTAGGCTCTCGCCCCCATGGCACCATGCGCAGCGTCGACGCATCGGGACGCAGCAACATATCGGTGTCAGTCGGTTCAACGAAATCCCAATGATCATCGGTATATTCACCGGTCACGGTCTGCACCATGATCGACTCGGGTAATTTGATTTCACGGTTGGCGGTGAACTGGTGGGCGGGAATAAATTTGCCTCGCGCGTTGCCCGTCATATCGGGCACCAGGCATTCCACCTCAGAAATATTGTGCTCTTTCAGCCACGCCTCAATGGTGGCCATGTCAGCAGACGGGACCTGAGAGGCATCGTTGCCCCCTTCAGGACTGTATGCACCTGCTTGATTTGATGCCGTTTTATGGTTCGGCTCACTCATAACGCCCCGCGGGCAACTCAACACGCGCACAGTATCGGATGGCGTCGCGATGCCGGCAAGCGGCATAATGCCACCCATGAATGACATATCGGCAACTCATACAGCAGGGAAATATCCGCCAAGCTGGTACGCGGCCACCGCGCCGCTGATGCCCGCCTTTGCGCCGCTGCAGGGAGAAGAAACCGCAGACGTCTGCGTTATCGGTGGGGGCTATACCGGCCTCTCGACCGCGCTTCACCTGCGTGAGAAGGGCTATGACGTGGTGCTGCTTGAAGCCGAGCGGGTGGGCTGGGGAGCGTCCGGCCGAAATGGTGGCCATGTCGGCACCGGACAGCGGGCGGACCAGTCGAGCATCGAGAAGTGGGTTGGCGCTGAGGCTGCACAAGGCCTGTGGCAGTTGGGGCTCGATGCTGTCGACACCGTGTGTCAGCTTATCGATAAGCATCACATCGACTGCGAGCTGGGGTCTGGAAACCTGCATCTGGCTGCCAAACCCGGCCACGCGCGCGAACTGCAGGACGAACTGGAGCACCTTGAATCGACGTACGGGTATCAGCAGCTCAGCTATCTAACACCCGATGCAGTTGCGGAACTGACCAGCGCGCAAGGGTTCCACGGCGCCCTGCTCGACGCCGGCTGCCGACATCTGCACCCGCTTAAATATGTGTTGGGCCTGGCACGGGCGGCGGCAGAGCGAGGCGTCAGGATCTATGAGGGGACACACGGACGCCCCACCACCAACGGGCAGTCAGGGGAAGTCGTGACCGCACAGGGGCGCGTCACCGCCAAGCATGTGGTGCTGGGCTGCAACGCCTATCTCGGGAAGCTCGTGCCACGATTGGCAGGCAACATCATGCCGATCAATAATTTTGTCATCGCGACCGAGCCACTGCCCTCGCACCTGTTACCCCGCGTGAATCGCGACAATCTGTCCATGTCCGATACCCTATTCGTGATCAATTACTGGAAGCTGTCTGAAGACGGGCGGCTTATTTTTGGCGGAGGAGAAAACTACTCAAGCCGCTTCCCCCGCGATATCAAGGCATTCGTCAGACCTCACATGCTGAACATTTATCCTGAACTCGAAGACA
Organism: Luminiphilus sp.; assembly: GCA_038151055.1. Taxonomy (GTDB): domain Bacteria; phylum Pseudomonadota; class Gammaproteobacteria; order Pseudomonadales; family Halieaceae; genus Luminiphilus. The sequence continues at coordinate 6,855 of JAYOUT010000068.1, forward strand.
CTGAGATCGAGTATGGATGGGGGGGCGCTGTGGGCATTACGCTAAATCGCATGCCCGACTTCGGCCGCATTGGCGAGCATTTGTGGTACGCGCAGGGGTTCTCGGGTCACGGCGTGCCGACGGCCACCATGGCGGGCAAGTTACTGGCTGAGGCTATTGACGGTGACACGACCGGCTTTGATTTGATGGCATCGGTGCCGACGCATCGCTTCCCCGGCGGCACGCTACTTCGGTGGCCAGGACTCGTGGCGGGCATGCTCTTTTACAGTCTGCGCGACAAGCTGGGGCGCTAGAGCGCCACAGTCCCATTGACACCGCTATGACGCCGCGGCCGCTGGATACTGGCCTTCAAGGCGGTGGATTTAATCAACGTAATTAGCCAGTATGACGGCGCGTGTCAGTTCTTGACCCAGCGGCGGAACGCCGCGCGGCAAAAGGGAGGCTCAGAACATGATGAACTTATTGCGCGCCTTGACGGCCCTCTCCGGCTTGGGGCTATTGCTCATTGGCCTGGGCTGGTGGGTGCACCCCGCTGCGGCGGCTGAGATGTTGGGCGCCAGCTTGCTGGAGGGGACCGGCCGCAGCACCCAAATTGGCGACTCAGGCGCCTTTTTTATCGGCGCTGGCGCACTGCTGGCGTGGGGCGCCATCAGAAAGTCTGCCACTTTGACTTTGGTGGGTGGCATTTTGGTGGGCTTGGTCATTCCGGGTCGAGTGCTCTCAGCGACGACGCATGGCGGCGCCTGGACGCCTGACGAAATTGCTGGCGAGTGCATCATCCTTGTATTGTCCTTCGCCACCGCCTGGGTGCTCAGTCGACAAGCAGAACCGTCTTTGTTTCGTTGAGTTAACCCGCAACCCCCACCGATGCTGATTGGTAAACTGAAAGCCCTGCTGTCTGCCACCACGCAGACCGAGGAAGAGACGGCGCGCGGGTTAGAGCTAGCCTGCGCCGCGCTCATGTTCGAGGTCGCACGCGCCGATTTTGCAGTCGACGACGTCGAGCGCGCCGCAGTGACGACCTTATTGGCGGAGGAATTCTCCCTCTCGGATCAAGAGGTCTTGACCATTACCGAAGCGGCGGCCGAGCAAGCCGATGCGGCAACCTGTCTCTTCGAGTTCACCCGCGCTGTGAACGACTTGGCGTCGGTTGAGCAAAAACGGTCTCTACTGGGCATGATGTGGCGCGTTGCCATGGCGGACGATGCGTTGAGCCGCTACGAAGAGCATGTCATTCGCAAGGTCGCCGATCTGCTCTACTTACCGCACAGCGATTTCATGCTGGCAAAGAGGGAGGCGCAGTAGCGCCACCTCCTACCTCAGGCGGAGCGCGCATTGATCGCTTGGAGACTAGCGGCTCCCGCCTCGGGCGCTGACCAAACAGCCCAATACAATCAGACCGGTCCCCAGCAACGTGCGCGCCGTGACTGCCTCTTCGAAGAACCACCAGCCCAGTATGGCGGCCCAAATAAAGGCGGTGTACTCGATGGCAACCAACCGCTGCGCCTCTGCCTGACGATAAGCCAGCGACATCAGCATGAGCGACCCGACGGCGAACGCGGCCGCCAGCATGGCGCCACCCCACTGCATTGCCCCCGCAGGCCAAGACACGGCAAAGGGCACACCGATTAAAAGCATCAGAAAGACAATCGAGTTCTGGTAGAAAGCGATTTCGAGTGGCCGTGCCATCAGAGCCTGCATTCGCTGTAAAACCAGATTGAAGGCATACATCACCGCTGACACCAGCACCGCACTCATGCCCAACAGATCGCTGTCGGAGTCCACCGCCATCAACTCGCCACCGACTACCACCATCACCCCGCCGAAGCCCAGTACCGCTGCCAACTTGGCATTGGCGCCGATACGCTCGCCTAAAATAGGTACCGCCAGAAACAGCGTAATGATGGGTGCGATAAACGACAGGCCGATCGCCTGAGCAAGCGGAATGCGCGTCAAGCCGAAGAAAAACAGGTAGGCCATCACCGCCGTCAATGCGGCTCGAACCAGGTGAATTTTGAGGACTTTCCCCGAGGCCGGAGTCGGCTTCGTTGGCAGGTATAGCACTGCAACAATCAGCGCACCCATCGCCATGCGCCAAAACATGGCGTTGTAGGTACCCATTGCCAGCGCCTGGCCCTTCATCACTGCGTCCATCATGGAAAACAGCAGGATGCCCAGCGTCGCGATCAGCATGGGGTATTGAGCGACTTTCTTCATTTTGGCATTTCCGATGCGCATCCCGGCACCGCTGGCTGGAGTTTGCGGCGTTCAGAGAGAGTGCAGAGAGTGTGCGGGGGAATACGTATGGCGGGCCAGAGTGGGCCAGCTTTCAGACCATAATCACCCTTCGTATGAGATCAAAGACTCCTGCGAAGAGGCCTGCCGTCAGTCCTCAAAAAAACCGGTCTTTTTTTCGCCCGCTTCGGTATATACGGGCTCACCACGTTCTACGAGATACGCTTGATTGGTGCTCTCCACGATCCCGACACCCTGCAGCAAGCTCGCCATCCGCTCGTAATAGGGATGCTCGAAGTGTGCGGCCAAGCTGTTGCTGTCCTCCCACAGTTCATACACCTGCATACGCGTCGGGACAGCCGGGTCGGGCGCAAAGCAGTAATCGTGGCACCCCGGCTCCTCCTCGCGCGTCAGGCGCTGCACATCGGCCGTGAGTGCCACCGCCTTATCCCGATCACTCTCACTGGCAAACTCAAGCGCTGCGACCACAATAATCATCTGCTTTTGCTCCCATCAATGGCTTAGGTTATCGGGTGGCACAGCCGAGACGCACCCGCTGACATCGTTATCCGCGAATGAGCATCTCACGCAGAATTAGCTCCCTCAGGCAATACCTAACCAGCCCAATAGAGCGGTCAAACCCATCAGATACATCCCCGGCAGCTTCAACAGTCGCCCATGGCCCATGGCGCCTAACAGCAAAAACAGCAGCGCACCGAGGGCATTTGCCACCAACACGGGGTAAGCGAGTAGCGCCAGTGTTGGTTTCATAGCGACGCACACCAGCGTGGCGCCGGATACCAACAACAATACGGTAAACATTTGCCATGAGACCACGCTCAACGATTGCGTCAGTGGCATCAGATCACTGGCCTTGATGTGACCCAAATA
>JAYOUT010000069.1:0-6916 GCA_038151055.1 Luminiphilus sp.
AGCCGACGATGAGTCGGCACGTCTGGAGACAGCGAAACGTATTCTGGTTGAGTCGGGACAGTATGCCGCCACGGAGGTAGTCATGCAGCAAGCCTTGGGAAGTGCGCTCGCGCCCCTCAGAGGTCAGCTAGAACCGTCGTTGGGTGCCTGCACTGATTCGGCTTTGGAGGAGGTCACTGGTGTTCTGAATACCAGAATCACCGCGATCTTTGCCGAGGACGTGTCGCTCGAGGCGCTGGCTCAGCCCTATGCGGATAACTTTACCGCGGCTGAACTCAACGAAATGCTCGAGTTCACACGAAGCCCGCTCGGCGTTAAAGCGGCCAGCGTGGCCACGGAACTGAACGTATCAGCTGCTAATGCAGTGGAAACGATGATGGTCTCTGCGATGGGTGGGCTTCAGGAAGAGTTGACAGTGATCATGCAGAACATCGCGGCCAACCCTGAGACCTGCGGCTCACCGATGACCTAGTACACCGCGTAGCGTGGTCCGGAGCGCTAGATCCGCCGTAAAGAGCCCAACAGGCCTCGCTACGGACGGATCTTTTGAAGCGTTTGATGACAGTGCTATTGCTCGGCATGGCCTTGCCGGACCGCGTTTTGTCCGACTCAACTCTGCACATTGTGATTTCAGAGGGCGAGTTTACGGATCACCTGGGGCTCAAGGGCAAGATCGCCCGGGTGTCGCCCGGCAAAGCGATGCGCATTTCTTTTCAATATTCCGAATATGATCGCCTGCACCCTTACCTGATCGCTGATCAGTTCTGTGGCAATAACCGTTTTATGCGCTGGGGCAACGCCGCTCATCCTTCCTTGGGTGACATCGATCTGGTCTGTGTTCGCGGCGAGAAGACGCCGCTCGTCCCCAACTTTAACGCCGGCAACTGACCTCACCCTGCATCTAACCTGGTCCGGGGGGTGCATAGCCCGCCGTTACTGTGCTTAGATTCGCTGATGTTGATTGGGGGTGAATATGCGGGCGAGTTGTCGGTTATGGGTATTGCTGGGGGCGCTGGTATGCCACCTGTCTTGGGCAGACGACTACGAGTTGCAAGCCACGGTGCAAACGCCGGACATCGCCTTTGAGTCCGAAACCGATATCGGTTTGTGGGCGAGATTTCATTTCGCCATTCATACCGCTGACTTTGACAGCACCCGAGAATTTTATCGGCGACTCGGCTTTACTCAAGGTATAGGCGGATTCCCGCTGACCAATACCCATGCGATGGCGCGGGCATTGGGCATGTTCGATGTCTGCCAATACGAACTTGAAAAGGGCGAGGTGCTGCTGTTCCCGGGGGCTGAAAACACCACCGGTATCGATTTACTGCAGTGGCGTGTCCCGTTTAATCCGGAGCCGCCATACAGCAAGCCTAATCATCTTGGTATGGCTTACGCCACGCTCATGACGGCAGACCTCATGGCAGATGTCGCGCTGTTGCGCAGTCAGGGCGTGACATTTCTGAGTGAACCCTACGGGGCGCCGGGTAATCGCTTTGTTTTCATGCGTGACCCTGACGGTATCTACCTGAAGCTTGAAGAGAGCCCGATACCCAGGCCGTCGGCGGGCGGGGAGCAGACGCATATTCTGGGGATGCCCTATATCGGGATTAACGTGAGCGACGTCGAGGCATCGGTCGCGTTCTACAGGCGTTTTGGTTACACCAACGTGCGCTGGATCAACGAACAAACTTTGAGCGCAGAAGAATCCGCTGCCTGGGGTTTCGAGCAACCGGTTCGCTATCGCGGCGCTGATGTTGCGATCAATCGGGGCGACTTTCATCGCATCAGGTTGTTGCAGTGGCTGGAGCCGTTTGACCCAGAGCCTGCGTATCCGCCGCCGATCAACCATAAGGGGATTAACCGTCTGGCGCTCACGGTGCCTGATGTCGAGCGAGCTGTGGCGATCCTTAAATCACAAGACGTGCCGTTTCTGTCTGAGGTCGCACCCTGTTGTTCAGGCACTGATACCGATACCGGGGGCATTGTTCATGCCATCGACCCAGATGGTGTATTCCTGGAACTGGTGGGTGACCTGGAGCCTAGGCCCGTGCCACCTCAGCCCGCGCATTGCCCGCCGCTGGAGATACGGTATCCGGAGTGAATGGGGATAGCCGCTAGGCATAAAGCGACGCGCTATGAAATACGAGACAAGGTCCTTCTGAGGGAGTGTGGCAAGGTGTTAAGTGCATCATGTTTTTCATCGCCGCGGGCGGCGGCTGGGTAGCAACCGAGATTGTGCGGCGTACCCCATTAAAAGTGGTGATGAGGCAAGATCGTCTAAAAAGGAGTCAATAATGCTGAGATCATTAGGTTTGTGCGTGATGTCGGGGCTGCTGTCGGTGAATGTTTTCGCCGCCGATTGTCAGCCGTCCGAGTGGGGGCCAGCGGACCAGATTGGTGCGGCCAACCGCATCACGCCTGAGCGAACACGTGCTGCCGCGCAGTTGGTCAAACAAGGCGCCAGCCACCCGTTGGGCATTGTCATCACGCCGGGGATGCCTGCGTATCCGCCCAGGTTCACGCAGCTTCAAGTATTACAGCCGGAGCATCCCTACAGTGAGTCAACGACCGCCATGGGTTGGGCGGCTTCAGCGAATGACGACCTGGTGCAAATGTGGCTGGGCACTGGCCCGCAGTTGGATGGCCTGGGCCATTTGGGCGAGGCGGGGGAGTTTTACAACTGCAATCGGGGCGTCGAATTCTCCAAGACCACGGGTCTGACCAAGCTGGATATCAGCCAGATACCCCCTCTGGTCGCCCGCGGCGTACTAATCGACATGGCCAAGCATTTTGGTGTTGATCATCTTGGGCCCGGTCAGCCCTTTAACCGCAATGAAGTGGCGGCGGCAATGGAGGAGCAAGGCATTACCATCGGAGAAGGCGATGTGGTGCTGTTTCACACGGGCTGGACGGATGCGATGCTAGCGGCAGACCCAGCAACATGGGGCGCAACCATTCCGGGTATTGATAACGACGCCGCACGGTTTTTGGCGGAGTTTAAGCCAGTCGCAGTCGGGGCTGATACCTGGGGCTTGGGAGCCGTGCCCCCCAAACCCGGCGATAAGGTCTTTTACGATCATGCGATTTTGCTGAAAGAGAACGGCATCTATATTTTGGAGACCATGAATACGGGGCGGCTTGCCGAAGAGGGCGTGACCGAGTTCATGTTCGTATTAGGGCAGGCGAGATTAAAGGGCGCAGTGCAGATGATTATTAACCCGGTCGCGATGTGGTGAAGCGAGGGTGAAGCCGCTGTCTCCCTTTCATCTAGCGATCCCAGTCAGCGACCTGGTCGCAGCCGCACGTTTCTATGAAGAGGAGCTAGGTTGTGAGCGAGGTCGGTTCTGTGAGGATTGGATTGATCTCAATTTTTATGGGCACCAGCTCGTGCTGCATCGCGTGTCTGCGAGTAGTGAGTCGGCAGCATCCAACCCTGTCGATGGCGAGCAGATACCGGTACCCCATTTTGGCGTCGTGCTGCCGTGGGCCGAGCACGAAGCAATGGTCACACGCTTGGAGGCGGCTTCAGTTGAATTTGCCCTCGCGCCCGTTACACGGTTTTCAGGTCGGGTGGGTGAGCAGCGAACGTTTTTTCTCAGAGATCCCTGCGGTAACTTTTTAGAGTTCAAGACGTTCAAAGAGCCCGGGCGATTGTTTGAGTCTGATCTGGAGCGGTACGCCTGATATGACGGTGTTGGTGAGGCATTGCCGGTTTGCAGGCTGCTGCTTTCTCGTATCGCTGGCTTTCGTGGGCTGCACAAGCTCGACGTCGGTGACGATGCAGCAGAGCGTCACTGTGAGTAAACCACTGGAGCCCCAAGGCGTCATGTGGCTCGGGTCTCGCTCTGCCGCAGTGCTCAACTCAGAGCACTATCAGCCGGTAAGCGACGTGCTTGAAGCGGCCTTTTCTGAGGCCGGGTTTAGCACCACCGATCAAAAAGATGAGGCCGATCATCAAGCCTACCTGTGGTTTGGAAAGCGTCGTGAGCGTCGTGAGCAGTTCTCCAATGTGACTGACGGCATGAACATCACCACCGAATATACTTGGGCGATGACGCTGGAAGTGTTTTCCAAAGAAGCTGTAGGCACCAGTCAACAATACGGTGGCACGGTGGAGGCAGCGGTATGGTGCCCCTCGATCAACAGTGTGCTCTCAGAGCTGGCCCAGCAGCTAGTGAACGATTTTCCCGCGCCTCAACCCTATGAAAAAACCACTATTGTCGAGGTGTCGCCCAGTGAGTGCTGAGCTCGGTAACGCGGAGCGAGCGCGCGGCGGAATCTTCTTGGGCCACGTTTTGGCATCTTGGGGATTATTTTATGCTCGGCATATCAGACAGAGAGTGATGTAGAGAAAATCATGGATCGGGACGCCATTCTTAATATGCTGCGCATGCAACACCGCATGAACACGCGCGTTCATGAAGATTGGATTGCGCAAAAGTTCGAGTGGTATCGCGCCACTTGGATCGAGTGTGGTGAGCTCATGGATCATGTGGGCTACAAATGGTGGAAAAAACAGACCCCGGACATGGAGCAAGTTCGCCTCGAGGTCGTCGACATCTGGCATTTTGGGATGTCCGCTTTATTCGAGCCCGATATCGATATCGAAGCGCTGGCAGATCGCATACATGCCGAGTTTGCTGAGGCGTTGCCGGATCAGCCGGCCGATCAGCCTGTGGCCACGCGTATTCAGCGAGCCACAGAATCACTGGCAGAGGATGCGCTGGCGTCACGGAGCTTCTCAGTGCCGTTGTTTGGCGCCTTGATGGCTGCCTGTGAGCTGTCTCCTGAGGAGCTGTACCGTCACTATGTTGGCAAGAATGTGTTGAATTTCTTTCGCCAGGATCACGGCTATCAAGACGGGACCTATGTGAAGGAATGGCATGGGCGGGAAGACAATGAACACTTGTCTGAGTTACTCGATACGTTGAGCCCCTCGGCGGCTGATTTCCCAGATCAAGTCTATGAGGCGCTGTCGGCCCGTTACCGGGACGTTCAATGAGCATCTTCTCAGATTATTTTTTTCAAGCAGCAGATGGGTTGACCCTTTATGCGCGAGACTATGCGGGCCCGTCTCCAGACTCGCCTGTAGTGCTCTGTTTACATGGTCTGACGCGCAACAGCCGGGATTTTCAGGACCTGGCGCCGCTGCTCGCTGACCATTTCAGAGTATTGGTGCCGGAGCAACGCGGTCGGGGACGGTCGGACTATGATCGTCAGGTTGATCGCTACAACCTCCTGCAGTACGTACAGGACGTTCGGACGCTGCTCGAGAGCCTCAACATTGAGCGGACCGCCATCGTTGGGACCTCAATGGGCGGCTTAATGACTTTCGCGCTGAGCGCGCTGCACCCCGGCACGATCGACCGGGCGGTGATTAACGATATTGGCCCGGAGATTGCCTCGGCAGGGCTTGAGCGAATCAAGTCTTACGTCGGGATTGTCGGGCCGTTTTCAGATTGGGAGGAGGCGACGGCCTACCTCAAAGCGGCGAGCGCTGAAATTTTCCCGACCTGGGATGATGATCAGTGGTCGGGCTTTGCTCGCCAGTGCTACATCGAGCGCGAGGGGCAGGTGGTGGTGGACTATGACCCCAGGATCGCCGAGCCGTTGGCAACCGAGGGCGGTGATACCGAGGCCCAAACCCTCTGGTCGCTTTTCGAGACGCTGGCCAACACGCCGACGTTGCTCGTTCGCGGGGCCTTAACGGATCTGCTGTCTGAGGACTGTGTTGCAAAAATGAAAGCGGCGCACCCCCATTTATCAGTGCTGGATGTGCCAGATGTGGGCCATGCCCCGATGCTCAATGAGCCCGGGGTGAGCGAGGCAGTTATCAATTTCTTGATCAGCTGACTGCAGCGATCGAAGGTGCCTGAGTGTCAGTGGCCGACCTTCATGGTTCCCAGATAGTCGAGCTTGCCCAAAGGCGTGCCGAGCTGTCTGAGCATCGAGTAGGTGGTCGTTGCATGAAAATAAAAATTCGGTTTTGAGAAGGTCGCCAAGAAGTTCTCGGTTGTGAACGGGATCTCCATCTGTCCGAACTTAAACATCATTGGCTTTCCAGACAGAGCCTCCATGGTCTCTTCCGTTTCGCCAGAAAGCGCCTCAATGGCTTCATCAATGAGCCCACATAGGCCCGCATAGTCGATGCCCGGCTTGCTGGGGGGCGGCGTGAACAGGCCGGCCTTCATACCCTCCACCGCTCCGTAAGAGTGATGCCAAACCGATATGACCTGAAAGCTGAACGGGTTCATGGTCTCGTGCAGGCGATAGTCCACGATGTCGGACAGCGGTGTGCCCTCGCTTTCTGCGTGAGCTTTGCCTTTCTGTAGAACGGCTGCGGTGCTTTGCAATACCTGCTGGTAGCACATGATACTGGCGTCATAAAAAGAGAGTTGCATGGTAATAGCCTCGGTCATTAGCCCCTGAAGGGGGTTGCGGGAAGATTTTGAAATGTTTCGTTCGCGAGATACTCATCGATGCTGGCTGCCAGTCGAAAGTCTCGCGCCGTAATGCCATTGGCGTCGTGACTGGAAAGCCTGATCTGAACCGTGCCGTACACGTTGTACCAGTTCGGATGATGGTCTTGCGCCTCCGCGCAATCGGCAACATGGCTCATAAACGCCCAAGCGGTTAAAAAATCTTGGAATTGCAGGTCTCTCGCCAAGCCTTCACCTTCTTGCCGCCAGCCCGTGTGTTCACTTAGCCATTGTTCGATTTCTTTCTGTGGTAACGGCTGCATTAGGAGCGCCTCGAGAGAATCACGCCGCTTTCAAGATGGCGTGTGTAGGGAAACTGATCAAAAAAAGCCAGCCTATCGATGTCGTGGGTGGCTGACAACGTGTTGAGGTTGTCGGCAAGCGTGTCGGGGTTGCAGCTGATATACAGTACCCGAGCGAACTGGCTGGCCAGA
>JAYOUT010000069.1:7016-9455 GCA_038151055.1 Luminiphilus sp.
GTGAAGTTGCCAATACCACAGTAGAGCTCCAGTAAATCTGTGTCTTCTGTCGAGGTGTGCTCGAGTAGCCAGCCCATCATCTTTTGATTGATCCCGCCGTTAGGCTGGGTAAAGCACTGCTCTGGCTGTCGGTAACGTAAACGTCGACCGTCAACCTCCAGCACTTCCTCAACCCAGTTATCGGTGAGTACGATTTTTTGTTTTCGGCTACGTCCGATGATTTTGCAGTTGAGCGACTCTGCCAGTTGGGTAGCCAGCGCTTCCCACGTGGGTTCCAGCGGTCTGTGATAAATGAGCGTGATCAGTAATTCGCCACTGAGTGTCGACAGGAATTCAATCTGAAAGAGCTTTTTTCTGAGTTCGGGTGTAACCCTTAGGCACTCTATGAGTGGCGTCATGGTGGCTGTGATGCGGGGCCCGGCAATCGGGAATTCAGTGACGATTATCGGGTTGCGCGGTTCACCCACAGGAAACATGACGTAGTTAAGGTCATCGCCCGAGTGCCATACCCTGAATTCTGCTCGCAAACGATAGCCCGAAGGTGCCGAGCTAAAATGGGCGGGAGCGGGGAGACTGATAGGGAGATTATTCAGCCTCGCTAACGCACCCTCCGCCTTCTCCGCGAAGAGTGACTCACAGTGCTCGGGTTGAAAATTCAGCAGCGGCATCGATTGTTTTAGAGGCAGTTTTTGGGTTTCGGCAGGCCTGCGATTCGGCTGCCCACCCGCGCGGGTGAACCGGGGAACAGTTTCATCAGGTAGATGCTCCGTCCTTGCTCAGGCCCCAAGTGCTGTTTCACGTAATTAACCAACGCACGATTTGCAGGTGAGTCGCCGAAGCTGGCATAAAAAGACTGTAGCAGCTCGATGATTTGCCAGTGCGCCTCGGTGAGCTCTATGCCTTCTTCTGCGGCAAATGCCTTGGCGATGTCTGGGTTCCAGGTTTCGGACTCTTTCAAAAACCCGTTCTCATCGCACAGGTTGAGAAGCACCTCGTGACTCTGCATGGCTTAGGCCCACGACATGCTATGGGCGTGTTCGCAACTCAGCGCGATCCACTCGGAGGCGCTGATGCAGGGCCAGCCGGCGTCAGTCCCATCGATGGCGTTATCGTTTTCGTGCAGCACCACAATGCGACAGGGAGCTGCGCTCAGGTCGGCCTTCAGAGCTTTCGCCAGGATCGGTGTCATCACGATCAGCGTATCCTGAGCGCTCAGTAGCAGCAGACACTCTGTCAGCTGTTTGTCCCCGAATAACAGATGCAGCGCCATCAGTAATTCACCACGACGTCGGCCTCGGCGGCCACAGCCTGCCATTCATGTGGAGCGATTGGCCTGACGTTCAGGTCGTCACGCCACGCCTCTGGTTCCTCAAGCGCCGGCAATCGGTACACCGCCTCGATATCGTAATAGGGCAGTGATCCCAGTAATTTCGCCAGTTCTGATGAGTCGCCAGCTTGGGGTGCGAGCAAGGAAAGCCCCGTGCCTCCGAATACCAATGTCACCCGCTGGCCGAAGGCCCCAGCGGCGAGGGCGAGTTCCGTGCCTGCGCGCAGAGCGTCCATGCTGTTTTCTCCGCCTCCAGACAGGGTAATAAGCCAGCGCTTGCTGTTTCCAGTAATGGTGGAGTCAGACAAAGGTCACCACCCGATCTGCCCGCACGGCGGCTTCCACCAGCGCACCCAAGCCGCCAACGCGAAAAGGCGCTTCAACTGTCACGTCGAATGTTTCGACTGCTTGGCTGCACAACAGCATTTCAGCGTTGGTGAGGGACGCTAGTGACTGCCAACAGATGTCGGTGTTGTTGTCTTTGACTGAAAGCACGCCCTCAGCCTGAAAGAAACATTGGCGGATCGTATGGCCTTCGTCGACTGCGACCCGAATGAAGCGCTGGGCATCCAGCAGGTTTCTTTTGCTTTCAAGCGGAGTGCGGATGATGAGTGAGAAATCCATGGGTCGGGTATGCAATATGCGTCGCGTAATAGCCTGCGCTAAATGTACCGCACTCCGTTTGGATTGGCTGTAGTAGCCGCGCCCACGCAGCCATATGAAACAAGCAGTCGCTAAAACAAAAAGCCCCGGCTAAACCGGGGCTTTGGATTCGTCTTGGCAGGCTTAGTCGTCGCCGCCAGTGAACACCGCAATCAGATGTAAAAGATGCTGAAACAGAATCAAAATGTTGAGATACAGCTGTACGGTCGCTCTGATGTAGTTGGTCTCTCCACCGTTCACGATTCGGCTCGTGTCGAACAGGATGTATCCTGCCATTAGCATCACAAACACCACTGATAATGTGAGGGAGAGGGCGGGGATCGCAAGGAAAATGTTAGCGAGTATGGCTACCAGTCCCATCATCAGCCCAGCAAACAGGAATCCCCCTAGAAACGAAAAGTCCTTCTTGCTGTTCAAAGCGTAGGCTGACAAAGAGAAGAATACCAACG
>JAYOUT010000070.1:0-6957 GCA_038151055.1 Luminiphilus sp.
GGCTTGACCTCAACCCTCACAGCGGTACATTGATATCCATACCCGCCGCACAGGCGGGCCTCTGATAACGATAAGAAGGAGGTCGACCATGCACCACATTGTGAAGAGAGGGTTCTGCTTACTGGCGTTGGCATTGCTGACAGCGGGTCATGCCGCAATGGCGGAAGATCTGAGAATCATCGGCGAGGACAAGGCCTTTGTCGCCACGCTTCCCTCGGGCGAGAGCATTACGATTACTCGGCAGATGACACCCTGTGCGAAAAACAAGGGTTGGCTGCAGCCTTTGGTTCCCGAGCCCGGCATCGTGCCGGTTACCGAGATCGAAGTCTTGAACGCCATCAATGACCCCAACACGATCCTTGTCGACATGCGCACCGAGGAATGGTTTTTGGATGCCACGATCCCGGGATCGGTCAATATTCCCTACACCGAGGTGGCCATGCGAATGGATGAGCTCGGGTGTAGCAAGAATGACGACGGATGGGACTGTAGCAACGCGTCAAACGTGGTCGGTTTTTGCAACGGCCCGGTCTGCCCGCAGAGTCCCACCGCGATGAAGGCAATGATTCGTGACGGCTTCCCGGCCGAGAAAATCCACTACTATCGTGGAGGGATGCTCGACTGGGATGCGCTGGGGCTGACGACCGTTGAGGGTGACTTCGCCTTCTAAAAACCGCCGGCAAAGCCTCGCGAGCGAGTCAAAAGCAGGAGCGGCCTGGCCGCTCCGGTTCGTTGGGGAGTAAAGTTTGCTGGCAGCGGTGGACTGGTGGGTCATTGGTGCTTACCTCTCTTTTCTGATAACGCTCGGTTTTTTGCTCGCCTCACGGCAGCAATCCGGCGCTGATTATTTTGTGGCAGGACGCAGCGCTTCGCCCCTCAGCATCGCGCTGTCGGTACTGGCGACCCAGTGCTCGACCAATAGCATTCTCGGCGCGCCTGCGTTCGTGGCATTTGTTGCCGGTGGCGGTTTGGTGTGGCTGCAGTATGAACTGGCGGTGCCACTCGCCATGATTTTCACGATGGTGTTCATCATTCCAGTTTTTCAGCGCTTGCGGCTGATTTCGGTGTATGAATATCTTGAGCACCGTTTCGATCTTCGAACCCGTTTACTGCTAAGTGGCGTCTTTCAGGTGCTTCGGTTGCTGGCTGCGGCCGTCACGATTTATGGCGTGTCAGCCATGATCGATCTGATCACTGGATTGGGTTTTTTCTACTCAGTATTACTCTTTGGAGCTTTTACGGTCCTGTACGACGTGCTGGGAGGCATTCGCGCGGTGATCTGGAGCGACGTGATCCAGATGGCGATACTCGCGAGCGTCTTGGGGTATCTGCTCTGGTTATTATCGGCAGACGCCGGTGGCTTGAGCGTGATGCTGCAGGCATTGCCCGAGGACCGTTTGGCATCGCTGGATTTTGGACACCACGGACTCGGTGACGGCCAGGACTTTGCTTTTTGGCCCATGCTTATCGGCGGCTTTTTTCTCTATGTCTCGTACTACGGCTGTGACCAAAGCCAGGTGCAACGGCAGCTATGTGCCAGCAGTCAGGCGGATGGACAGACCATTCTGTTGTTGAACGGTTTGCTGCGTTTTCCATTGGTGCTGCTTTACTGCCTGCTGGGGGTGGGGATCGCTGTCTATGCGAGCTCGCACGCTGAATTCGTCGCTTCGCTGCCTCAGCAAAATGGGCAACCCAATTACAACATGGCATTGCCCTTGCTGTTCTTGCTGGAGCTCCCGGACGGAGTGAAGGGCATCGCCGTTGTGGGTGTTTTAGCGGCCGCTATGTCTTCTTTGGATTCGGTGATTAATAGCTTGTCGGCGGTCACGATGGAGGACTTTGTCAAACGATGCGGTTGGATATCGTTTGATTCTGATCAGGCGGAGATTCGATGGAGCAAAGCGCTGACGGCAGTCTGGGGCACGATGGCTATCGTGCTGGCCTTTTGGGTCGATGACATCGCCACTACCGTCTTGGTGGCGGTCAATAAATTGGGGTCTCTGATTAATGGTCCGTTACTTGCCGTCTTCGTGCTGGGATTGCTCACACGCCGCGCATCGGGTCCCGGTGTTCGCTATGGATTTGTCGCGGGCTTTGTAGTCAATCTCGCTCTGTGGCTGGGCGCGCCCAGCATATCTTGGCTGTGGTGGAACGTGATCGGCTTTGTTGTCTCCCTGCTGGTAGGTTCGCTCGTTGTCCCAGCCGATAGAGTGCAGACCCACGACGCGATCTGGTCCCGAGACAGCTTGGTGGCGGCGGGGTTCAACGTGCGCTGGACGCTACGCTACGCCGCGCTGTTCGCGGCCACCTTGATCTTCATGCTTACCCTGAGCGCCTTCGGCGTTCGCTGACGGCTACGGCACTCCCCTGAAACTGCTTATTCTTGTTCGGGTAATTGCGACTTTGCTATCAGGGCTTGGCGCGTTATCAGGGAGTGGCGCGATTTGGCCGCACGGCGACATAAAACACGCCGCCGCTGAGCACGATGACCGCCGAGATCACTGCCTCTAATGGCCGCTGCATCACGACATAGGCCAGCGTCCAGCCTGTAATCCCCAAAAAGATCATTGGCGTGACTGGATAAAGCGAGACCTTGAACGGGCGGGCCATCGTGGGCCGTGTCCAGCGCAGCACGAACAGCCCCAGCACCGTGGCAAAAGTGTTGAGAGCCATGGTTGCACCCGAGAACACCAGAATCTGCTCGAAAGAGGCTGTCCAGAGAAAGGCTAAAGCCGTGCCGGACTGCAGCAGAATAGCGTTGACCGGAATGCCATCTCGATTCTCGCGCGCGAGAGGTGCGAAGCGAGGGTAATCTTGACCAATTCGATGTAGCACGCGTGGCCCCGCCAAAATCATAGCGCTGATCGTTGAGATCAATAGCAGCGCCAGCAACAGCCCCATGAAGGTGCCGAGGGTCGATCCGAAGGCGAACTCCGCTGCGATGACACCGACCTCGACTTTGCCTGCCATTGCTTCCATTGGGGCGACTGACAGGAACACAAAATTCAGCAAACAGTAGAGCGCCGCTACCACAGCGGTGCTGATGCCTAGCACTCTCGGCAAACTGAGCTGGGGATTTTCCAGCTCGCCGCTGATGTAGGTGGCCGCGTTCCAGCCTGAATAGGCGTAGTTGACATAAATCAATGACACTGCGAATGCGCCGCTGCCCATCAGTATCGAGGCCTCCTGATCCCACGCCAGACTGATGGACTGCTGACTGGGGCTGAGTGTGAGTGCCGCGAATGAAAACGCCACAATGAGCAAGAGTTTGAGCACGGTAAAACCGGTTTGGGTGCCACCGCTGTGGCGATGGGTACTGCAGTGGGCTGCCGTCAGCGCGACAATTGCCACCGTCGCGAGCCATAGCGGATTTACCGCGACGCCGCTTGAATTGAGGTAGCTCCCGAAGGTCAGCGCGGCAAGCGCCGTGGGCGCGGCGAAGCCCACCGTTGCCGACACCCACCCCGATATAAAGCCAGCGCAGGGATGATAAATCTCGGTCAAAAAATGATATTCACCGCCTGAGCGGGGCAGTGCCGCACCCAATTCAGCGTAGCTGAGGGCACCGCAGAGCGCGGACAATCCACCCACCAGCCACAGCATCATGATGACCGGTGCAGACTGAATTTCGATTAACTGAAAACCCAAACTGGTAAACACGCCCGTGCCAATCATGTTGGCAATGACCACGGCGGCGGCGACTCTGGGGCGATAGGTGGACAGTGTTGAGACCTGCTTTGATATGAGTGAGGCGGTTGGGGCCGCAGGTCAGTACTGTATCAGCCCGAAGCGGCCGGGTACTGAGGGAGCTCTGGCTGGATGAATCAGCCAGAGCGAAGAGAGTACGGCGCTTAAGCCCGCCGTTTTCTGTGAGTGCTGCCGATTATTTATAGACGACCTTCTGCACGATCTTGTGGTCCACCATGGTACGGATTTCCTCGTATCCTTTGGCAATGGCATCCAACTCCTCTTCATCGTCGGCATAACGCTCAGCCAAGATTTCGTTCACCTTGTTCCACTTTTCTTCATTGGGTTGGTAAGCCGCCATATTGGGATACTCGACATTCAGCCAAACGTTGGGCGAGTCGGCTGCTGTCGCAACGAGGATGGAGTAGTCGTTGATATATCCGAGCTCCTTCTGTACCTCCATGCTGCGCACCCAGGTTCTCTCCAGTCGTACCAGGTACTCGTCAAGATAGTTTCCCTGAACGGCGATAACGGTGTGCTCTATGACTTCTTCACTGAGTGAATAGTCTTCCCAGATTTCGCTGCGCACGGTCATGCTGACGCAGAGCAACAAGCTGGCTAAAACTGACAATCGAAACATATTGAACCCCCGGTGTTTTTGATTTCTGTCGTACCGACTCGGCGGTCTGACAGATCCTTGTAGCACCGATCCTGTTGATTAGATAGTAACCTGCGCTCGGGCGAGGGCTCCGCGGGTTAGGGTGTCGTGCTAGATAAGCCAGCCAAGGAACCAGAAACTCATCATGCCGGCCAGCAGAGCGAGAATATGATTGCCGGTCAGTTTCGCGGCCACAGCAGCGCAACACAGACCGACGATCTCGGGTACGCCCGCCGCTAACTCGCCTTCGGGCGTCGTTAGCATCGAGATCACCAGCGCCGCCATGACGGTCGGGGCGACATACTCCAGTGATCTCAGTAACAGAGGCGGAAAGCGGTATTTCGCCAATGCAAAGATAAAAAACGCGCGCATGGCATAAGAGCCAATGCCGGTCAGAATGATGGCGAGGGCAATCAAGAGCGTTGCCTTCGCAGGGCCAGCATGATCAGCACGCTGGCCAGAACTGCAATCAGAATGCCCGCCCGGTTGGGCAGGCTTGCGAGCAGAAAGGTAAAGCCCATGGCAAGCGCTGCGGCGGCCAACTTATCGCCGCGGTCGCTGGCGGCCATCATCAGGCTCACAAACAGCACGGGCGCCGCGAATTCGACGCCCCATTCGGGCGGAATGGCAGGGCCGAGCACGACACCGAGCGCCGTGCAGATCATCCACAAACTCCAAAAGGTGAAGCCCGCGGCCAGGAAATAGCGACGAAAGGCCGCCGGCTCGTCAATCGGTTTGATCTGACTCAGCACGAACACCTGATCAATGAGGACATACGAGCCCACCCACCGAAACCAGCCGGGCTGGTCTTGAAACCGCGGAGCCAGGGTCACGGAATAGAGCATGTGGCGCGCGCCTACAATCAGTGCGGCGCTCACCGCCGCGGCGACAGAAGCGCCCTCGCCAATCAGGGTAAAAAGTGTCACTTGAATAGCGCCGCCAAAAATAATGGGGGAAGACGACCAGCCCAGCCACTCGGGAATACCGGCCTCTGCCACTACCACGCCGAAAACAAAGGCGAACGGCAGTGCCGGAATAAATAACGGCAAGGCATCGAGGGAGCCGCGCAACGCGGGGCGAGTAGGGGCGGTATTCATGGCGCCGGTAATATAACGGACCTGTTAGAGATAAGCGTCAAAAAAAACGGCCCGCTCTAGGGCCGCTACATCAGGGGTCGATGAGTGCTTGTGAGCGACCTGAGTCCTCAAAATCGCTTGTTGGAGTGCGAGGCGTGCCGCCATCGCTTGCCCCCCGATAGGGGTATAGCCGTTTGCCTCGTCATTTCGTAAGTTACTGCGTGCGTCAGGGATGGACGCCGTAGTGTGATCGCAGGAAGCGATCTTCTTTGCGTTGTGAATTCTCCCTGATGTGAATGCTGCTCGTTGAGCAGACCGTGTCATAACAGGAATAGGAGGTTCCAATGCGCATACTTCCCCAATTTGTCCCCCCTCAATTTGTTCTTGGGCTGTTGAGTCTGGCTGCCGTCAGTTTGTCGCTACCGGCTGCTGCGAGCAGCGTGACTTATGAAATCGAGAGCGAATCCGACAATGGTGAGACCGCGATGTCGTTTGAATTTAGGAACGATATGGCGCGCATGTCGTTCGGAGAGGACAACTATTTCCTCGTCAGTGAAGACGATCAGTACCTGGTGTCTCGGACTGAGGAAGGCTGGCAGGTTTTAGAGATAGGCTCCATGACAAAAGCGCTGATCTCTTTTGCGTCGCAATATGCCGAGCAAATGACCGGTGCCACGGAGGCCGGTGAACTTGAGCCCACAGGACGCACAGAACGCGTGGCGGGCATCAAGGGCGAGGTCTATCGCTACTACGACGAGGAGGAGAAAACCGAAGTCGAAGTGGTGCTGACCAAAAATCGAGACGTTGTTGAAGCAAACAGAGCCATGATGGAGACCTTTGCGTCCCTGTTCGGCGAAGACGACTTGCGGGCTCAGAGCGACCAGGCATTTTGGGGTAAAGGCCTCTTGTTGAGTCGCAGCGAGGATTCGGAATTTCGCCTCGCGAGTGTGTCTGACAAAGCGGTTCCCAAGTCTCGTTTTGAACTGCCCGCGGAGCCGATGAAGATGGGCGTCGATTTCTCGAACCTCTTTGGCCAGGCGAACAATGGAGCGGCTGCTGAAACTGAAGAGCAGGACGGCAAGACCGTCGAGGAGATCGGCGAGGACGCAAATGAGCTGGATAAGGCGTTGAAATCGGTCACCGGGCTCGGTGAGTCAGCGGCAAAGGCCTGGAACAAGCTCTTTGGCGGTGACTGATATCCACTAGCCTGTCACCTTTTGCACTTTTACACAGTGCCTGTACCGGCCTAGCATCATGGACTGACCAGAAGCGATGTAAGGCCGGTATGGCAAGGTTCAATGCCTCCGTTCTCGAGGCCATTGGCAACACGCCCATTGTAGAGCTCAACCGCTACGGCGCTGAGGTCAGCCCGCTGTTGCTTGCCAAACTCGAGTTCACCAATCCCGGGGGTAGCATGAAAGACCGTGCCGCCCTCGGCATGATCGAGTGGGCAGAGCAGGAGCACGGCCTAACGCCTGGCGCTGAAATCATTATCTCGACCTCGGGCAATCTCGGCATCGGCATGGCGATGACCTG
>JAYOUT010000070.1:7057-9331 GCA_038151055.1 Luminiphilus sp.
GATCACGGGAGTCGTTATACTCAGACCCAGTTTGATGTGGAATGGCTTGAATCGATGGGCATCAACGTACCGACCCTGACGTCGCCGACGCACTCGTGACCGATACCGGCACACTGTTTCTCAGTCAGCAGGATGTGATTGACGCGGGAGCCACCGACGTCGACTGGGTAGGCGGCGTGCTGGAGCAAGTGTTCAAGCTTCACGAGCAGCAGGCGTTTACCGCACCCCCAAGCAGTTTCCTTAAGCGGCCTGAATGCCCCCATGTGGCAGATCGCATCATTGGTCTGTCGGCGCATGTGGGCGCGCCCTTCGACAGAGAGGGCATGAAATGGATTGCCAGTTCCCACATCAACCCGGAGCATGGCCTTCCGCGCGCCAACGCAGTCATTGTCCTTAACGACCCGGTCCATCGACTGCCCATTGCCATTATGGAAGGTGCGTTGATCAGTGCCATGCGCACCGCTGTCGTGCAGGCGCTGGCGGCGCGCTATCTCGCGCGAGCAGACAGCGAGTCGGTCGGGCTGGTCGGCACCGGGCGAATTGGCGCGCTGACGCTGTGGGCGATATCCAAGTGGTTCCCGGATATCCAGCGCTATCGCGCTTACGACCAGAGCGCCGAGCGTCTGGGAGCCTTTGCTGAGCACATGGCTAAGCTAGGCATCGCGGTGGAAGCCGTGTCGTCATTTCAGGAGGCACTTTCACAGGCGGACATGGGGATTGTGGCGACCACTGAATCGGAGCCCTACGTCACGGCGGCGGAGTTTAAGGCTGGCTCACTGTTTATGAATGTCTCGCTCATGGACCCCACTTTTGAGCTGGTCAGCGCCGCGGACAAAATTGTCGTGGACGACTGGCATCAGAGCGTGCACTCCGACCGGGTGCTGGCGCGGATGCACCGCGAAGGTCTGGTGACGCGAGAGAGCATTCACGGTGAATTCGGCGCGGTGGTATCGGGGCATATCCCCGGTCGCGAAACTCCCGACGAGCGTATTTTCTGGAACCCGTTTGGGCTGGCGATTGAAGATATCGCAGTGGCTTCCGCCGTCTATGATCAGGCCCTGTCGAAGGGGTTGGGTAAGACGCTGCAACTGGTCGATCAGGAGTGGGACGTTCTCTTTTGACCGCTGAGGTCGGAGACGGTAATCGCATTGCGTTTCTCGATGTGCTGCGCGGCGTGGCACTGTTCGGGATCTTGCTGGTTAACGTGTTCAGTTTTGGCGCCGACTATCCCGCCTGGTCAGGAATGGCCGATCAGATGGCCTGGCAGGTCAAACACGTCGTGTTCGAGACCAAGTTCTGGATGCTCTACAGCTTACTGTTTGGCATAGGCTTTTTCCTGCAAACCCAATCCCCCGGATACACTACGGTCCGCTCGCTCCGCCGTCTCGGCGTATTGATGCTCTTGGGGTGTTTGCACGGGCTCCTGTTTGAGGGCGACATTCTGATGCTCTACGCCGAGCTCGGTGTTTTGCTGTTACTGCTCTATCGGTTGCCGACAACATGGCTGCTCTCCCTCGGGCTACTGCTGATGCTTAGCTTTCCACTGGGCCATGTCCTGGGTGGCGATCGTGGGGATGAATGGCCTGCGAAGAGCGCCGCGGAGGCCAACGCGTGGCTTGAGGAGGATCGAGCGGATTCGCCACTCGCCGTGGGCAGGGTCACAGACGTGCTGGCGTATCACGCTGCGTTCTTGCCCGAGCGTTTTTGGGCTGATTGGCAGTATCCCGACTCGGGGTTTTTGGTGCTCGCGAGCTTTCTTCTGGGGTTTTGCCTCATGCGTAGCGGTTGGGGCACGCTGGCGCGGCTCACACCGGCACAGGCGATACGGATTGCGCTGGGGCTGTGGGTTTTGGGGCTGTCTCTCATGGCGATAGAGCGTTACTGGGCGGCTACCGTGGGGTACGCGCCCTTTGAACGTTCAAACGCCGCGCCAATGCAGGTGCTGGGCGGCGATCTGGTCTATTTGGTGGCGACCCTCAGTTTGACTGCCGCTTGGTTTGTCAGCGTCTGGTGCTGGGCGCAGAGCCAGAGACTGGTGGGGTTAAGGGGTCTAATCGCCAGCGCCGGGCAGATGAGCTTGACGGGCTATGTCAGTCAGACGCTGATCTTTACGACGGTCTTTTATGGCTATGGCTTAGGCGCCGCGTTTGTGTGGGGGCCTGCGCAAGTGGCGCTTCTCGCCATTGGGGTCTATGCCATGCAAGTGGTTCTCTGTCACGGGTGGATGCGACGATTTCGGCGCGGACCACTGGAGTGGCTGTGGCGGAGCTTGAC
>JAYOUT010000071.1:0-7095 GCA_038151055.1 Luminiphilus sp.
GGGGCCGTCTGTGCCTACCTTGAAACCTGGCACATGGATATCGAGGAATTCCTCGATCTGCGCAAGAACACGGGGGACGACCGTCGCCGCACCCATGACATGAATACCGCTAACTGGATTCCAGACCTGTTCATGAAGCGGGTCTTTGAAGATGGCGACTGGACGCTGTTTTCACCCAACGATGTACCGGACCTGCACGACCTCTACGGCAAAGCGTTTGAAGAGCGCTACGAGCAGTACGAGCAGATGGCCAAAACCGGTGAGCTGAAGCTGCACAAGACGCTGAAAGCACAGAATCTGTGGCGCAAAATGTTGGGCATGATTTTTGAGACAGGCCACCCCTGGATGACCTTCAAAGATCCATGCAACCTGCGCTCTCCGCAGCAGCACTGCGGTGTGGTGCACTCTTCCAACCTGTGTACGGAGATCACGCTAAACACCAACGCGGAAGAGATCGCCGTGTGCAATCTGGGCTCGGTCAACCTGCCGCAGCATATCGAAAACGGAGAGCTCAACCTGGATAAGTTGCGGAGTACGGTCCGCACTGCGATCCGCATGCTCGACAACGTGATCGACATCAACTACTACTCGGTACCGCAGGCGGAGACGTCCAACTTCCGACATCGCCCGATCGGCCTTGGTTTGATGGGCTTTCAGGACGCGCTCTACAAGATCGATGCGCCCTATGGCTCTGACAGCGCGGTGACCTTCGCGGATCGCTCCATGGAAGCGATTAGCTACTTTGCGATCGAGGCTTCCAGCGAACTCGCCAGTGAACGGGGTAGCTACTCTTCCTATGACGGGTCGCTGTGGAGCCGAGGCATTTTCCCGCTCGATTCACTCGACATGCTGATCGAACAGCGCGGCGAAAAATACATTGAGGTTAACAAGGATAAAACCCTCGACTGGGATGCGTTGAAGGCCAAGGTAGCCTCAGCGGGCATGCGTAACTCCAACGTCATGGCCATTGCCCCGACGGCTACCATCGCCAACATTACGGGCGTCTCACAGTCGATCGAGCCCACCTATCAAAACTTGTACGTCAAATCGAATCTGTCCGGGGAGTTCACCGTCGTGAACCCCTATCTGGTCAACGACCTGAAAAGTCGCGATCTCTGGGACAAGGTCATGGTCAACGACCTGAAGTATTTTGATGGCAGCGTGCAAACCATTGATCGGATTCCGGCCGATCTGAAGGCCAAGTACGCCACAGCATTCGAGGTCGAGCCTCGTTGGCTGGTCGACAGCGCGAGCCGTCGCCAAAAGTGGATTGATCAAGCTCAGTCACTCAACCTTTATATCAACAATGCCAGCGGCAAGAAGCTCGATGTGACATACCGTATGGCATGGTTCAGCGGACTGAAGACGACCTACTACCTCAGATCGCTTGCTGCCACGGGCACTGAAAAATCAACGGTGGATACGGGCAACCTCAACGCGGTTTCCAGTGCCGCCGAAACACCTCAACCAGCGCCAGTGCCTCAGGCCTGCTCGTTGGACGATCCAGACTGTGAAGCCTGCCAGTAAGAGCGGGCCACACGTTTTAATAGGAGAATGACGTTATGTTGACTTGGGACGACTACAACCAGGAAGAAAGCGCCGTAGCGGCGCCAGAGCCTGCGGTGGTAGCGGCGGCAGCCGCAGCACAGCAGGTTGTGGAGACGCCAGTGGCCAAACAAACCGAAGCAAGCCCTTCAGAACCGGCCACTGACGCCATGCAGGCAGCCGAGGCGGTGATCGCCAACATGGATGCGTCTGCGGGCGCGGAAGAGTTGGAAATGGGTGCGGCCAGGGTGTCGGTTGACGAGAAGGCAATGATCAACTGCCGCGCCGATTTGAACCAATTGGTGCCCTTCAAGTACGACTGGGCATGGCAGAAGTACCTTGATGGCTGCGCCAACCACTGGATGCCGCAAGAAATTAACATGACCGCAGACGTGGCCACGTGGAAGAGTAGTGACGGCCTCACCGAGGACGAGCGGCGGATCGTGATGCGCTCACTGGGCTATTTCTCAACCGCAGACTCATTGGTTGCGAATAACTTGGTACTGGGCATCTATCGCCTGGTCACTAATCCGGAGTGTCGCCAGTATCTTTTGCGACAGGCTTTCGAAGAGGCTATCCATACCCACGCCTATCAATACTGCATTGAGTCTCTGGGCATGGATGAAGGCGAAGTTTTCAATATGTATCGCGAGGTGCCGTCAGTGGCCAAAAAAGCGGCGTGGTCGATTAGCCACACGCATGAGCTTTCGGACCCCAACTTCAGCACCGGGACGATCGAAGCTGACCAGCAGCTGCTGCGCAACCTGATCGGCTTTTATGGTGTGACAGAGGGTATCTTCTTCTACTGTGGCTTCACCCAGATCTTGTCTATGGGTCGTCGCAACAAGATGACGGGCGTTGCAGAGCAGTTCCAGTACATTCTTCGCGATGAGTCGATGCATCTGAACTTTGGCATCGATGTCATCAATCAGATCAAGCTTGAAAACCCACATCTGTGGACAGAAGACTTCAAGGAAGAAGTGACTCAAATGATCCTCGAGGGCACCGCGCTAGAAATTGAGTATGCCCGGGACACGATGCCACGCGGCGTGTTGGGTATGAATGCCGCCATGATGGAAGAGTATCTGCACTTCATCGCCAACCGACGTTTGACTCAGCTCGGGCTGTCAGAGCAGTTCCCGGGGGCGACAAACCCCTTCCCCTGGATGTCTGAGATCATGGATCTGCGCAAAGAGAAAAACTTCTTTGAGACCCGGGTGATCGAGTATCAGACAGGCGGCGCACTGAACTGGGACTAAGTTCGACTCAAGCAGAGAGGGCGCACAGAGTGCGCCCTTTTTTTTGCCCAGCCGTTACACTGGCTCCCCGCATCATGAGGATAAGGAGCCGGTATCGATGTCACTGTGGGATCGTATTGATGAAGAAAGTAAGGGACCACTGGAGGCTCTCTGGGAGGCGCTGCCTGGCGGCTTGAATGGCATACCGGACATCGTCGCAAGGCGCGCTGCTATGTCTGCGTCTCGAGCCGCTGTCCCCAAAGCCGACTTTCCCCACCTCGACGTCACTGAGCACACCTACGCCGGCCCCGCTGGCGATTTAACACTGCGCCTCTACCGACCCAAGTCGGCTCCGCCAAAGGGACCGGGACTCATCTACATTCACGGCGGCGGCATGATCATGGGGGATCTAGATAGTCAGGACGAGAATATGCGCGAAGCTTCCACTGCGCTGGGTATGCCGATCGCTTCCATTGACTATCGTAAAGCCCCGGAGCACCCCTACCCTGCCGCACCGGAAGACTGCTACGCAGGTGTCTGCTGGGTGTTTGAGCGGGCAGCAGAGCTGGGCATGGATACGGACAACATCGGACTGATGGGTGCGTCGGCCGGCGGCGGCTTGGCGCTGGCCGTGGCACTGATGTTGCGCGACCGTGGCGGCCCGAAACTCAACTATCTCTTGCCTATCTACCCGATGATCGACGACCGCCATGAAACGAGCTCTTCGCACGAGGTGGTTGATATTGGTATCTGGGACCGCGCCGGCTCCCTCGAAGCCTGGGGCTGGTATCTGGGTGACACCGAGCCCGACGGCTACGCGGCGCCCGCCCGCGCTAATGATCTGTCGGGACTGCCGCCAACCTACATCGACGTAGGCGATCTGGATTTGTTTCGTGATGAGGACATTGCCCTCGCACAGCGGCTCTCCGCTGCGGGTGTGCCGGTCGAGTTCCACCTCTGGACCGGGGCATACCACGCCTCTGAACTGTTTGCGCCACACGCTACGCTGAGTCAACGAATCTGGGCGACACGCTACGCGGCGATCAAAAGGCTTGCTGGCATCGCACCATAACCTTGGGCCTCTACAGAGGCCTGCCTTGGCCGACACTCGAGTCGACACCCGTATCGGCAAATAACGCAGCAACTGCGAAAACCGATGGTGCGGCCAAGTATGTTTCCCGTCGCCCCGGACTGATACAGTCAGTGTTTACAGAGCTAGTTGGAGGACCCCATCATGCAAAAAGGCCACTGTTTATGCGGCAACGTGCAATATGAATTTGATGAAACACAAGTGGGTTTAGGCCTCCATTGCCATTGCAAGGACTGCCAACGTGTGACCGGCTCTGGTAAGGCGACCGTCATCATGTTTCCGCAGGATGCCGTCAACATCGAAGGCGAATACAAAACCTTTGCTTCACTCGGCTTCGAGGGCTCACACGTGAATCGTGGATTCTGTCCTAACTGCGGTAGCCAAATGTTTACCTTTGTGGATGAGCTCCCCGGCCAGATGTTTATCAAGGCGGGCGGAATGGAGGACACCAGCTGGCTCTCGGTAGACACCACCTGCTGGACCAGCACCGCCCGAGACTGGTTACCACCAGATGCGGGTAACGTCTGCTTCGAGCAAAACCCGAAACAGTAGGCTGGCAGCGTCACCCGCAACCGCTGCCTGAGCACGACTCTCTCGTTTACCTTGCGCCCGCTCAGCGGGCCTTGGTCGCACGCCCGTAAGACGGTCCTACGGCCCTTTTTGAAGCGCTGCGTAATATTGCCGGGCAGCTGATGCCGCCTACCTAGACATTTTTTACGCGCTTGTCGGCAGATTGTGTAAAAAAACAATCTCATTTGTTTGATTCGGACAGAGCCTTATGTCAGCCTCTGCCATCGCCATTAAAGTCCCACTCACAAGAAGGACTGATGAGCTGAGCAAGACACTTAAAACGATGAGAGGACGACACACCATGCCACACGTTACACGCCCCCAGTGGGTTCGCCGTGCCATTCACGTAGCGCTCGCTACGACGGCAGCTGGCACATTCACAGCGATACCCGCTATCGCGCAAGACGAATCAGCCGCTGGCCTCGAAGAGGTGGTGGTCACCGCCCGGAAGCGCGCGGAATCACTGCAGGACGTTCCTGTTGCGGTAACCGCTCTGACTGCCGGCATGATCGAACGCGGCAATCTGAATTCCGTTGTGGATGTGGCAAAGATGGCCCCGAACGTCGAGCTGATTGCGCAGCCATTTGCGGGCTCAGCTCTGGCGGCATCGATTCGCGGTGTTGGTCTCGATGATTTGGAAAAAACCTTCGAGCCCACGGTCGCTGTGTCAGTGGACGGCGTCTTCTACTCCTCTACGGCGGGTGCCAATGTGGACCTGTTTGACGTGGAGGCGATCGAGGTCCTGCGCGGACCGCAGGGTACCCTGTTTGGCCGGAATACCATCGGTGGCGTGATCAACATTCAGCGCTCCAAGCCGACCGGTGAGGCGGGCATGCGCCTTCAGGCGACGTTTGACGAGTTTGAACGTCAAGACTTTAAAGCGGTCATGAACGCACCGCTTGGCGCCAACGGTGGCATCAAGGTCTCCCTCCGCTCTCTGCAAAGCGAATCCTTTGCCAAAAACGTCACCAAGGGTGAGAACTCTGATAACCGCGACCTGGTCACGGCCAGTGTTGCTGTGCGTTACGACTTTTCCGACGACTGGTCAGCGCAGTTCACCTGGGACAACTACAACGACAACACCCAGCTGGTCGACCTGCTGAATATCAGCACCACCGGTGGACCCAACTTCGAAGGTGCCAACGGCTTCGCGCTGATCTCCCCCTTCCATGGCAAGGCAGAGTCAGCGGACCGTTCACGCGCCAACGACTACACGACCACCTACTCCAGCGGCAACTTCATGAGCACGATTCAGGGCAACAACTATGCTCTGGCAGTCGATGGTCGCATTGGCAATCACGATCTGAAGTTCATTACCTCCATGATGGACACCAAAGAGCGCATGGATATCTGCTCCTGGGGCTCACCCGTTCCAGGCATCATCTTCCCGTTTGGTACGGGCACGCCGGATAATCCCTCTGACGCACTCTGTCTGTTCCCGGTGCTGCGTGAGCAGGAATTCGAACAGTCCTCTAACGAGATCCAGATCACCTCTGATTTCGACGGACCGCTCAACTACGTCGCGGGCATCTACACAATGGAGAGTGAAGCGCCCTTCGAATCAGGCCCGGTGCAGGTCATCGAATCTCTGCAGGACCTGGAAGCCCGAGCGATCTATGGTGAGATCAACTGGGACATCACCGATGCCTGGGAGCTCACAGCTGGTGCGCGTTACACGGAAGAAGAGAAAGACTTTTTCGTGATTGCAGGTGCCTTCCCGAATGGCAAGGACTTCAATTTTGAAGATGACGAAGTGACTTATCGTTTGGTACTGCAGCGGAACTTTGATTTCGGCATGATCTACGGCTCGTACTCGACGGGCTTCAAGTCCGGCGGCTTTAACTCCCGCGGCACGACCCAAAATACGGTGGGTCCCTATGCCTCAGAAACCGTTGACTCGATGGAAATCGGATTTCGCTCCGAGTGGTTCGATAACCGTTTGACCTTTAACGCGACCTACTTCGACGCCTCCTATGAAGATAAGCAGGAGCAGGTGGTGACGGCTGGCGACGGCAGCTACATCTATAACGGACAGCCTGAGGATTGTGGTGGTCCGACCTGTACCTTTATCTTCAACGCGGGTGAAGTCGATACCAGCGGTCTCGAGCTCGAGGTTATGGCCATGGTCACTGACCGGCTGACGCTGCGCGGCGCCATGGGCACGCTCGATGCCGACTACTCGCGCTTTGACTACGCGGGTATTGGCGACATTTCAGACCGCGCCGAGGTCGTCTGGGCGCCAGAGCTGACCTACAACATCGGCGGTGAGTATCGCATCAACGGCTTGGGTGGCGAGTGGATTATCAACGCCAACTACAAGTACACCGATGAAGCGTGGGGACGCTCTGATTTTGGTACCTACAACTTCCAGTACGGTCCCGAGATCCTGAGGGAGGACTTCAAGGTCCTCGACGTCTCAGCGACCTATCTGCTGCCAGTGGGTAATGGCACCGCCATGATCCGCGTGTACGGCACTGACATCCTTGAAGATGGTGGCCGCATTGAGCGACCCTTCGACGCTGGCGCATTCGCCTTTGCCAGCCTGGTACCGCGTCGCACACTCGGTGTGACCATTGGCTACGAGTTCTAAGCACTCGGCATTCACTGAAAAGCCACCTTCGGGTGGCTTTTTTGTGTCTGATCAGACACTCT
>JAYOUT010000071.1:7195-9159 GCA_038151055.1 Luminiphilus sp.
TTGATCAGTGGCGCGGGCGGCGCGGTGGGCACCATTGCCGGACAGATCGCCAAACTCTCGGGGGCGCGGGTGGTGGGCATCGTGGGCTCACAGGCCAAGGCTGACTGGCTATGCAACACACTCGGCTATGACGCAGCCGTGGTGCGTTCAGGAGACGCACCGCTGGCAGAAGCCATAAGCGAGGCCTGTCCGGATGGCGTGGATGTGTTCTTCGATAATGTCGGCGGGCAAACGCTCGAAGCGGCGATTACCAACATGAACCATCGCGGTCGGCTGGTGCTCTGTGGCGCCATTTCCGGCTATGGCGTTGCGCCCCACGGCCCCGAAAACTTGTTTGAGCTTGTGACCAAAGAACTCAAGGTAGAGGGCTTCATGACCCACTTCCGACACGACCGCTATGACGAAGCCCGGGAACAGCTCTCCCAGTGGTTACGCGACGGCATCATTCAGTCTCCAGAGCACCGCCTCGCAGGGATAGAGAACGTCGGCAAGGCCTTCGCGGATCTGTTTGCCGGCGAGAACTTCGGCAAAACCATCGTCGCGTTGTAGGCGCGACGCTAGCCTAGCGTCACCCTGATAGGCAAGGTATCGAGCCCCATGGTCGTGCCACCGTGCCCGGTGACAGCCTCTTCTGAAACGAGCTCAAGCGATGCGACGCGCTCAAAAAACGCCTCCATCACGACCCGCACCTCCATCTTGGCCACGTGCAGGCCAATACATTTGTGCGCGCCGGCACCAAAGGCATGGTGCTGGTTACGCTCTTTCTTACTGCGATCCGGATTAAAGGTATCGGGGTCGGCAAACGTCCGCTCGTCGCGGTCGGTGACAAAGCTTGGAATCACAATGTTGTCGCCGGCACGAAACTGGACACCGTGGAACTCCGTGTCCTGCTCACAAATGCGGTTCAGATTGATGAAAGCGTGCATGCGCAGGAACTCGTCGACCGAATCGGGGATCTTGCTGCGGTCGGCCTTGAGGCTGTCAAAGAGCGCTGAATCTCGCGCCAGGTGGCGAATAATGAAACTGAGCATGGTGGCCACCGTGTCGATGCTCGCAAGGAACAGCAGATAGCAGATCGCGTGCACCTCCTCCAGAGAGAGCTTCTCTCCCTCCACATCGACGTTGAGCAACATATCGACAATGTCGTCCTTGGGGTTATCCACGTGCTGTGTCACCACCTCGAAGAGATAACCGCCGATCTTCTCCCCGCAGGCGATGCGCTCTTCCATGGTGGGCGCGCGGTAAAAACCGGTTTCCCAAGCGTAGAACTCATCCAAACGCTCGGGCTCCAACCCCAGCTGGCGAACAAACAGTCCCATGGATATCGGTTTCGCCGCCTTCCACAAGAAGTCGAACTCGCCGGTGGGCAAGACCGCGTCCAGTACCTCAGCGGCGAGGGCTTCGGCGCCTGTTTGCAAGCGCGCCACTGCTGTGGGCTCAAAAATAGGGAGTAAAAGACGGCGGTACCGCCGATGTTCATGTGCTTCGCTCTCCAGCGGGATCAGTCGCGGGCGCTGCTCCATGTTGGCGGGGATGCCGATCGGAAAAGAGCCAAACAATTCGGCGTTGCTGAGGACTTCCCGGGCCAGTTCATGGGAAGTGATCAGCCAATGGCCGCCGTTGTGGGGGGTGTAAACGATGTCCCGAGGGTCTTTAACCAGTGAGTCCAAGAACAGCTGCTGGGGATCCGCGAAAAATCCGCTGTCCCCGACAATGTCGAAATCACTTTGTAACGCTTCGGGTACCTGATTCAGTTGTGTCGGCATGGTTCAGTCCAGTATTACCAAGCACTTCCCACGCGAAGCGCCATGCATCATGTCGCAGAAGGCTCGGGGGGTGGCTTCGATCCCTTCGTACACCGCATCAAAGCTCTTCAGTGCGCCGCGCTGAAGCCGACCCTGAAGATCCTCCGCGATCTTGGGAAAAGATTCAAAATAGTCTGAGAACATGAAGCCTTCCATGCG
>JAYOUT010000072.1:0-1398 GCA_038151055.1 Luminiphilus sp.
GTGGGCCGAAGACACACCGCACGAAAAAAAGCCGTAGAAGGGCGCGAGAGACGCGATGCAAAAGTACCGCTGAACTTTGACTGCACGAGCAGAATGCGATCGGTCAAAGAGGACACCAGCCGTTGTCTCGCCGGCGTCGCCGGGAGGGTGCTCCCGTCAACGTTGCTCTGGGTGTGAGCGTAAGTCGCGCTGTGGATAGCGCTGTAACGAGCTCCGTGATGAGTGCCATGAGGGTTGATCATTGTTATCCCGTCCCCTAGTGGTGTCGCGGCCGTGTATCCGGCATTCGGGGCGGGGGGCAGGGGATGCATGACACGACGTGGCAGATTCCGCCACGGGCATCGAGCGCATCCTGTGGGAGCCCTCCGCTCCACATGATGGGTGTTGATCAGGCAGGTATCGGGCTCTCACCTCAGTGATGACCGTTGCGGGGGCAGCGCCGGACTCGCCAAAGCTCACCGGACTTCCCTTTTAACCTGCCCAGATCGATAGACCGGCAGGCACCTGATGCGCGGCACCTTACTCCCACTCGATACCGGGGTCAATCGGACCCGGTGTTACCATTTGGTCATGCAGCCTGACCACCACGACACGCCTCTCACTGCCGATCAGCGTGCCCGCGTTGCCGCATTGCTCGGTCGAGAGCCCCGGGGACTCCGCGCAATCCCGGTAGCGGATGAGTCCGGTGACCCGCTGGTCATACGTGTCGCCTCGGTTGTCGATGACAAGCCTTTTCCCACGCTCTATTGGTTGGTGGGGGCCGACCTGTGCTTGCGGATAGATCGGCTCGAGGCCGCCGGTTGGATCGCGCGATTGCAGGATCGGGTGGATGCCTCAACCCCACTGCAGCAGGCCATGCGCGATGATCATGCCCGTCACCGTGAGGATCGGTCACGCTTTTTGTCCGATGCCGAGCGGCAACTGCTGAGTGAAAGAGGGATGCAAGCGGCGCTCGATGAGCGGGGGGTTGGCGGCATCAGTGAGCCGACGCGCATTCGTTGTCTGCACACCTGGTATGCCGCCCATTTGGTCACGCCCAACACCATTGGCAGATTGGTCGATGAGCTCCTCGCAGAAGGTGAATACTTGGCCACGGATTAATGCGCGGGCGGTGGTATCCTTCGGCGCTCAATTTAATGGGTAGAAGCGGTACAAGATGATGTCCACCAATACTGATGATCTTCGCATCCAGAATCTGCGCGAGCTGGTGGTGCCCGAGGCGCTCATTGCAGAGCTGCCGGCAGAGGGGCCATTGGCTGAGCACGTGAATGCGTCTCGTGCGGTCATTCAGTCGATTCTGGAGCAGGCCGACGACCGCCTGGTGGTCGTGGTGGGTCCGTGCTCGATCCATGACCCCGACGCCGCCATGGACTATGCCGCGCGACTCAAAACGCTGGC
>JAYOUT010000072.1:1498-9109 GCA_038151055.1 Luminiphilus sp.
GGTGTGGGTCTCCCTACCGCCACCGAGTACCTTGATCTCATCTCACCGCAGTACATTGCAGATCTGGTGAGCTGGGGGGCCATCGGCGCCCGCACGACCGAGAGCCAGAGCCATCGCGAGTTGGCCAGTGGCCTCTCTTGCCCGGTGGGTTTCAAGAACGGCACGGGCGGGAATGTGCAGATCGCGGTTGACGCCATCGGTGCCGCGCAGCATTCACATCACTTTTTATCGGTCACCAAGGGCGGTCAGTCGGCGATTTTCGAGACGGCCGGGAACCCTTATTGCCATCTGATTTTGCGCGGTGGACCCCAACCCAACTACGACATGTTCTCGGTAGACGATGCCTGTGCCATGCTCGCCAAGGCCAAGTTAACCGAGAGCATCATGATCGACGCCAGTCACGCCAACAGCCGCAAGCAGCCGCAGCGACAGGTGTCGGTGGCCGAAGACATTGCCACTCAAGTGGAGCGTGGTGATCGGCGTATCATCGGGCTAATGTTGGAGAGCTTTATTGAAGCGGGGCGCCAGGACGTGGTGGACAAAAATAATTTGGTCTATGGCCAGAGCATTACCGACCCCTGCATGGACTGGGCGCAGACGGTATCCACGCTGCAGACTCTCGCCGGCGCAGTGCAGCGGCGACGCAAGGCGGCGTAAGCCGATGTTGTCGCGCCGCATAGCCAATTTGCTGTTCGGGTCGATGCGATACATGATCGCCACGCTGGCGCTTATCTGTGCGGCGGCAGCGGTTGCGCAAGAAAATGATTTCGAAGCACCCCCGACCTCGCGTGAGATGACGGTCGCTGAGCTGTCGGAGAGCGTCTCCAGAGAGCTTGAATCACTGCGCACCTTCGAGAGTTACCCCATTCCCGGGTCTTTCGAGCGCCAGCGCACATTCGACGTCCGCCGTGATCAGAAGACCATCCATGTTCTGGGCCGCATTCTATCGTTGGCCGAACGGGTGCTGGGGCTGCCCAAGGATGCGCCCGAGCGCGAGACGTTAGATCGGCTCATGCGCGCCCGGGGTGACCTCATTGAGCAGACGCTGGTCGATCGCTTTGCCAGCCTGACGACGCGACTGAACGAGTCGTTGGAGCGTCAAGGGGAGCTCTCGGGGCCTGCGCTTCTGACTGAGGAATCTTTTGCGGAGCTGTTGGATGGGCAGCGTTTGAAGTACCTCGAACTGTCCACTGAGCAGGTGCTGCTGCTTGGAAAGTTGAAAATCGACGACACCAGCCTAAGAGAAAAAGTGGTGCGCAGCCTCACCTACTTTGGTGAAGAGATGATGGGATTGATTCATCTTCATCAACACGCCCTGAAAATGCTGGCGTCACGGCAGGTTACTGATGGTACTGACTCGGATCTGATTCAGGCGGCGCGTTTTGAATCTGAGCGTTTGCAGCTGGCGGTCACGCGCCTCAGAGGTGTGGTGGAGCAGCTCGACCGCCTGAAAGGAAACACCACGGAAATGCGTCGTGTATTGATCGAGGAGAGGGGGAGTCTGGCGCTGTCGCTGGTCGATACCGATATCGCCACCGTGCTCTATGCGGAGGCCAGCGCCAAGTTCAGGGATTGGCTGGCCAGTAGCGGCATCAACACGCTGATCTCGGCGGTCCTCTTTATTGTGATTCTCATAGCGGCGCGTTGGCTCGCCGGAATGGCGCGACGCATCACCGAGCGGGCGCTCAGGCACTCTGACCAGTCAATTTCGCAGCTATTGAAAGAAATGCTGATCTCGATGGCCGGCACCATCGTTTTTCTTATCGGGGTTTTGGTGGCCCTGTCGCAGGTCGGCGTATCCGTCACACCGATGATCGCCGGTCTGGGCGTCGTTGGCTTTATCGTCGGTTTTGCCCTTCAAGATACGCTGAGCAATTTCGCCTCGGGCGCCATGATTCTCGCCTACAGACCCTTTGATACCGGTGACTTCATCTCAGCAGCTGAGGTGGAGGGCACGGTCAAAAAAATGAATCTGGTCAACACTACCGTGGTGACGATCGATAACCGGGTATTGGTCATCCCCAACAGCAAAATCTGGGGTGGCGTGATCATGAATTTCACAGGGCAGCACCTCAGGCGCACTGACATGCTCTACAGCGTGAGCTACAGCGAGGACCTCGACCATGTGCAGCGTGTGCTGGAGGAACTGATTGCCGCCGATGAGCGTTTCTTGACCGACCCAGAGCCCATCGTACGAGTCAAGCAATTCGGTGATTCTTCGATCGATTTTGTGGTTCGTGCCTATGCGAGAACCGAGGAATTCTGGGAGACCGTGTGGGCGCTCAATAAAGCGGTCAAACAGCGCTTCGATGCCGAGGGCATTACCATTCCGTTCCCGCAACGCGACGTGCATCTGCCTGCTGGACAAGGCGACGCCAGCTAGCGCCAGCCCGTTGAACCAGCAACAGGGTTCAGCGTCGGTTCAGCTTCAGCAGATTGTCCCGAATCAGCGGCTCACTCAATACTTCCAGGTGATGCCGGTGGTCAACGTGTAATCACTATTGCCATATGAATCGTCTTCGCGATCACCCGCGCTATCGACTTCGGTTCGCGCATTGACCGTCCAGTACAAGCTGTCGAATAGCTCCCAGTTGATGATCACATTCAGGTCGCCACGCACCCGTCCCCAGTCAGACAGTGAGGGATACGTGTTGCCTGTCACATAAATATCCATGTCCCGCTTTTGAAAGCTGTACAGATGCCATTTGAAGTTCAAAAACAGTTCGGCGTCGGCGCATCGTTCCAAGGAGCGTTTGGGAGGTTTTTCCTCAGCCTCGCCATCTGTCCCGTCATCCAACAGCCCCGTTGCAGGCAGCACGTTTTGCTCGATAATGTTTTTCTGTTGATCGTCACAGCTATTTCTCCACTCCTGGGTAGCCTGAACGCCAGCTGATACGGCTAGCTCATTACCCAGGTCGTTGATCAGATAGCGGCCGAGACCGAAGCCCAGTGAGCCACGATGATCAATATTCAATTCGCTGTTAGTGTCATAGCGTGCATTCAAAACGCGGTAGGACTGGGCAGTGCCGCGCGCACGCCAGAATTCGCGCGAAATTTGCAAGCTCGACGCGTTGGTGCTTGATGGGTCTTCGCCTCCCCCGGGGGTGGATCGAGTGTCGTCCACTCTGGCCGAGAAGTTGGTTCGCCCGCCGCGCACGTCATAGGTGCCGGCCGCATACAGCACCAGTGTTTTGTTGTCGGGGTCAGCGGTAATCGTGCTACTCAGTTGTAGATCGAGTTTGTCCGCCAGTTCTTCTTCTATCGATCGCACCTCCACGATGTCATCAATATCGACCCGCCTCTCTTTTCCCGCGACCCGCATAGAGAGTTGGTTCTCGATGTCGTTAGAGATGAAGCGGCCATAAATGCGTTCACCATCATCGAGTCGGATCTCGTAAAGATAGCGACTCTCAATCTGCTTGATTTCCCGCCACTTGATATTGACCGTGCCCGCATAGTCGGTGCTCAGGGAGAGCTTTCCCGCGGTCATTGCGCTCACGGCGCCAGTGATTTTGTCACCGTTGGCCACCGTGATGATGTCCGTCTTGGCGTGGGACCACACCTCCGCGCTGCTGAAACTGATGCAGAGCAAAGCCAATTGTGTCAGTAGGGGTGAGAGACGCATTACCAGCCTCCAGTGATGGAAATGAATCAGTGCGAGAAAAGGGTTGGTTTGGGAATTACTGCGGACCAATCTGGCAGAAGCACAGCTTGTTGCCGTCGGGATCGCGCACATAAGCGCCATAGAAAAAGCCTGGCATACGCTCTCCGGGCGGGCCATCACAGGTCGCGCCCAGCTCAATGGCTTTCTCATACATGGCGTCGCACTCTGCAGGGCCGCCGGCACGAATCGCAACCATCGTACCGTTACCCGCGCTGGGTGCACCCTCGTCGTAGGGAATGCATACCGCCAGCATGGGGTTGCTCACGTCATGGCCGTACAACGCGATCCGTTCATTGCCGAGCACATACTGCGCGCCGATGACGCCCAGTAAAGCCTCATAAAAAGATTTGGCGCGCTCAAAATCTGAGACGCCCAGAGTCGTATAGGCAAGCATGGTTCACTCCTTGGTCAGGTTACATAACAGGTGCGCGGCCAACGCGGCAGGGCGGATGGTATCCGCTTATCGCGCCCAAAAGCTTATCGGCGAAGCGGCAGGATAACCAGATTTCGGGCTTTTTGTGTCACCTAAAGAGCGCGTATTCTGGGGGTTGGACCCAATATCAGGCCGAGTATGGAGCCCACGCTCATTGCGCTGATTGTGGCGACGCTGATTGTCATGTTGATTTTCAGTCGCTTGTCGCCGGCACTGCTGTTTACAGCGGCGATGGCCGCCTGTGTGCTCGTCGGCCCGATTGATATGCAAACGGTCATGAGCAAGGCGACCAACGAGGGCTTGGTGACGTTGTTACTGCTGTTGATGGTTTCCATTGGTCTGGAGCGCCTGCCCTGGCTATTAGCGCTCTCCAACAGGGCAGTGAAGGGGTCGTTACCCCGTACCCTATTGAGTCTGTCGGGTATGACCATGCTGTTCTCGGCGTTTGTGAACAACACCGCCGTGGTCGCCACCCTTGCTGGCACGCTGCGCAAAAATCCCTATCACGCGGCCAGCCAGATACTGCTGCCCATTTCTTATGCCGCGATTCTCGGTGGCACGTTGACCCTGATTGGCACCTCCACCAATTTGATTGTCAGCAGCTTCCTCGAGGATGTGACGGGCGAGGGCATCGCGTTTTTTGCTTTTCTGCCGGTGGCGCTACCGGCAGCGATAGCAGGTCTGGTGGCCATGCTGCTGATGCACAAAGTGTTGCCGCGCTCGGATCAGGGCGGACTGCCCTTTAATGAATTTCTTATCGAGATGGTCGTGGGTGACGACTCCCGGTTGATCGGTAAAAGCGTGGCCGAAAACGGTCTGCGCGACCTTGGCGAATTGTTCTTGGTTGAGCTGGTGCGCGAGGGTCGCTTGCTCACGCCGGTGTCTCCAGGAGAGCTGCTAGAGGCGGGTGATCGACTGATCTTCTCTGGCGATGTGTCGAAGGTTGGCATTCTGGAGCGCTTCCACGGGCTGCGTTCGTTTGCGATCGATCAAGGCCTGCTGGGCACCAACCTGACCGAGGTCGTGTTGCTCCCCGGTGCTGCGGTGATTGGTCAGACCATCAAAGAGAGCGAGTTCCGGTCGCGATTTGATGCGGCGGTCGTCGGCGTGCACCGCGACGGTGAGCGATTGTCGGGACAGCTGGGCAACATTACGTTGCGTGCCGGTGATTCACTTATGCTGGCGGTGGGCCCCGACTTTCAGAAGCGCAGTAACCTCAGTCGGAATTTTCTGGTCGTGGATAGCAGCGTCGCCAGTCACAGCTTATCCAGTGGCAAGAGCTTCGCGGTCGCCGCCGGTATGTTCATGGCGGTGGGATGCTCCGTGCTTGGCTGGGTGCCCCTCGCGACAGGTCTCATGTTTTTACTGTTGCTGATGCTGGCCCTGAAATTATTCAGTACGGCGGAGTTGCGGCGACGCTTCCCTTTCGAGATGTGGTTGATTGTGTCTTCTGCGTTGGCCATCAGCCAGGCGGTAATGGATTCGGGTCTGATGGGCAGCGCAATGGGTTTCCTATCGCCACTCTTGGGCAGCGTGCCACCCCTGATGATGTTGGTCATGATTTATGTGCTGACACTGGCCATGACCGAGCTCATTACCAACAACGCGGCGGCGGCGCTGATGTTTCCGCTAGGCTATAGCCTGGCCGTCGCGACCGGCCTCGATCCGATGGCGTTTGTGATGGCCGTGGCACTCGGTGGCAGCGCGTCATTCCTCACGCCCTATGGCTATACCACTAATCTGATGGTGCAGAACCTGGGCGGCTACACCCGCGCTGATTACCTACGATTCGGTTGGCTGGTCTCCTTGACGTATTCGGTGGTGGTACTGACGCTACTGCCACGCGTTTTCCCTTTTTGAGTCACTGCCCAGTTTTTCTTAGCCGGTCCTTGGCTCACTGAGAACCCATTTGTGGTCGCTAAAGCGGACCTGTGGCTGATTGAGACAGGCACTCAGGCGTTGTCAGTGTCCCGCCGTGGTTGCCGCTCGCCTTTGCCCGCTGGCTTAAATCACTGATAATCGGCGCATGACGAGGTGGGCATGCTAAAGATCAACGACTATCTGACCCCCGCTGAGCGCGAGCGGGTATTGAGTCGCAGCGATCTCTGGGCGTGGTGGCTGGTGCTCTCCACCTGGGCGCTGACGCTGGCGCTGCTGTGGCTGGCTGGGTCATTTCCACATCCGGTCACAATGGTGTTGGTCTGGGTGCTGTTGGCAGGGCGCCAGCTCGGGTTGTCGGTGCTCATGCACGAGGCAGGTCACAACACGCTATTCGCCAGCCGCGCGTTGAATCAGAGGGTAGGGCAGTGGCTGTGTGCCTTGCCAACGCTCAATGATCTGACTGCCTATGCTAGCGGGCATCTCGATCACCACCGGCTGGCCGGGACACCTGAGGATCCTGATCTGCCCAATTACCGGGCTTACCCGGTCGATGGCACAAGCTTTCGGCGCAAGGTAGTGCGGGATCTGACAGGACAAACCGGTTTTAAATTGATAGCCGGCATCCTGCGCGGCGGCTTGGTCCACTTTGGTGGCCGCAGTGCTGATGGCAAATCGTTATTGCTCAAGCAGGTGGGCGCGCAGGCGGCGCTGGCGGCCATCTTGATGCTACTGGGCATTGGCTGGACCTGGTGGCTCTGGTTTGCAAGCCTGATGACGTCCTACATGCTGGTGGCGCGACTGCGACAGATCGCGGAGCACGCGGCAGTGCCCGACGCCGATAACCCCGACCCCCGCTTTAACACCCGCACGGTGGAAGCACCGGTGTGGCAGCGCTTTCTGATGGCCCCGCATTTTGTGAACTATCATCTCGAGCATCACTTGCTGCCCGGCGTGCCCTGTTACCGCTTGCCCAGCTTCCGTGCCCTGCTGAAGGATAAGGGGCTACTCGACGAGGTACCCAGCTTCAACGGCTACCAACAGGTATTGCGCCACACGGTACGGTCGGTGTGAGTCAGTCACCCGATCAGTGGGTAGAGGCTCACCTGGGCCCCATCGCAGAAGCGTTATCCTCTTTTGTGTTCTACACGGTGCCCATTGCGGGCACCGACGTGCCGCTTATTGTGATGTGGACGGCGGTGGCCGGTCTCTTCTTCACTTTCTACCTGCGTCTCATCAATGTGCGAGCCCTGTGGCTTGCGATCCGTCATGCCCGCGGTGATTTCGCAGATCCTGATGCCCGCGGTGAGATCAGTCATTTCAAGGCGGTGGCCACGGCGGTGTCCGGCACGGTCGGTGTGGGCAACATTGGCGGCGTGGCGGTGGCGATCTCCCTCGGCGGTCCGGGTGCGGCGTTCTGGCTCTTCATCGCAGGGCTGTTATCGATGTCGACCAAGCTGGTGGAGTGCACGCTGGGCGTTAAGTATCGGCGCTACAACGCCGACGGTTCGGTATCCGGTGGCCCCATGTTTTATATGGAGGCCTACTTTCGGGAGCGGGGCTGGCCAGGCATCGGCAAGGGATTTGGCAGCTTCTACGCGTTGGCACTGGTCATTGGCTGTCTGGGCATCGGCAA
>JAYOUT010000073.1:0-9011 GCA_038151055.1 Luminiphilus sp.
TCACTGACACGCCTCAAGGGCTTCGGAGAGCCGAGAAACGGCAATCACCTTCAGGCCTGCTATCGCTTTTTTCGGCGCATTAGCCTTGGGCACGATAGCCATTTTAAAGCCGTGCTTTGCAGCCTCGGCCAGTCGTTCCTGACCGCTGGCCACCGGACGAATTTCTCCGGACAGCCCGACCTCACCGAAGACC
Organism: Luminiphilus sp.; assembly: GCA_038151055.1. Classification (GTDB taxonomy): domain Bacteria; phylum Pseudomonadota; class Gammaproteobacteria; order Pseudomonadales; family Halieaceae; genus Luminiphilus. The sequence goes on from JAYOUT010000073.1 coordinate 194, forward strand.
ACCCAATCGCGGGGCAGCGAGCGGTCGCGGAGGCTTGAAACCACTGCCAACAGCAGCGCCAAATCGGCAGAGGTCTCCATGACGCGGACCCCTCCGACCACGTTGGCAAAAACATCCTGATCGCCCACCTGAATGCCACCGTGCCGATGCAGCACGGCCAGCAACATGGCGAGCCGATTTTGCTCAAACCCCACGGTCACGCGCCGGGGGTTGCCGAGCGAACTGTCATCAACGAGCGCCTGTATCTCGACCAACAGCGGTCGCGTTCCCTCCCAAACGACCACGACGGTGGTACCCGGTGCTGTGTGCTCGGAGCGATCCAAGAAGATGGCCGAAGGATTGCTGACCTCGCGCATGCCCGCATCGGTCATGGCGAAAATACCCAGCTCGTTGACCGCACCAAACCGGTTCTTCTGCCCGCGCAGCGTTCGGTAGCGGGAGTCATGGTCGCCCTCGATCAAAATCGAACAGTCGATCATGTGCTCAAGCACCTTCGGACCTGCGAGGCTACCGTCTTTGGTGACGTGGCCAACCAGAATCAATACCGTCCCTGTTTGCTTCGCATAGCGCGTCAGCTGCGCCGCACAGTCGCGCACCTGCGAAACGCTGCCGGGCGCCGACGTCAGGGTCTCGCTGTGCAATACCTGAATCGAATCCACGACCAGCACTTTGGGTTTCAGCGACTCAGCCGTCGCTAAAATATTATCGACGTCGGTCTCTGCCATCAGCTGCAGTTGATCAGTTGGCAAGCCCAGGCGACTGGCACGTAGCGCAATCTGCTCCGGGGACTCCTCCCCCGTGACATAGAGCGCGGTATGGTCTGAGGCAAGGCGGCACAAGGTCTGCAACAGCAGCGTGCTCTTGCCTGCACCCGGATGACCGCCAATCAATATGCTGGAACCTGGCACAAAACCACCACCCAGTACCCGGTCGAACTCCTCAAAACCCGAACTGAAGCGCGGCATATCCACCACGGCAACGTCCTCGAGCCGCTGCACCGCTGCAACGCTGCCGGCAAAACCCGTCCGGCCTGCCGAGCGCCCGGCGCTGCTCTTGGCGGCGGGCGCGCTCAAGCGAATTTCTGACAAGGTGTTCCAGGCGTTGCACTCACCGCACTGACCCTGCCACTTCGGGAAATCCGCTCCGCAGTCATTACAGACAAACGCGGTTTTTGCCTTCGCCACGCGAAACTCTCCGGAAACTGATGGTAATTGCTGTATTGGTGCAGGTAAGTGGGTATCCTATCAGACCGCTTGAACCTCACCGCATCGAAATGCCACCCGCGCCGCTCATTCCTGATCGACAACTGACCTTCTCCCCCGAGCTGGCTGAAACCATCGGCTTGGAAGAGGCCGTTCTGTTGCAGGAAATCGGCCCACAACTGGATGATCGAGACGGCTGGACCACCCTGTCGGTGCAGGCGCTACAGCAGGCGCTGTCCTTTTGGTCGGTCGACTATATCCTGCAGCTGATCGACAAACTGGTAGCGCTGGGCATCCTCCACAAGATGCCGAGTCAGAGCGCTGATACCGTTATCCTCAGTGGCTCCGCGATCGAGCGCGAACACCACAGCCGCAGCGAAAGCCCGAAGCGCTCAGGGCTACACGCCGGCTCTAACCCAACGCCTGAACGCTTCGACACGCTCGCTCAAGGCTGGCAGCCCAGCCCGGCGCTAGAAGAACTCTTGATGCTCAATCATGGCATTCCAAAAGGCTTTATCGATCAAGCCCGAGCGCAGTTTCTGCCCGCGAGCGGCAAGGAAATGGATACCCAGTTTCGGCAGCATGTGCTGGCGCGCTGGCGCGATGCCCAACAGCAAGATAACCGGCGGGTTGCGAACACCTTTGAAATCGCAACGCCCACGCCCTTTGGTCGAGACTGGGTGCCCAGTCAGGACGCTCTCGACATTCTGGCTCAGGCCGACATTGACATCGTGTTTGCCGAATCTGTCAGGGCCGAATTCATCTTGTACTGGAGCGAACGCGGCGGCCCACCAAAAGAAGTGAACACCCGTTTTGTGGAGCATGTGCGCAGGCGATGGCTTAAGCACACGAGCCAGATGCACCACAGCACCGAGCCGACACGCATACCCCGGAACTGGGAGCCCGATACGTCAGTGTATGAAACGCTGAGCCTGGCCGGCATCCCGGAACAGGACGCCCGCGCGCTCCTGCCCGAGTTTGTGATGTACTGGGTCGACAGCAACGAGGTACATACCTCGTGGAACAGCAAATTCCTGCAACACGTCAAACGGCAGTGCCGGGCAGCAGGGTACGGAGATCAGGATGGCGGACAAACAGGACGCAGCGGCATTGGCGCAGGACATCGCTCAAAGGACCGAAGTCTCAGCGACGACCTCACCGACACCAGCTGGGCCAACTGAAGCGCGAGAACCGCCCGACTCGCAGTTGGTCGAGGCCCTGAATCAGGTCTTTGCGCTGTTTCGTCTCAACTACCACAACCAATACTATGCCGCCTGGTCAGACGCCGAGCAGGTCAAACAGGTCAAGCGCCTGTGGCTGGAGGCGCTCGAAGCCTACCCCAGCGCGGTCATCCTCCGCGCCGCACAGCACGCCATTGAAAACAGCGATTACCTGCCCACCCTGAACAGGATGATCGAAGCCTGCCGGCACTCTATGAGCGACCTCGGCCTGCCCTCACCCTACGACGCCTATCGACAGGCCTGTCTGGCGCCCTCACCCAAAACCGATGCGGCATGGCAGCACCCGGCGGTCTACCTTGCCGGACGCGACAGCGACTGGTTTTTTCTCGCGAATGAGCCGGAATCAAAAACCTGGCCGGTATACCGAGAACACTACGAACGATGGGTGAGTCGCGCGGCTCGAGGCGAAGTGCTGGAGGGTCCTGAACGGGTTGCGCTATCCGCGCCCTCAGAGGAAGCGCCCAGCGCGGAAGAGCAGGTCACGCACCTCGCACGGCTCAGGAAAGAACTCGGTCTTTGAACCACCCTCCCCCGGCTTTCCCTCAGTTTTCGGCGCTCCAGCTTTCGATCGCCTCTTGCACAAAACGCGCCTGATCTGACATCACCTGTTGCTTGATCATCATCAGCGAGGCGTCGGCCTCAATGCAAGCCTGCTCCAGTTCACGCGCCGCCGCCGACAGCATCAAAGCGTGCAGATTGGCGCTGGTCCCTTTGACGCGATGCGCGATCTGCCTCAGCGCCTCGGCGTCTTGATCAGCACTCGCTTGCGCGCTGGCTGTCAGATCCGCGGTTAATTCATCCACAAATTTGGAAAGCAGTGAGGCGACAATCTGTCTATCGCCCCCTAGCATCTCGAGTAAAGCGGAGAAATCAATGGGGGATGACATGTGATTCATTGCGAGGTGGCTTCGGGCCTACACTTGGCAGAGCGGTCCGCTGCCTCAATAACCGGCATAGTCGTCGCGGGCCAGATTTTCAAAGCGGGTGAATTCGCCCTGGAACGCCAGACGACAGGTCCCAATGGGGCCGTTTCGCTGCTTGCCGATAATGATCTCGGCCACCCCCTTGTCGGGAGAATCCTCGTGATACACCTCGTCGCGGTAAATGAACATCACCACGTCCGCGTCCTGCTCGATGGCACCGGATTCACGCAAATCTGAATTCACCGGACGCTTGTTGGGGCGTTGCTCCAAAGCCCGGTTCAACTGGGAGAGCGCCACCACGGGACAGCGGAACTCCTTGGCGATCGCTTTCAGGTTACGTGAAATTTCTGAAATTTCGGCGGTGCGGCCCTCAGCGGCACCCGCGACACGCATCAGCTGCAAATAATCCACCATGATCATGGCGAGATCGCCGTGCTCTCGTGACAACCGCCGCGCACGCGCGCGGACTTCAGTGGGTGTGAGCGCCGGCGTGTCGTCGATAAAAATCGACGTGTCTTTGAGCTTCGCCATCGCAGCAGAGAGCTTGGGCCAGTCGTCCTGCTGGAGTTTGCCGTTGCGCAACCGCGACTGATCAATCTTACCCAGCGAAGACATCATTCTCACAACCAACTGCTCCGCGGGCATCTCCATCGAGAACACGACAATCGGCTTATTGGTATGGGCAGCGGCGTTTTCAACCAAATTCATGGCGAAGCTGGTTTTACCCATTGAGGGCCGGCCCGCCACAATCACCAAATCAGAGGGCTGCAGACCTGATGTGCGCTTGTCGAGATCGATAAAACCGGTCGTCAAGCCGGTGATATCGCCGCCGGTGTTATAGAGCTCCTCAATCCGCTCTAACGCCCCCGTCAGAAGCGGCGCCATACCCTGCGGGCCACCGGTTTTCGGACCGCTCTCCGAGACCGCCATGATGAGGCGCTCGGCCTCGTCTACGAGTTCTTCAGCGCTACGCCCCTCGGGATTGAAACCTGCCGTGGCGATATCCTGTGCGGCACCAATCAGCTTTCTTAACAGCGCTCGCTCACGCACCGCGCGGGCGTAAGCGCTGACGTTGGCGGCAGTCGGCGTCTGCTCCACCAGGTCGGCCAAATAGGTATGGCCGCCCGCGGCATCCAGCTCACCGGTCGCGAGTAGCCGATCTGCGACAGTAATGACGTCGATGGGCTCGTTTCGGTCAACGAGTAAGGCAATCTGCCGGAATATGGCGCGGTGCTCGGGTCGATAAAAGTCACCGGCGTCGACCAGCTCTGCAATGGCATCCCAGCTCTCGGGAGCCAGCAAAATGCCGCCGATCACCGAGCGCTCGGCCTCGACGGACTGTGGCTGCATGCGGATCCGGGAGATATCCGGATCTTGGGATTTAACCGACTCCAAGGTAGTGCCTTATGTCTTGCATGTAATGTCGGAGAGAACGGACGCTGAGCGCGCCGAAAAGCCGACCGGCCGGATAGAGTACCTGCGGCAGATCGGAACTGCCAGCATGGCAGCGGGGAGTGGCAGAGCCGCAGGCACAACCCCGGCTCAAAAATGAAGGAGCGGGGCGAGCGCCCCGCGGGACTTTACTCGGCGACGACGTGAATCGCGACCGAGGTCGCCACTTCAGCGTGCACCTGAATCATGATCTCGAACTCACCCAGCTCGCGGATGACGCCCTCAGGTAATCGAACCTCAGCCTTGTCGACTTCGCAGCCTGCCGCTGTCAGTGCCTCCGCAATGTCGCGGGTCCCCACTGAGCCAAACAGCTTGCCCTCTTCTCCGGCAGTGGCAGCAATCTCGACCGCACCCAGTGCAGTGAGTGCCTCACCGCGAGCCTGAGCGGCAGCCAATGTCTCTGCCGCCGCCGCCTCGAGCTCGGCTCGGCGCGCCTCGAACTTGGCCACGTTATCGTCAGTGGCGGGTACCGCTTTTCCCTGAGGGATCAGGAAATTGCGGCCATAGCCTGGCTTGACATCGACCTTGTCGCCCAGCGCACCGAGATTGCCAATGTTTTCGAGCAGTATGACTTCCATCGTTCTTTCCTCTAAAGGCCCTTTAACGACCCGCTTCTAATCATTCTTGCCAAGCGGACTAGTCGCCGCCTGAGTCCTTGCCAGAGGTCGTCGCCCATCTGGCTCTAAAATCAACAAAGGCGTCCACCACTACAACGCCAACCCATACCCATTTCATCAGGTCCAGCACGACCCAGAGCACGTACATCAGCGTCAGCCAGGCAACGCCCTTGGCCGCATGGGTTGCGTAGGCATGTACCAACGCAAAACCTGCAATCGTAAGCGGCAACACCGCCGCCGCGCTCCAGACCCGCCAGTCGGGTCCCATCCACCAAAGTGCTGTCGCTAGTCCGGCCATTGCCAACACAGCGCCCTTGGGCACCCTCAGGGCTCGGAATTCCTCACCGAAGCCTCCCGGGTTGTAAAGCGCCGCCTGCCAGTAGCGGCCCAGCATCAGGCTGAGCAGTGCAATCACCGCATTACCCGTAGCCAACAGCGCCGCTACCTGCGGAACCGACAGCGCATTAAAGGCGACCTGCTGCGACCCTTCCTGCTGCAAATCCTGTTCCAGCTGCATCAGCGCCTGATTAAAGGTGCTGACCAGCTCCTCTAAAAATGCGCCGTTCAGTCCCGTCAGCGCCGCACCGCTGATCGCCACCAGCGGTACGCTTGCCATGACAGCGAGAGAAAGACTCACGCTCTCCCTGAGGATCACCGCCAAACCGTAAGCACCCAATAGCAACATGGCGCTGCCGGTATCTCCCGTCATCACGGTGATGACCACTGCCGGCAACAACGCCCACAGCACCAACCACCCGCCGGCGGTTGTTCCCTTTCTCAGGGTCACCAGCGCGATAGCCGCCGCGCTGATCCAGCCAAACAGCAAGCTCCCGGAACCCAAAATGGCGATGCCGAGTGCCTGCCACCGGCCGCGCATGATGAATTCAGCGAGGCCGCGCATCATTAACGCTTAGTTGTGTGCGTCTGTGTAAGGCAGCAGCGCCAGGTAGCGGGCACGCTTCACCGCGGTCGCCAATTGGCGCTGATACTTTGCCTTGGTACCGGTGATTCGGCTCGGTACGATCTTGCCCGTCTCTGACACGTACTGCTTGAGCGTATCGAGATCTTTGTAATCGATCTCGGTAACGCCCTCGGCCGTGAAGCGGCAAAACTTTCGTCGTCGAAAAAAACGTGACATGGCTTATTCCTCGCTCGCAGATTCAGTGGCAGCTTCGGGTGCCTCGGCAGTCTCAGTAGGTGCGGCGTCTTCTGTCGCAGCCGCCTGCGCAGCCGCCTGGCGCGCGTCGTTGTCCTGGCGCTCCTGATAACGCGCCTTGCGCTCCTTATCCTCGCGCTCGGCTTTCATAATCAGAGACTCTTCCAGCACGGGCTCGTCACGACGGATCACCAGGTTACGGATTACCGCATCGTTGTAGCGGAAGGTTGTCGTCAACTCTTCCATGGCCTCGTTGGAGGCTTCAACGTTCATGAGCACGTAGTGGGCTTTATGAATTTTGTTGATGTGGTAAGCCAACTGACGTCGACCCCAATCTTCAAGACGATGAACCGTGCCGCCATCTTTGGTGATGACGTTGCTGTAACGCTCAATCATTCCTGGGACTTGTTCGGACTGATCCGGATGGACCATGAACACAACTTCGTAGTGTCGCACTCGCGTACTCCCTGTGGATTAAAGCCACCCGACATACGGTGTGGCAAGGAGGATGGACCTGAATCAGGCCCGGCCAAATTTTTGAGGGGCGGAGCTTACAGAGCCTGCTGAGGCTTTGCAATAACGGTATTTGGCACTGTCACCCGCACCGTTACGGCTGACTTAATCCGCGTTGACGCACTGCCTCGAACAGGCAAATACCCGCCGCCACCGACACGTTGAGGCTAGAAACAGAACCTGCCATGGGCAACTTGACAGTGAAATCGCACAGCTCACGGGTGAGGCGGCGCATACCTGAGCCTTCCGACCCCAGCACCAGCGCACAAGGCCCGGTCAAATCCTGCTCGAAAACAGTTTGTTTGGCGTCCCCGTCAGTACCGATTACCCAGACACCTGCCTGCTTCAGGGACTCCATCGTTCTGGCGAGGTTGGTCACACGCACCCAGGGCACCGCCTCGGCGGCGCCACTGGCGACCTTTCGCGCCACGTCGTTGACGTCGGCACTTTTATCTTTAGGGAAGATCACGGCGGTGACCCCTGCGGCATCGGCGCTCCGCAAGCAGGCACCCAGGTTATGGGGGTCCGTCACACCATCCAGAATCAGCAGGAGCGGCGGCGCCGACTCAGTGATGCAGTCGAGGAGATCGCTTTCGGCGATCATACCTGCCGCTTCTCGGGACTCGCCGGCGCGCAGCACCGCGACCACGCCCTGGTGTCGCCCGGGCGCCCGCTGATCAAGATCAGCTTTATCGCTGGGCATGACCGCGACCCCTTGGTTTCGGGCTAGCTCCAACAACGCATGCATACGCTTGTCCTGTCGATCAGCCTGCACGTGAAGCGTCGCGATCCGTCCTGACTCCCTGCGGATCAAGCTCTCAACGGCGTGGTAACCAAAAACGATGTCACTCATGCTTCACCGCCGTTTCTTTCCCGCTGGCGATTTTTTGCCTGGCCGGCGCTTTGCGCCTGAAGCCTTGCCCGACTTGGAACCTTTTGCCGGCCGGCCTGACGTTGATTCCTTTTTTGATTTGGCGGACTTGGAAGGTTTCGCCGATTTTGCTGACTTGGCTGGCGATTTGCCTGACTTACGCCTACCGGCGCCGCTTTCCTTTTCCCCCGAGGCATCAGTCTGTCGGCGCTGAGATTTTCGGGTGCGGCTCACTGAGGTCGGTTCACCATCAGAACGGTGCTTTCCACTTTTGCCACTCTTACCGCTCTTGCCGCGTTTGGAAGGCGCAACCCCGGCCAGCTCCAGATCGATTTTTCGGTCATCTAGATCGACCCGGGCGACCCTGACGGTGACTGCTCCACCCAGCTGGAAGATCTGTCGCGTGCGCTCGCCAATCAGCCGCTGCTTGGCCTGATCAAAATGATAGTAATCACCGGGTAACGCGCTGACGTGCATCAGGCCTTCGATATAGAGATCACTCAATTCAACGAACACGCCGAAATTGGTCACCGCGGCGATCACCCCCTCAAACTCCTCGCCAATGCGGTCCTTGAGAAACTCACACTTGAGCCAGGCATCGACCTCACGCGTGGCATCATCCGCGCGACGCTCGGTCATGGAACACTGCTCGCCCAAGGTCACCATCGCAGGGGTGTCGTAGGGATAGATGCGCTCGCGCTTGAGCACAGCGGCGCCTTTGACCCGCTCGATATGCGTGCTCTTGCCGCGACCACGGATTGCCGCACGAATCGCGCGGTGCACCAGCAGATCGGGGTAACGGCGAATGGGGGAGGTGAAATGCGCGTAGGCCTCGTAGTGGAG
>JAYOUT010000074.1:0-8823 GCA_038151055.1 Luminiphilus sp.
TCCCGCTGACCCAATGAACCAATTGCGCGTTCGTGGTGTACACTCCGCGCGCCCTGCCGCTACCGCCCTTCATATAACCGGGAAATCCCATGAAAGCGCTTCGCAACATCGCCATCATTGCCCACGTTGATCACGGTAAAACCACGCTGGTGGACTGCCTGCTGCAGCAGTCCGGCACGCTCGATCGCAAAAGTGCCGGCGCTGAGCGGATCATGGATTCAAATGATCAAGAGCGCGAGCGCGGTATTACGATCCTCGCGAAGAATACCGCCATCGATTGGCAGGATTATCACATCAACATTGTCGATACCCCCGGGCACGCGGATTTTGGTGGTGAGGTTGAGCGGGTCCTGTCGATGGTCGATTCAGTGTTGTTGTTGGTCGATGCGGTTGATGGACCTATGCCACAAACCCGCTTTGTTACGGCTAAAGCGTTTGAGCGCGGACTGAATCCGATTGTCGTGGTGAACAAGATTGATCGCCCGGGCGCCAGACCTGACTGGGTGGTCGATCAGGTGTTTGACTTGTTTGACACGCTGGGCGCAACCGAAGAGCAGCTCGATTTTCCCGTGATTTATGCCTCTGCGATCAACGGCATTGCCGGAGAAGATTACGACGCGATGGCTGACGATATGTCGCCACTGTTCCAAGCCATTGTCGATAAAGTTGCACCGCCTCAAGTCAATGCCGACGGCCCGCTGCAGCTGCAGATTTCCGCCCTCGACTACAGCAGCTATGTCGGTGTCATCGGGGTCGGCCGTATCACGCGGGGCGTGTTGACGCCCAATACGTCTGTGGCAGTAGTGGATCGCGACGGCAGTCAGCGCAACGGCAAAGTGCTGCAGGTTATGGGCTACATGGGTCTTGAGCGCATTGAAGCCACTCAAGCTGAGGCCGGCGACATTGTTTGTGTCACAGGCATTGATGCACTGAATATCTCGGATACATTGTGTGATCCCGCCCACCCTGAACCTTTACCTGCGCTGACGGTCGATGAGCCGACAGTGAGCATGACGTTTCAGGTGAACGATTCGCCCTTTGCGGGTCGTGAGGGCAAATATGTCACCTCACGAAACATCAAAGAGCGTCTCGAGCGAGAGCTGATTCACAACGTGGCGCTGCGGGTCGAGCAGGGCGACAGCCCTGACAAGTTCAAGGTGTCGGGCCGCGGTGAGCTTCATCTTTCGGTCCTGATTGAAAACATGCGGCGTGAGGGATTTGAGCTTGGCGTATCGCGACCTGAGGTCATACAGAAGGAAATAGACGGTCAGCTTTCAGAGCCCTATGAGCATTTAGTTATCGATTGCGAGGAATTGCATCAGGGTGGCGTGATGGAAGAGCTGGGCCTGCGGCGTGCCGAGCTGAAGAACCTGGTGACTGACGGTGCTGGCAGGGTGCGCCTCGAATTTATGGTGCCTGCCCGGGGATTAATCGGCTTCCGTTCGCAGTTTCTTACCCTAACGTCGGGATCAGGGATCATGACCCACGTGTTTGATCACTACGGACCCGTGGCGAAATCCGAACTGGGCGCGCGCAATAACGGTGTGCTCGTCTCCATGGTGTCGGGCAAGACGCTGGCCTACGCGCTGTTTAGCCTTCAGGAGCGCGGTCGTCTGTTTATCGAGCCCAACGTTGATGTCTATGAAGGTCAGATAATGGGTTTGCATAGTCGCGGCAATGATTTGGTGGTCAATCCCACCAAGGCCAAACAGCTCACCAATGTGCGCGCATCGGGCAGTGATGAGGCCGTGATTTTGACCCCGCCGGTGTTGCACAGCCTTGAGCAGGCGCTTGAGTTTATCGATGAGGATGAGCTGGTTGAGGTGACGCCAGATAGCATCAGGCTGCGTAAAAAGCTCTTGCTGGAGCATGAGCGTAAGCGCGCGTCACGCAACGCTGCCTAGCTTGCGGCGTGAGATTGACGAGTTAAGGTGCTCTGAGCATTTCGATGTGGGGAATGTCGTCCTCCAGATAGGACTCTCCCACCGCCGTAAATCCCAGTGATTCATAAAACGGTTGTAAATACAGTTGGGCGCTGAGGCGCACTGCTGGCCAGCGGCTGTCACAAAACGCCAACGCTCTCGTCATGACCTCTCTGCCCAGCCCGAAGCGCCGATAGTCGGCGCGCACGGCAACTCTGCCCAATGAGCACTCTGGATAGGCAACCCCGGGCGGCAGAATTCGCAGGGTGCCGATCAATTCCCCGTCGTGGTGTAGTTCCAGATGCCAAGCCAAAGGATCTTTCTCATCGACCTCCTGATAGGGGCACTCTTGCTCGACGACAAATACCGCCGTTCTCAGGCGCAGTACTTCATGCCATTCAGAGACGCTGAACAGCGAGAAGTGTCGCCAGCGCCAGATCAGGCCGCCGCGGACATTGGAAGGATCGACTGGCATCGTCAAGCTCCTCGGCGGGAACACCTTTACGTTTCGTGGTGTTCCCGGGTCAGGGTGCGTTAGGATAGCGCGGATATTGGGCCGCGCGCTGAAGTGCGTCCCGCCGCCTTGCGAGAGAGCCCCATTGCCATGACAGACATGATGCAGCCTTCGGTCGACGTCGAGCAGCTGTCGCTGCGTGATTACGCCGAAAAAGCGTACCTCGACTATTCAATGTACGTCATTCTCGACAGGGCGCTGCCGCACATCGGCGACGGCCTGAAGCCCGTTCAACGGCGCATCGTCTATGCCATGAGCGAGCTCAGTCTCAAGGCTACGGCTAAGTACAAGAAGTCTGCGCGCACCGTCGGCGACGTGATCGGCAAGTTCCATCCCCACGGTGACAGCGCTGCCTACGAGGCGATGGTGCTGATGGCTCAGGACTTCTCCTACCGCTACCCATTAATCGACGGTCAGGGCAATTGGGGCTCGCCGGATGATCCGAAATCTTTCGCTGCCATGCGGTACACCGAGTCGCGCCTGACCCCTTATGCCGAGGTGCTGTTATCCGAGTTGGGGCAGGGCACGGTCGATTGGCAGCCCAACTTCGACGGCACGCTGGAAGAGCCGACGGTCCTGCCTGCTCAAGTGCCTAACCTGCTGCTGAACGGCACCACCGGCATCGCAGTGGGTATGGCCACAGATATTCCGCCGCATAATCTCAACGAAGTGGTGTCCGCAACGATTCATTTACTTGAATCCCCCAAGGCGACGGTCGCAGACCTTTGCAAGCACATTCAGGGGCCGGACTTCCCTACTGAGGCGGAGATCATCACTCCCGAGGAGGAGTTGCGCACGCTCTACGAGACGGGTCGGGGAGCGCTCAGGGTGCGTGCTGCTTACCAGATAGAGGATGGCGCCGTCGTGATTCACGCGCTGCCGTATCAGGTGTCAGGCGCAAAAGTGCTGGAGCAAATTGCGGCGCAGATGCAGGCGCGAAAGTTACCGATGGTCTCGGATCTGCGCGACGAGTCAGATCACGAACATCCCACGCGCCTCGTCTTGGTGCCCCGGTCAAACCGCATCGATCTCGATGACGTGATGAGCCACCTTTTTGCGACGACTGATCTCGAGCGCACTTATCGAGTCAATCTCAATGTGATTGGTATCGATGGACGGCCTGCTGTGAAGTCGTTGGTCACCATCCTGAAAGAGTGGCTGGCGTTTCGAAAGGCAACGGTCAAGCGGCGCCTGGAGTACCGGCTCGAGCGAGTAGAGCGGCGCATTCATATTCTGGAGGGCTATTTGGTGGCCTTCCTGAATATCGACGAAGTGATTCGCATTATCCGCGAAGAAGACGAACCCAAAGCGGTGTTGATGAAGACCTTCAAAATCTCGGATGTGCAAGCAGAGGCCATCCTTGATCTGAAGCTCCGCAATCTCGCCAAGCTTGAAGAGATGAAGATTCGCGGTGAGCAGGATGAGCTTGCCGAAGAGCGAGACAGCCTGAAGAAAACGCTCGGCAGTGATGCGCGTCTCAAAACGCTGATCAAGCGCGAGCTAAAAGCAGTGGTTGAAGCCCATGGTGACACGAGACGCTCGCCTATCGAGCAGCGCGACGAAGCCAAGGCTTTCAGCGAGCTTGAGTTGACCAGTGCAGACCCCCTGACAATCGTCCTGTCGGAGAAGGGCTGGATTCGCGCGGCCAAGGGACATGATATTGACCCCGCCTCACTGAGCTACAAATCGGGCGATGGTTTCCGCTTTGCGGCGCGCGGCAAATCGAATCTGCCCACCGTGGTGCTCGATTCCACGGGTCGTGCTTACACGCTGCCGACGCATCAGCTGCCGTCCGCGCGAGGCCAGGGGGAGCCGCTAACAGGCCGCATAAACCCACCTTCCGGGGCCACCTTTGAGGGATTGATTACCGGCGCCGAAGCAGACCGCTTTTTGCTCGCCAGTGATGCCGGCTATGGCTTTGTGGTGCAATTCGCGCAGCTCCAGACAAAAAACAAGGCGGGTAAAGCGGTGCTGACGCTGCCCAAGAACGCCCGTGTGCTGTCACCGGCAGTCATCTCCCAGGAGGCTGATTCGCTGGTGGTCGTTGCCACCAACGAGGGGCGTATGCTGGTGTTCCCGCTCGCAGAGCTTCCTGAGCTGGCCAGAGGAAAGGGCAATAAACTCATTGGAATCCCTTCTGCCAGGGCAGCCGCTCGAGAAGAATTTGTTGCGGGGCTGTGCGTGGTCTCCGAGGGCGATACGCTGCAGGTGACCTCCGGAGGACACTACCGCAACTTCAAGTGGTCTGAGCTTGAGCATTTTCGCGGCGAGAGAGGTCGGCGGGGTAGTAAGTTACCGAAGGGCTACCAGCGGGTAACCCGGCTCGAGGTCGTCAAAGACTGATTGATCAGAACGGCAGAAACCCCTGAGGGGTGTCCTCGTCTGACGGCGCAGTGGCGCTTTTCAGAATATGTAGTTGCCGCTCTAAAAGGTCGAGGTGGCTGCCACTGACGCCGCCGAGCGCCATCCACTTTTCATCGATGACGTCGATGCCGATTTTGGCGGTCAGGCCGGCGTCCTCCGCGGCGCGGGAAGACAGCAGGATGCCTTCGACTTTCTCGCTCGCCAGTTCAAGTAACTCGTCCAGCGTTGCCTGCGTGTACAAGCCGGGGTAGATGTCGCCATCGTCGCCGCGCCCCAATTCGCTGAGCCCAATGGCCATGCCGGGCAGGAAGGAGAGACGCTCTCTTTTTTCTGCCGCCTCGCTGCAGCGAGACAGAAGCCATGCACAGCTGGCGGCGCGCAGTACCGGCGACCCCACGGCGTGCTGACCGGTGAAGTAAATCGCAAGACCGAATTGCCGTATCACGGCCAGATCACCGGCATAAAACCCGGCGCTGCCATAGGCCATACGGTGCAGCAGGGAGACATAGGACTGCAGCCGGGATTCGTCCAGCGTATCCACATAGCCGGGCAAGTGTTTTAGCGCAATACACAAAATAGCCGTGTCGTTGTAATGCTCTTCGCTTTGATCCTCGACGCCTCTCGGTCGCAGTAGGTCCAGAGGTAGCGCATTAATACGATCTCTCAGCTTATGGACCTCGTTGACGGCGCCCGGCGCATCGTCACTGATCGCATCCAGTTGCGCTACGGCTTCGCTGATATTGCTTGCCAGGCGCTGCCCCATCGGGCGCGTCAGTGCGTAAACCGCGGCGCTAAGCAGAAAGGACAGCGCCACAAGCCCTAAGATCAGGGTCTCGCGGGCCGCCGTTTGTGCGCTGAGATCGAGATCGAGTTCGACTGAGCCCGCCGTATCGCCGTCGATGCGGACTGCATGCTGAAAGGTTAGTTGGTCTGCGCCAACGGTGCCTCGCGTTGCCAGCTCGGCACCCTCGACGTCCAGCACCCGGGCTGCGGCGAACAAGGGCTGGTCGGTATAGAACTGCAGCTCAGCGACCAGCCCCAGCCGATTACCTGTTGCCAGCTCGGCAGCGGCTCTTGTGGCCAGCTGTTCGACGGCGGCTTGGGCGTGGTCATTGAGCGTGGTGTTCTGAATAGATTGAGTGGACTGAGCCGCCACGATGACGAGTACCAGAGTGGCGAGCAGGCAACACCCCGCAGCCGCCAAGGCAAGCTGCTGTGACAAAGGTTGGTGGCGTAAGCGTTGCAGCAGCCGTTCCAAAGCATGCCTCCATTCACTTGGAGATCAGTATAAACTTCTCGTCTGCGGCTGTCGGCTGACCGAGCCGCCACTGTCCCCCTCAACAGGACATCTCCAGTGGTAGATGCAACACATATGATCGTCTTGATGGTGCCTCAAAGTGCCACGCTGGACGTCGCCGTGGTAGCCGACTTGGCGAAGTCCGAGGGCGCCGAAGTCTTTGAAACACGCGCTGTACCAGTGCCGGTAACGCTGTCGGACCGCCGCACCGTGCACAAACTGCTGGTCAAGACGGCTGACCCCGAGAGGCTTTCCGCGAAGCTCCGCGACCTCTCTGATCGGCATGAAGTCGATATCGCGCTGCAGGCGCGAGCGGCGCGCTGTCAGTCTTATCAATTGGCGGTTTTTGATATGGACTCGACGCTGATCGGTTGTGAAGTCATTGACGAGCTGGCCGCCGCCGCCGGTGTCGGAGAGGCCGTCGCAGACATTACCGCTCAGGCCATGCGCGGTGAAATCGATTTTGATGAGAGTTACCGCACCCGGCTTGCCTTGCTGGAGGGCCTCGATGCCGCCGCGATCGACGCCTTGGCAGATCGACTGCCAGTCAATGAGGGGCTTCGTGAGATGGTGACGACCCTCAAAGCGAGAGGCATGACACTCGCTATTTTCTCCGGCGGTTTTTTACCGATTGCCCGGCGACTGCAAGCGGATTACGGCTTCGATGAGGTGGTGGCCAATGTGCTCGAGGTAGAGGACGGCAAGGTGACCGGGCGAGTCGTCCCGCCGGTTGTCAATGGCGAGTACAAGGCAGAGTCGTTAAGGAATCTGGCGCATCGATTGGGCGTAGGGTTGGAGGCCTGCATAGCTGTGGGTGACGGCGCCAACGATCTGTCGATGATGGCCGCGGCCGGGCTTGGCGTGGCGTTCCACGCCAAGCCCGCGGTGCGCGCCGCGAGCCCCATCGAAGTCACGCACTGCGGTCTCGATGGGGTGTGTTACCTGCTGGGCAGTGAGGGCGAATTCGCTGACCGCTGAACCGTCAGCGCTATACCCCTGATAATGCCCAGCGATCACGCCCTAAGGTATGATCGCCTTTTTGCTCTATAGGCCACCGACGATGCCAAACTACTCGACCAATGAATTCAAGCCGGGCCTGAAGGTCATGCTCGATGGCGACCCGTGTTCCATTCTTGAGAACGAATTTGTTAAGCCGGGCAAAGGGCAGGCGTTTAATCGCGTCAAACTTCGCAACCTCAAGTCCGGAAGAGTCTGGGAGCGCACTTTCAAATCGGGCGACACCCTTGAGGGTGCCGACGTCATGGATGTGGATCTCGAGTACTCCTACACCGACGGTGAGTTCTGGCACTTCATGGATCCCTCCACCTACGAGCAGTACGGCGCTGACCGCGATGCGGTGGGTGAAGCCGAGAAGTGGCTTAAAGAGCAAGAGCGGTATGAGATCACGTTGTACAACGGCACACCGCTGGCGGTCACACCGCCCAACTTCATCGAGCTGGAGATCACCGAAACTGACCCGGGTTTAAAGGGTGATACGGCGCAGGGCGGTAGCAAGCCCGCTACCCTGAGTACCGGGGCGGTGGTGCGGGTGCCGCTGTTCATCACCGAGGGTGAGGTGATTCGCGTGGATACCCGCACCGGCGAATACGTGAGTCGCGCCAGTAAAAGCTGAGCCCCGCGCATCTGACCGATGGCTGACTAACCCATGAGTGACCCACTCTCGGGTGAATGGCTACCTACGGCATCGATGGAGAGCCTCGCTGCGAGGGCCGACTTACTGTGCACGATACGACGCTTTTTCAGCGATCGCGGCGTGATGGAGGTCGAAACCCCGCTGCTCTCTCAAGGCACCATACCCGACGCTGGCATCGATGTTTTCAGGTTGCCCGGGGTGGATAACGCGCCGGATAGATATCTGCAGACCTCACCCGAGAGCGCGATGAAGCGCCTGCTAGCAGCCGGCTCAGGCGATATCTTTCAAATTTGCAAAGCATTTCGTCAGGGTGAGGCGGGCCGTCACCACAACCCCGAATTCACCCTGCTCGAGTGGTACCGGGTCGGCTGGGATCACGCCGCTTTGATGCGCGAGGTCGCCGAATTACTGGGCACCGTTATCAACGCGACCGGCTGGCAGGTCTGGCCGTATCGGGCGCTGTTTGTCGAGCTCCTCGGCGTGGACCCCGTGAATAAGCAGACCCCTCTGACGGCACTGACTGATCTCGCCCAATCCCGGATTGGCTCGGTGCCGGATGGTCTCGACAGAGACGCCGTACTCGATCTACTGATGAGCCACTGCATAGAGCCCGGGATCAGCGATTGGGGAATGGTGTTCATCACTGACTTTCCCCCGTCGCAGGCGGCCATGGCGCGTTCCATCTCTGTAGGCGACGCCGACGTTGCCGCGCGCTTTGAGTGCTATGTGCACGGCAAAGAGCTGGCCAACGGCTATTGGGAACAAATTGATGCCGCTGCGCTGGCCGTTCAGCTGCAGGCCGAGAACACACGACGGCAGGAGCGCGGTTTGCCAGAGCGCCCTGTCGATGAACGCCTGCTGGCCGCGCATCGTCACGGGCTGCCGGCGTGCGCGGGGGTCGCGCTGGGCGTGGATCGATTGCTCGCTTTGAAGTTAGGCGCCGACAATCTGGCCGAAACGATCAGCTTTGACTGGGACCGCGCCTGACCCTTGGCCCACTGTTCCGTGTCATTACCGGGCAGGATCCAGCCCGGCTAGATTTGAGATGGCGACGTCTCTGCAATTAACGGGC
>JAYOUT010000075.1:0-3826 GCA_038151055.1 Luminiphilus sp.
AGCACCCCCACCGCAGAGTCGCACCACGTCGACAGATTCCTTGCTGAGCGCGTCACAAATACTCATCACGGTTAACTCGAGCAGGGTGCGTTGCACATCCTGCGGTGCTTCCTCACCGGTGAGCGATTGCTGGAGCCAGTCCAGGTGAAAATACTCGGGCCCGGTGCTCTTTGGATGCGGTCGGGAAAAGTAGGGGTCGGCAAGCAACGCGTTCAGCAAAGGCTCCAGCACCTTCCCGGTGCTCGCCCAGCTACCCTCGTCGTCATACCGCTGGCCTTTATGCTGAGAAATCCAACCATCCAGCAGGGTGTTGCCGGGTCCGGTATCCCAGCCGCGCACCCCACCCTCGGCCGACACCAGCGTGACATTGGCAATCCCGCCAATGTTGACCACGGCGCTGGGCACGCCCGCATCGATCAGACGTGCGCGGTGAAACGCGGGTACTAGAGGCGCGCCTTGCCCCCCGGCGGCCATGTCTCGACGCCGAAAGTCTGCCACCACTGTCATACCTGTTAACTCGGCCAACCGGTTCGGGTCTCCGACTTGCACCGTATAGGGTGTCTCGCCACTCGGGTGGTGTCTCAGCGTCTGGCCGTGACTGCCAATGGCCGTGATCTCAGACGCACTGACATTGGCCTCTTTCAGTAGGGCCTGAATGGCAGCCGCGTATTCGTCGGCCAGCTGGCGATCGAGCACGGCGAGGCGATCCAGTTCGTTATCGCCAGGATGTCTGAAGGACAGTATTTCGTCTCGCAAGGCTTGCGGCATGCCGCGATGATGGCCAAGGGTCAGGGTGCTCTGACCGTCGCCTGTAGCGATCAACACCGCGTCGATGCCATCCGCACTGGTGCCCGACATCACACCGATAAAGTAGGCGTGGCTCACTCTGCTAAAGCCAGTTGCTGCGCGTTACGCAGGCTGGCGAGTTGTTGCGTGGGCTGCCGGATGGCGGCGAGGTAGCGGGGGAGTTCCGCTTCGGGCAGCGATCTCGCTTTGGGCAGAATTTTGTGCACGGTGCGCGGATTGCGATGCACACCGTTCACCAAAAACTCGTAGTGCAGATGAGGCCCGGTCGCGGCACCGGTGGAGCCCACCGTCCCGATCACATCGCCTTGCTTAACCCGCGCACCCTGTTTGACCTTCATGCGATGTAAATGCAGGTAGTGAGTTTCGAATTGCTCGCCGTGCTGGATGAACACGTAATTGCCGTTCGGCCTGGTATAGCCGGCCTCGACCACGCGGCCATCCCCGGCGGCATAAACGGGAGTGCCTCGTGGCGCCGCATAGTCGGTACCGCGATGGGGTCGCTGCGTTTTATAAATCGGGTGCAGTCTATTGGGATTAAAGTTGGAGCTGACCCGGGTAAAGTCGAGGGGCGCCAGCAAAAACGCTTTACGCATGCTGACGCCCTTCTCGTTGTAGTAGCTCGTATCGCCCTCGGCATCGGTATACCGATAAGCCTCGAACGTCTCGCCGCGGTTGGTAAAGCTGGCAGCCAGAATCGGGCCGTCATCGAAGCGCTCACCGTCCAACACGAGTTCTTGATACAGCACGTGGATGGTGTCGCCGATGCGCGGATCCAGAACAAAGTCGATCACACCGCCGAAAATGCCGGCCAACTCCATGATCATGGCGTCACTCAGCCCCGCATCCGTGCCCGCAATAAACAGCGAGCTGTCGATGGTCATTGAGACATTGCGCGCGACCTGATCAGGCTCTCTGGTCACATCGGTAGCAGCGTATCCGTCGGCTTCTCGCGTGTAGAGGGTCGTGAGTAATGGTGATTGCACATGGCGCACGGCCAGCAGCGCGCCGTCCGGGTCGCTCTGAAAGCCAATGGTCTCGCCCGGGTAGACCCTTTTTAAGGATCGCTCATCGTTGGCGCGCGCGACGCGGTAGAGATCGGTGTCGCTAAAGCCGGCACGATTAAAGATCAGGCTGAGATTGTCTCCGTCCTGCACCACAAACTCCCGCCACGGCGGCTCGGGTGGGGGTGCCGGGGCAGCCGGTGCTTCGGGCTCCGGCACGACATCGGGTGAGTGTGCGGCTGCAACAGCTTCGACCTCACTCACCGTCGTAGCGGCTTGTTCGTCATGGTTGGGCGTTGTGAGTGACAACCCCATGATCATCAGTAATGACCCCATTCCCACTACCCATAGGTAAGGCCGCCGATGTAGTGGCGTGACCGGTAGCGCCAGTGGCGTGGCACCGCGAGGAGTGGGTTTACGAAGCATGTCGACCAGAAATTGCGCTGACAGGGACATTATATACGGCCTCAACATCGGTTCGGACACGCATCACGCGATCTCTCCGGCATTGCTGCCGGTCCCATCTCAGTCTGTTTATGGGATACTCTGCCTCCGCCCGTAAAGGGCGTATCGCCATCGTTTTGCCAGAGATTAGACCCTAGTCCATGTCCAGCGAACTCCTTGCCGACCTGCGTGCTCGAGACCTGATTTTTCAGATTGCGGGCGAAGACGCCATTGATGATTGGCTCTCTGCCGAGCCGCGCACGCTTTACTGCGGCTTTGACCCCACTGCCGACAGTCTGCACATTGGTTCGCTGGTGCCACTGCTGGTGTTGCGCCGCTTTCAACAAGCCGGCCATCGGCCCATCGCACTGGTGGGCGGCGCGACAGGGTTGATTGGTGACCCGAGTTTCAAGGCGGCGGAGCGTCAGCTGAACACCCCTGAGGTGGTGGCAGGATGGGTAGAAAAAATTCGTGGTCAGGTCAGTCAGTTTGTCGATTTTGAGGGGGCGCATCCGGCCCTGGTGGTGAACAACCTCGACTGGACGGCCGACTTTAACGTGCTCGATTTTCTGCGGGATATCGGTAAACACTTTTCGGTCAACAACATGATCGGCAAGGAATCGGTCCGCCAGCGCCTCGATCGCGAGGGAGCGGGTATTAGCTTCACCGAGTTTGCCTACATGATCCTGCAGTCTTTTGATTTCTCCGAGCTGTATCGTCTGCACGGCTGCGGATTACAAATTGGGGGCTCTGATCAGTGGGGCAACATCACCGGCGGTATTGATCTGACGCGTCGCCTGCATGGAGAGCAGGTGTTCGGGCTGACTCTACCGCTCGTGACCAAGTCCGATGGCACCAAGTTTGGCAAAACCGAGTCGGGCACGATTTGGCTCGACGCCAGCCGGACCTCCCCCTACGCCTTTTATCAGTTCTGGCTCAGTACGGCAGACGCCGATGTGTACCGCTTTCTCCGCTTTTTCACGTTCCTGCCGGTCGAGGAGATCGCTGCCATTGAGCAGGCCGATGCCGAGCGGGAGGGGCGCCCAGAAGCGCAGCGCATTCTTGCGCAGGAAGTGACCCGCCTGGTGCATGGCGATGCCGGGCTCGAGGCCGCAGAGCGCATTACCGAGGCACTGTTTTCGGGCGATCCGGGCGCGCTCGGGGAGGCCGATCTGGAGCAGCTGGCGCTCGATGGATTGCCCTGTGACCACATTCAGCGCGCCGAGCTGCCGCCCACCTTGAGTCAACTGCTGGCACAGGTCGGGGTGGCCGCTGGTAAGCAGATTAAGGACGCGCTGGCGCGTGAGGCGGTGCTGGTCAATGGTCAGGCGGTCGCTGGTGGGCCGACGGTGACCTGCGAGGAGGCTTTAATACCAGAGCGCGCCTTGCATGGCCGTTTCTATCTCGTTCGCTTCGGGAAAAAGAAATACCACCTGCTCACCGAGGGTGTCTGAATTACTCCCGATCAAGCACATGGCGGTTCAGTAGGCAGGCATCAGCAGAACAGGGGGCCCGCATGAAGCACCACCGACTGCGTCGCCTCGATACCGGCGAAGAGTTCGATGTGTTGGGTC
>JAYOUT010000075.1:3926-8461 GCA_038151055.1 Luminiphilus sp.
TTGGGGCAGTGGTTGGCCAGAGCTCAGCTTCCGGTCCTGACCGGGGGAGGGCCCGGGATCATGGAGGCGGTCAACCGGGGTGCGCAGTCAGCGGGCGGCGTGTCGGTGGGACTCAATATCCGATTGCCCTATGAAGAGACGCCCAACCCTTACCTGACGCACCGACTCTATTTTCGTCACTTTGCGACACGCAAATTGATGCTGACCCGGTATGCGCGCGGATTTGTGGTGTTTCCGGGCGGCTTTGGCACGGTCGATGAGCTGCTGGAACTGCTGGTGGCATTTCATACTGATCAAGCAGCGCGTAAGCCGATGGTGCTGATAGGCCGGGGTTTCTGGGGTGGCTTACTCCAGTGGTTTGACAACGAACTGGCGGCCCAGACGTTGATCGATGCCGACAAGACAGATTTTATTCACGTCGTAGACGACGAACGGTCGGCTTTGGACATCTTGCTGGGTGCTGATGTGGCCGCTGAGCTGGTTGATCGGTTTGCGGAGGAGTCGTGAGCAAACAGAGGATAGACCGGTGAGAAGTCTCTATTTGCTTCGTCATGCCAAGTCGAGTTGGGACGACCCCTCGCTGTCGGATATCGACCGACCGCTGAACCAGCGAGGTGAGCGCGATGCTCCCCGAATGGGCACAGCACTGGGTACCAGGCTGGTGCCCATGACCTTCCATGTCAGCCCGGCGGTGCGAGCACAACGTACTTTTCGACTGGTTCAGAAAAACTGGAAAGGATTGAAGAAGCGCCACGGTGTCACGGCACCTGCACTCTACACCTTTGACTATCGGGAAGTGTTGGCCTGGATTTCGACGCAGCCACCCGCAGTCGAGCGTCTTGCCGTGGTGGGCCATAACCCGGCGTTGACGGAGGTGGTCAACTATCTCGTGGGCCCCGGCACCTTGGAGAATCTGCCGACCGCGGGCTGGGTGGAGCTGGCATTAGGGGTCGAGGATTGGTCGGCGATTCACAGCGCGCAATCTCGGGGGCAGCTGGTGTATCGATTATTTCCCAAAGAGTTATCAGGAGTCGCCTGATGCTGCCTGTGATCTTTGGCTTGTCGGGGCCGGTGATGACCGCTGCAGAGCGAGCCTTGTTTCGCGACACCGACCCCGCCGGTTTTATTCTGTTTGCGCGTAATGTCGAAGATCCAGAGCAGCTCCGCGCCCTCACGGACTCGCTCCGCGATCTGACGGGCCGTGCAGCGATGCCCATCCTGATTGATCAGGAGGGGGGGCGTGTTGCGCGGCTCGGGCCGCCCCACTGGCATTCGTGGCCGGCTGCCCAGACATTGGCTGAAGGCGCTACGTGTGCCGAACCCGAGCGCCTGGCTCTGGCAGTAGAGCGCGTTCGATGCAACTTTGAGGCAATGGCATTGGAGCTGGCAGCGGTGGGGGTTACGGTGACCTGTGCGCCGGTGCTGGACGTCCCGCAACCCGATGCCCACGACATTATCGGTGATCGCGCGTTTGGGGCATCGCCCGAGCTCGTATCTATATTGGGGAGAGCATGTCTGGAGGGTCTAGAACTCGGTGGCGTGGCGGGTGTCATCAAGCACCTGCCCGGACACGGTCGCGCGCTGAGCGACTCCCACGAGAGCCTACCGCGCGTCTCGGCTACGGCAGCAGAACTGGAACAGGATTTTGCCCCGTTCAAAGCGCTTTCTAACGCGAGCATGGCGATGACCGCCCACGTCGTTTACGACGCGCTGGATGACGCGCACTGTGCGAGCGTGTCCCCCACCGTGATTGAAACGCATATTCGACAGCACATCGGATTCGATGGACTGTTGATCAGCGATGACCTCGACATGAAGGCACTGGCCGGCGATATCCCGAGCAGAGCGGCTGCTGTGCTCGATGCCGGATGCGACATCGCGCTCAATTGCTGGGGCAAACTGGAGGATATGCAAGGTATTGCAGAGCGGGTGCCGCCCATGACGCCGCAAGCGACGGCACGTTTGCAGGCCGCTTGCGCGCCACTGCGTATTGCTGAGAATTCAGCCGCATTGCAGTCTCGAATCGACGCGTTGCTCGCTCGCCGGGACGCATTAGCGTGAAACACCGGGGGTGCATTGGCGGAGCGATTCCCTACAATAGCGCCATGCACCCACGTCGATCCCTTGCCCTGGCTTGTCTGGCCGCCCTGCCTTTCTTGCTGGCGGGCTGTAACGCGTTGACCCCCTCGCGCGACGATGCCCAAAGTGGCGGCGTCAGCGGCGGTTGGGAGGCCTGCGCTTCGGAGCGTCCCAAAGTGTGCACCATGATTTACGACCCGGTCTGCGCGCGACGCAGCGATGGCGAGTTCGCTGACTATGCTTCTCCCTGTAATGCCTGTGCCGACGAGCGCGTGACCGCCTGGCATCCCCAAACCTGCGAGGAATAGCATGTCCTTGACCAACCGTATTCTGCTGGCCATGGTCGCGGGCATTGTGCTCGGCTCGCTACTGGAATGGCTGATGAGCGCTATCGACCCTGACTCGGGCCTGTATTCGTTCGTTGAGAATGGCCTGATTCTGGGGTTGTTCGACGTAGTGGGGCGCGTGTTCATTGCCTCACTGAAACTGCTGGTCGTGCCGTTAGTCATGGTGTCGCTGATTTGCGGCATGAGTTCGCTGGGTGCCAGCAGCCGTATGGGTTCCATCGCCGGGCGCACGATAGGCCTTTACCTGTTGACCACAGGGGTTGCGGTCACGCTGGGGCTAACGGCGGCGCTGTTGCTTGGCCCCGGCAAGGGCATCGAGGCGATGGCTTCCGCCGCTTACGAGGCGAAGTCGCCACCGCCGCTCACCGATACGCTGGTGAACATCTTCCCCAGCAACCCCTTCAAAGCCATGGCAGAGGGGCAGATGCTGCAGGTGATTGTGTTTGCCCTTCTGGTGGGTTTCGCCCTGACCCGTGCGGGCGACGCGGGAGAGCGCATCGCGAACTGGTTCCGCGACATGGAAGTCATCGTGATGAAGATGGTGGGGATTCTGATTGAGCTTGCCCCCTATGGTGTCTTTGCGCTGCTGACCAAGCTGTTCGCCACCATGGGCTTTGGCACCATTATCGATTTGGCGGCCTACTTCTTTACTCTGCTTGGCGTACTCTTGTTCCATGGACTGGTGGTTTATACCAGCCTGCTCAAGACCTTAACCGGCCTGAGTCCTGTGACGCTATTGCAAAAAATGCGCCGGGTCTGGGCCTTTGCGTTTTCGACGGCATCGTCTGGCGCCACGCTACCGATTACCCTGCGCACCGTTGAGAAGCGGCTGGGCGTGAGCAAGAGCGTGGCGGGCTTTTCAGTGCCGTTGGGCGCGACCATTAACATGGATGGCACGGCCATCATGCAAGGCGTGGCCACTGTCTTCATTGCCCAGGTGTATGGCGTAGACCTGACCAGTGGGCAAATCCTTATGGTGGTGTTGACCGCGACATTGGCGTCTATTGGCACCGCGGCGGTGCCCGGCGTTGGCCTGATTACGCTGGCGCTGGTGTTGCAGCAGGCCGGGCTTCCGGTGGAGGGGGTTGCGCTCATAATCGGCGTGGATCGCTTCCTCGATATGGTGCGCACCATGGTGAACGTGACAGGGGACGCGACCGTGGCCACGATCGTTGCACATCAAGAAGGTCAGCTTGATCGAGACATCTATCTCGACCCCAACGCCGATCACGACGGTGATCTCGAGGACAGCCAGACAGCGGGAGCTTCGGTATGACCCTTAAGGTGCAGGTGGTGCCAGTCACGCCCTACCAACAGAACTGCTCCATCATTCAGTGTCAGGCGACGGGCCTGGCCGCCATCGTTGACCCGGGCGGTGACATTGAGCGCATTGAGGCGGCCGTCACACAAATGGGTGCGACCGTTGAAAAAATCCTGCTCACTCACGGACACCTCGATCACTGTGCTGCGGCGGATGTGTTACGACAGAAGCTGACGGTGCCGATGGAGGGCCCCGAGCAGGGCGACAGCTTTTGGATCGACAAGCTCCCCGAGTGGTGTGAGATGGCCGGCTTCCCGCGCGCGGAGCCCTTCACGCCGGATCGCTGGCTGGAGGATGGTGACACCGTCACCGTGGGGGAGCAGACGCTTGAGGTGATTCATTGCCCGGGCCACACTCCCGGGCATGTGGTGTTTTTGCACCGCGAGACCCAGCTTGCCTGGGTGGGCGATGTGATCTTTGCCGGGTCGATTGGCCGCACGGATTTTCCCATGGGCAATCACGAGCAGTTGATTCACTCGATTCGCGAGAAGCTCTTTCCGATCGGTGACGACATTCGCTTCGTCCCAGGGCATGGCCCTGACTCGACCTTTGGCCAGGAGCGCATCAGCAACCCCTTCGTGGCGGATAAGCAGTACGGCTGATTACGGCGTGGGGTAAGGATCCCCCGCAAATACCGTCGCCTTCACTTTAATTTGCCGCAGCGCATCGCCGGGTACGGTCATGGGGTCCGCCTCGAGCACCACAAAGTCCGCGCGTTTGCCCGCACGGATAGAACCGATTTCATTCTCGCGGCCCATCACGGCCGCCGCACCCGAGGTCACTGCTCT
>JAYOUT010000076.1:0-8448 GCA_038151055.1 Luminiphilus sp.
GACGTCGTGGTCACCGAGTTTTTTTGGTACGGCTGCGGTCACTGTTACACCTTCGAACCCATGCTGACAGCGTGGGGTAAGCAGTTGCCCGAAGGCGCTGTGGTCGCGCCGTCGCCCGCAGTGTGGAACGAGCCCATGCGCATTCACGCCAAGGCGTATTTCATCGCCGAAGTGCTCGATGTGAAGGAAAAGCTGCATCCTGCGATCTTCGATGCCATGCACGTGCAGCGAAAGCGTCTGGTGTCCCGGCTGGAGCTCCGTGATTTATTTGAGGACAACGGTGTGGACCCCGCGCAATTTGACAAGGCCTTTGACTCATTCGGTGTCGATTCACAGGTGAGACAGGCAGACTCCAGGGCGCGGTCTGCAAAAATTTCCGGTACACCTTCGCTGATGGTCGCAGGCAAATATCTGATTGAGACACGAGCGGCCGGCAGTCAGACGAATATGCTGGAAATTGCGCGGTATCTGGTCGACAAGGAACTGGCAGCCCGCTGATCAATCCTCCGACACGGATATCGCTGTCCGTGTCACGACTCTGCGTAGTTCAAAACTTGAGTGCACCCCGGTGACGCCCGGAATGCGGGTTAACTTGCCCAGCAAGAATTGCTCGTAATGCGCCATGTCCCTCACTACTGCTTTCATCAGATAGTCCGCGCTTTGCCCGGTCACGACACAACAGTCGACCACCTCTGGTAGTGCGAGCACTGTCTCTTCGAAGGCTTCGAACCTGTCAGGCGTGTGCCTGTCCATCGTGATGCTGATGTGTGCGGTGAGATTGAGCCCCAGTTTTCTGGGGTCGACCATCGCCACTTGGTGTGTGATGACGCCCTCGGCGACCAACCGCTTCACCCGTCGCGCACAGGGGGTGGGCGACAGACCGACGCGTTCGGCAAGCTCCAGGTTGCTGAGCTCGGCGTTGTCTTGAAGCACATGCAGTATGCGCCGGTCTAGCCGGTCAAGGGCCGGAATCGAATTATCCATTGATTGCCTAAATAAAAAGAATATTCGCCAATATATATCATTAAAATGGCGAAATAATCTAAATTAAGACGATTTATTGGCATTTATGGTGAAAATCACTCGTCGGGTGTCGGTACACTAGCCGGCCCAAAAACGCATTAGGAATGATCCGTGGATACGCCCCGTTTTGATCACCGCAAATACCGCGCTTTTGAGCCGATCGCAAAAGCTGATCGCCGTTGGCCGGATCAAACCATATCGAGCGCACCCGAGTGGTGTTCTGTGGATTTACGCGACGGCAATCAGGCGCTTGTTGAGCCCATGAATGCGGAGCAAAAGCTCCGCTTGTGGGAGCTGCTTCTGGAGATCGGCTTCACGCAGATCGAAGTCGGCTTTCCGTCCGCCTCGAGTCACGATTTTGCGTTTTTGAGAAAGTTGATTGAAGAAAATCGCATACCCGACGGGGTCACGGTGCAGGTGTTAACGCAGGCGAGGCCCGATCTTATTGAGAAGACCTTCGCCGCGCTGCAAGGCGTAAAGCGCGCTGTCGTGCATTTTTATAACAGCACCTCCACGGTGCAGCGAGAGTACGTGTTCGGCTTGGACCGAGATGGCATTCGTGACATTGCCGTGAATGGCGCCCGCTTGGTTAAAGAAGCCGCCGATGCGCGACCCGAAACAGAGTGGGTTTTTGAGTACAGCCCCGAGAGCTTTACCGGTACTGAGATGGATTTTGCCGTGTCGGTTTGCGATGCGGTGAACGAGGTTTTGCAACCAACGCCCGAGCGCCCAGTCATTATTAACCTGCCGGCGACGGTAGAGATGAGCACACCGAATATTTATGCCGACCAGATCGAATGGTTTTGTGACCACGTGCAAAACCGGGAGGCGTTGATTATTTCGCTACATACCCACAACGACCGCGGTTGCGCAGTTGCGGCGGCGGAGCTCGGCGTCATGGCGGGCGCCGATCGCGTTGAGGGCACGTTGCTGGGTAACGGCGAGCGAACTGGCAACATGGACATTATGACCATGGCGATGAACCTCTATAGCCAGGGGGTCGACCCCGAGCTTGATTTCACACACATGGATGAGATCTGCACGGTTGCCCGTGAGTGCACGCAGTTGCCGGTTCATCCTCGACATCCCTACGCCGGAGAACTGGTGTTCACGGCTTTTTCGGGGAGTCACCAGGATGCCATCCACAAGTGTTTGTCCAAGCGGGATGATGATGCCGCGTGGGATGTCGCCTACCTGCCAATTGATCCCGCAGACATTGGTCGCACGTATCAAGAGGTGATTCGCATCAACAGCCAGTCCGGCAAGGGCGGTGTGGCCCACGTGCTACGGCGCGACTATGGGCTCGAGTTGCCGCGCTGGTTACAGGTGGATTTCAGTTCGGCAGTTCAGGGGCTGGCAGAAGATAGCGAGGCAGAGGTGTCTTCTGAAGACATCTTTGCGCTGTTCAGCGACACCTATTTGCAGACGGCGGATCGTTGGCAGCTGGGTAACTATCAGTTATCCCGGCAGGATGGTTCCGATGGCTTGGAGGTGACGCTTCACGGCCCGCAGGGGGAGGTGGCGCTATCAGGTCAGGGAAATGGCGTGGTCGATGCGTTTGTGCAGGCTATGGAGGCCTTCACCGGTCGACACATCGTCGTGGTGGAGTACTCTGAACACACGCTGGGTCAGAGCGCAGACGCGGAGGCAGTGTGCTACGTGCAACTCAATATCGATGGCGAGCGTCCCTGTGGTGTCGGCCGCAGTCACGATATCGTACAGGCTTCGTTGGCTGCCATTCTCTCGGCCCTGGATGGGCGGGATCTGGTGCTGGCAAGCGCCGCTTAGCATCGGCTAATCCCCATCCCATTGGGTGGGGTCACGACTGCCCACCGCAGCAGCCCCGCCATATTGATCAGCCCAATCGGGTAAGCCGTGCCCGCCGTCAAACCGCTATGGGCCTGACTCGTGGCGCACGCTGGCTCCTGTGGACCCTCATAGTCCTGACCCTGAACGGGTGCTCTGCAACGCAGTTTATCTACAACCGCGTCGACGTTTTGGTGAGGTGGTATCTCGATGATTACGTGTCATTGGATCGCGATCAGCAAGCTCGGTTCGATGAGCGTCTGAGCGTCTTGCTGGAGTGGCATCGTCGCGAAGAGCTGCCCGCATATGTTGTCCTGCTCGACGATGCACAGACGATTCTCGATAACGGGGTGCCGCTGGATGACACCCGCGCGATGGCAGAGCGCATTGAAGAGGCCGCCATCCGTTTTCAGGACCCTTTTCTCGAGCTCCTGCTGAGCACCGGTCAAGACCTCAGGCCTGAGCAAAAGGAGGCGTTTGTCGAGGCATTAATGGCCAAGCAGGAGGAGTTTGAGGAGGATCGCCTGACCCGCAACGATCAGGAGTATCGCGAGGACTTAGCGTCGCGCTTTGATAAACAGCTCAGTCGCTACTTGGGCTCACTGACCGCCGAGCAAACGAACCGCATCGAAGAGGGCGTGGCGGAAATGACGCGCTTGGATCGCTTTTGGCTGGAAGATCGGCGGGTCTGGATAGCGGACTTGTCAGAGATTCTGCTGGAGGCTGATCCCGATTGGCCTGACCAAGTCCGGGCGCTCATTGCCGGGCGTGACGAGGCCCTGCTGCCCGCTTATCGCGATGGGATTGACCACAACGGCGAAGTGATTCTGCAGCTCTCTCGCGACGTGCTGATACTGCGTACCGACAAGCAGGACCGAAAACTCCGAGGTCGCCTGCAATCCTTGCGAGATGATTTAGCGGCCTTGTCTGGGCCAAGTGAGCCCGCGCCTAGCCCTCAATAAGACTGCGGTCCCGGATTGCACCTTTATCCGCACTGGTGACCATGCTCGCGTAAACCTTGAGTGCGGTAGAGACTTGCCGGGGTCGGTCTTCTGCGGGTTGCCACGCCCGGTCGCGTTGATCCATGTTTGCGCGCCGTTTCGCCAGCGTCGCCTCATCGAGGCGCACATTGATTGTCCTGGCAGGGATATCGATATCAATCTGGTCCCCTTGCTCAATTAAGGCGATCGCGCCGCCGCCTGCGGCTTCAGGCGAAACGTGTCCGATGGATAAGCCGGAGGTGCCACCTGAGAATCGACCATCGGTAATCAATGCACAGGCCTTCCCCAAGCCCTTGGATTTCAGATAGCTGGTCGGATAGAGCATCTCTTGCATTCCCGGACCACCGCGCGGACCCTCGTAGCGAACCACCACCACGTCGCCGGCCTTCACGCGGTCTTCCAAAATATCGGCGACCGCCGCTTCCTGACTTTCACAAATATGCGCGGGGCCCGAGAAGCGCAGCGACGCCTCGTCAACCCCTGCGGTCTTCACCACACAGCCTTGCTCGGCGATATTGCCAAATAGGACCGCGAGTCCGCCCTCTTGTGAATAAGCATGGGCCATCTCGCGCACGCAGCCACCCTCCCGATCTGTGTCGAGGCTGGGCCAGCGCAGGTTCTGGCTGAAGGCTTGCTGCGTTGGAATGCCGGCAGGTCCTGCGGCATAAAGCGTTCGGACGGTTTCTTCTTCCGTTTGCATGATGTCCCATTGCGTCAGCGCCTCGCCAAGGCTGCCACTGTGGACTGTCGGGCAATCGAGGTGTAACAGGTTGCCTCGGGCCAGCTCGCCGAGAATCGCCATCACGCCACCGGCGCGGTGCACGTCTTCCATGTGATAAAGCGGGGTGCTGGGCGCCACTTTGCACAGCTGTGGAATCTTGCGTGACAGCACATCGATGTCGGCCATGCCAAAGTCCACACCGGCTTCCTGCGCTGCAGCAAGCAAGTGCAGAATGGTATTGGTTGAGCCGCCCATGGCGATGTCGAGACTCATGGCGTTTTCGAAGGCCCGCCTGTCGGCGATTTCGCGGGGTAGGGCGGTGGCGTCATCTTGCTCGTACCATCGCCGTGCCAGATCAACGATGAGACGGCCCGCCCGCAGAAACAGCTGCTCCCGGTCGGCATGAGTAGCCAATAAAGAACCGTTACCGGGCAGGCTGAGTCCCAAGGCCTCGGTCAGGCAATTCATCGAGTTAGCGGTGAACATCCCCGAACAGGAACCGCAGGTCGGGCAGGCGGAGCGCTCATAGGCCTCTACCGTTGCATCGTCGGCACTGGAATCTGCGGCAATGACCATGGCATCAACCAAATCCAGCTTGTGTTCGGACAGTGCCGTTTTGCCGGCCTCCATGGGGCCGCCAGAAACGAACACCACCGGAATATTGAGCCGCATGGCGGCATTCAGCATGCCGGGCGTGATCTTGTCGCAATTGGAAATGCACACCATCGCGTCAGCGCAGTGTGCGTTGACCATATATTCCACGGAGTCCGCGATCAGGTCGCGTGAGGGCAGGCTATACAGCATGCCATCGTGCCCCATGGCGATGCCGTCATCGACCGCGATGGTATTGAATTCTTTGGCAACGCCCCCGGCAGATTCAATTTCTCTGGCGACCAACTGACCCAGATCTTTCAGATGAACATGTCCCGGTACGAACTGGGTAAAAGAATTCACCACGGCGATGATGGGTTTTTCGAAATCCTCGTCCTGCATCCCGGTGGCGCGCCACAGGGCGCGGGCGCCTGCCATGTTGCGTCCAGCGGTGGAGGTTCGGGAACGATATTGCGGCATCGAGCGCTCCGGGAGATCGTCAGAAGGGTCGCTAGCTTAACACCCGCTTGCGGGCAGGGTCAGACCTTGCGCCACAGTACCGTGGCGTTGCGCTGCCAGTTATAAAGACGTTGTTTTTCAACGGGTAGCTGGTCGGGGCTGGTCGTCTCAAAACCCTGCTCTAGAAACCAGTGGGTGCTCTGGGTCGTCAGCGCAAAAACGTGTGTTAGGGATTGGTCTCTAGCCTGAAGCATCAGCTCGTTGAGCAACTGTTCTGCGCGCCCCGCATCGCGATAATCGGGGTGTGTAGCGACGCAGGCGATTTCTCCCACGGCGTCCTCGGTATAAGGGTAAAGCGCTGCGCAAGCCAGCACCCGCCCGTCGCGCTCAAGAATGGAGAAGAGGCCAATCTCTTCCTCGAGGCGTTCGCGGGATCTCCTGACCAGTGCGCCGGTGTCTTCAAGCGGCCGAATTAGCTCGACAATACTGGCGATGTCGTCGATGTCAGCTGTTCTCGCTTGCTCATAGGGGTTTTGCGCAATCAGCGTACCCGACCCGTCGTGGGTGAAGAGCTCCTCCAGCAAGGCTCCATCGCGCTCGAAACTCAGCAGATGCCCGCGGCCGACGCCGCGTGAACACGCGCGGCACACCGCGTCGCGCAGTCGTTTTTGTTCATCATCTGGGATATTAAGGGACAGTGCAGAATCGATGGTGCATTGACGAATCAGCGCACCGTCTTGATCTTGTAAACCCGAGTGCCGGTCCAGAACGATCAGTTTGTCGGCACCAATGGCCACAGCCGTGTTTTCCGCCACGTCGCTCGCACTGACACTGAACAGCTCGCCGGTGGATGAGTAGCCCAATGGAGACAGCAGGGCGATCGCATCATGGTTCAAAATCGCGCGCACGCCGTCCGCATCGATGCGTCGCACTTGGCCACTGTGCTGGTAATCGATGCCGTCGTGAACACCAACCGGTTTGGCGGTCACAAAATTACCGCCCATTACCCTAAGACGGGCACCGGTCAGCGGGGTGTTGGGCAACCCCATGGACAGTAATCGCTCGAGCTTGACCCGATGCTGCGTAGCCGTATGGCTGGCAATGGCCAAAGTGGCGTCGTCGGTCACCCGAAGCCCGGCGTGAATCGGCGCAGATACGTCGGCCGGCAGGGCTGCATCGATAGCCGATCGCGTGGCGTGCACCAGCACCAGTTTGACACCGAGAGAATGAAGCAGTGCCAGGTCGTGCACCAGCGTTATCAATGCGGTCGACTCGAGGGCACCATTACCCAGATAAATCACAAAGGTGCGCCCACGGTGTGCCTTGATATAGGGACCCGTGTGGCGAAACCAGGCGATGTGATCTGAAGTCTCTGTCATGGTGTCGATGAGCGTTTCTGGGGGAGGGCAGCACAGGCCACCTTTCAGGGAGGCGCATCCTACCGAGTCTTGATGGCCCGAGAAAGGGTAAAAATCGCGGTGCTGCTGCGCACTCCGCCCGCGCTGGCGGGGCGGTTGGCTTGCCGATACGCTTAGGCCAACGCCCGATGGAGTCCGCTCAAGCATGCACCAGGACCCGCTCCGGCCCGATTGGCTGGAAGATCGCTTTCGAGACGCCACTGCCCGACTCTGCGCTCGACTGGGAGACGCGCCTTATGAGGAACTCGTTTCGGCTGTGCAGGCACTCGACCAGTGGCCGGTTTTTCAGGAACTGATAGCGTGCAGCGACTTTTTCGTTGAGCAAGTAGCGCGACAACACTTGTGGTTAACGAGCGCGCTCCGCCGCGGTGACATCCTGAAGCAGCGCCAGTGGGAGGCTGACGACTGGGATCAGGCGCTGTCTGAATTATTACCCTCGGGCTGTTCCGAGGCGGCATCGATGTCGGCTCTCCGAACCTTTCGTCACCGAGAGATGTTGCGCATTCTCTGGCGGGATCATGCAGGCCTCGCCTCCATTGAAGAGGCCTTTGAGGCACTCAGTGAGCTGGCCGACAGCTGTATCCGGGCAGCCGTGGGCATTGCCAGCGCTGCGCTAGAGCCGAAATATGGTGTGCCGATGGGTGAGGAAAGCGGTGAACCTCAGTCGATGGTGGTGCTGGCGATGGGAAAGCTGGGAGGGAATGAACTCAACTTTTCATCTGATATCGATTTGATCTTTGCCTACCCCGAGGCCGGTAGCACCGAGGGGGGGCGGCAAGCGCTGGATAACCAGTCTTACTTCAGTCGTCTCGGCCAGATGGTGATTCGCTTGTTGGACGCCGTCACCGAGGACGGCTTCGCGTTTCGTGTGGACATGCGGCTGCGGCCCTATGGCGACAGTGGGGCATTGGTCGGCTCCTTCGCGGCGCTTGAGGTGTACTACCAGGAACAGGGTAGAGAGTGGGAGCGCTATGCCATGATCAAGGCCCGGCCGGTAACGGGCACGCCGGTTGCACGCGAGTCGCTGACAGCGATGTTGAATTCATTTGTCTACCGCCGTTATACCGACTTTTCAGTGATCGCAGCGCTCCGGGATATGAAGGGTATGATGCGCGCCGAGGTCGCTCGCCTTGGTGCAAAAGATGACTTGAAACGCGGTGCCGGTGGCATTCGCGAGATTGAGTTTATCGCCCAGAGTCTCCAGTTGATTCATGGCGGACGCATGGATGAACTGCGACCGCGCCCCCTACTCGCGGCGCTGGCGGCACTGAATGACGCTGGGGTGCTCTCGACCCAGCAGGCAGCGCGCCTTGCACAGCATTACCGCCTGGAGCGGCGCATAGAGCATGCATTGCAGGCGATGCAGGACAAGCAAACACAGTCGCTACCCAGTGAAGCCTTGCCTCGAGCGCAGTTGGCAGCGCTCTCG
>JAYOUT010000077.1:0-8152 GCA_038151055.1 Luminiphilus sp.
CCGGGGTCAGTGAGGTCTGACACGTGCACGGCGGCGATCCAGCTTTTGGCCCACACCGCGCGCCACTCGCGGGCATACCAGTCGGTGCTGATGTAACGCTCCTTGGAGAAGTTTTTGATTTGACCGCTGTAGGCCTCGCGGCCCTGCTGGTTGAGTGGCTGTTTGGCGTTCATACCGTTGCCTCAATCTTTATTCTTATGGGCATTTTTTAGTCATTGAGCAGCGTAGTGAATTGCTGCTCAAGCGTTGCGACCCCAGTCCCCACCAGAGACTCTACTGCAAGCGCGGCCTCATCGGGAAATATCGCGGTTTTGCCCTCGCACAGGCCGCTCACAATGGCGGTGGCGCTTTCCATGGTATCGGCCAGTGGCGCGGTGCTGCCGGCGGTCATATCCGTCGCGGTAGGGCCGGGGTAGACGCCAACGCATTGGATGTCGGGGTATTTGAGCCGTAACCCTTGAGTCGCGGCATGCAGTGCGGCCTTGCTGGTGCAGTAGCCTTCGCAGCCGGGCACGCTGGCAAACGCGGCCATCGAGATCATATTGACGACCATCGGTCGGCTGCTTGCTCTCAATGTGGGCAGCAACGCATCGATGAGCTTGAGTGGGCTATGCAGGTGCATGTCCATCATAGCCTCAAGATTCGACATCTCCTGCGTCGGGTCCGTTGTGGTGGGTATCAGAATGCCCGCGTTATTAACGAGCACGTCGAGTTCCTCGATAGATGCCACGGTGCCCGCCACCGAAGCAGCATCCTGAATATCTAACTGATGCCAGCTGATACGGGGGTCGTCAAAGTCGCCCGGGGCGGTGCGGTAGCCCGCGTGGATTATTTTCGGTGAGTACTGCAAGATCGTCTTGCACAGCGCTGCCCCCAAACCACGGTTGGCACCGGTGATCAGCACCGAGCGGCCTTCGAGGTCAAAGCGGGTCGGGGTGGCAACCATACGACGTCACGAACAATAAAAAGAGAGGTTCAAATGAAACAGTTTGCGAGCGGACATGCAATGCAGAGCGCCTGGGTGGTCGACGACCTCGATGCGGCGGTCGATGCCTGGCTGAAGGTGGGGATTGGCCCGTTCTTCTTCGTGGAGTACACGCCGGATCTTTTTGAGGAGAGCACCTACCGCGGAAATCCGAGCCCTATCTCGATGAAGATTGCGCTGGCGCAGGCGGGCGATATGCAGATCGAATTGATAGAGCCCACGGGCGAGCAAGCCAATATCTATCGCGATACTGTCCCCGGAGGGAAAACCGCGTTCCATCACCTCTGCTACTGGACTGACGATATCGACGGTGAGATCGCAAGCCTGGTCGCGCAGGGCTACGAGGTGGCGGCCACCGGGGTGGTGGCGGGCAGCGGCGCGACCTTCGCGTATGTCGATACCAGCCCGGTGCTTGGCCATATGACCGAGTTGCTGACGTACTCCGACGACATCAAGGGTCTTTTTGACATGGTGGCGGCGGCCTCGATCGATTGGGACGGCAGCGACCCCAAGCGCCAGTTGGGCTAAGGGGGAGACCATGGCCTATACCGCCGAGCAGCTCTCTGATTTGCAGTGCATTCGCGATGCGGCACTGCGCTATTGTCGCGGCGTAGACCGTCTCGACGTGGAACTCATGAAGTCAGCGTATTGGGAAGGCGCTACCGATGACCACGGCGTATTCGTGGGCGACGCCTGGGAGTTCTGCGAGATGTGCATGGAGGCACACTTACCTTGGCGCAGCACCAATCACTGCATTCTCAACCACGCCATTGAACTGATCGATGCGCACACCGCCACCGGCGAGATCTACAACGTGACCTATCTTTTTCAAGATGACCAGCCGGTTCTCGATCTGTGGGTAGGGCGCTATCTCGACAAGTACGAGAAGCGCGGCGATGAGTGGCGCATCATTGAGCGGGTTTGTGTGCACGAGGGCACACACTCAGCACCGGTGAACGCGATGGAATTTGATACCAGCAACTTCCGTCAGGGGAGTTTCGACCGACCGTCCGCAGGGCGACCGATCGGGCCGTGACGTTGCCGTACAGCGTGCCAAGCAGAGTCAAAGTCGATTACAGCGAGGGGGCTGTTTTGGCGAAGTTAACGTGCGAACTAAGGTGCAACCCAAAACTCAAGATTAAAGTCGTGCTGGAGGCACTGTTCTGCTCTCTGTCGAGGGTGAGACGCTGTTCAGCGATCTTCGCACTGATCACACTGTGGTTGAGCGCACTCTGGTTCAGCACCGCGTCACCCGCATACGCCGATACGCTGATTACCAATGCCCGCGTTATTGATGGCACCGGAGCGCCCGCGCTAACCGGTAGCCTGCGTTTAAGCGGCAATCGCATTACCGCTGTCGGCGAACTCACGCCGCATGACAGCGATACGGTGATTGATGCAGGTGGCTTGGTACTGGCTCCGGGTTTTATCGACACCCATAGCCACTCCGACCGCTTGATTCTGGCGGAGCGCGACGCGTTGGCCAAAATCACTCAGGGCATTACCACGGCGGTGGTGGGGCAGGATGGCGATGCGCCCTATCCACTGGCGGATTTCTTTGCAGCGCTAGAGGCCGCGCCGGCCAAGATCAACATCGCTGCTTACGCCGGCCATAACACCCTGCGTGACGAGGTGATGGGCGCGGACTTCAAGCGTCCCGCGAGTGATGAAGAAGTACAGGCGATGTCTGCGCTGCTCCAGCAGGAGCTTGCGGCGGGTGCGGTGGGGCTCTCCACCGGCTTGGAGTACGAGCCCGGTATTCACAGCGAGACCCGCGAGGTGGTGCGGCTCGCGCAGCTGACCGCTGATGCGGGTGGTCGCTATATCAGCCACGTGCGCAGCGAGGATCGGTGGTTCGACGAAGCGTTGGAAGAGATTATCGAGATCGGTCGCGAGACCGGCATGCCGGTGCAGATCTCGCACTTGAAGCTCGCCATGGCCTCGCTGTGGGGGCGCGCCGACGAGATTATTGCCCGTCTTAATGCGGCTAGGGAGGAGGGGATCGACCTCACCGCCGATATCTACCCTTATACCTACTGGCAGTCGCACATGATGGTTTTGCTACCCGAGCGGGACCCGCTGGATCTGGACGCGATCGATTTTGTCATGGCCGAGCTCGCGCCTCCCGACGGCATTATTTTTACGCATTTTCCTGCTGAGCCTGATTACGTGGGCATGACGCTCACCGAAGCTGCCGCCGCCCGCAAGCAGAGCCCTGCAGAGGCTTTCTCTGCGCTGGCACAGATGTCGATTGCGCACGAAGAAGCGACCGGCGAGATGGGTGACATGATGATAGGTACCAGCATGCGCGACGATGACATCGCCGCCTTCATCGCTTGGCCCCATAGCAACATCTGCACCGACGGCAGCCTGCGTGACCGCCACCCCCGGGGCGCGGGCAGTTTCCCCCGTGTGCTGGGCCGGTATGTGCGCGAGCAGGGTGTGCTAAGCCTGGAGAGTGCGATTCATCGCATGACAGGTTTATCGGCTCAGCACATGGGCTTTGCCGAGCGCGGTGTGATTGCGCCAGGCATGATCGCTGATCTGGTGCTCTTTAATCCCGATACGGTGAGAGATCGCGCCACCACCAGCGAGCCTTTCGCTCCCTCCGAGGGCATCCACAGCGTGTGGGTGGCGGGGGAGCGGGTGTTGCACGAGGGTGAGGTGAGCAAGACCTTTCCCGGTCGCGTGATTCGCAGAGCTAGCGCACAGTAATGACCGAACTGCCTGCGCCGCATCTGTTGTTTCTGGGAGATGTCACCAATCCCCTCGATGCGAAAACGGCGATGGGTTTGCGCGACTGGCGACCCGAGCGCTGCATCGGCCAATACCGCTTACCGGGTTGCGCCGTGGATCTCGGCCTGCCCGAGATGGATTTCAGGGCGGCCGCAACCGCGGGCGCCCGCAGCGTGGTGATTGGCGTGGCACCCTCGGGCGGCGCATTGAAAGCCGAATGGGTCTCGGCGCTCGGTGAAGCACTGCGCGCGGGCCTTTCTGTGGTCAGTGGGTTACACCGCAAATTGAGCGAGGAGCCAGCGCTCGTTGCAGCCGCCGCCGCATCGGGCGAGCAACTCATTGATGTGCGCGTACCGCCTGCATCGATACCCATCGCCAGCGGCCGGCGACGGTCGGGCAAGCGGTTGTTGATGGTCGGCACGGACTGCTGTGTGGGCAAAAAGTATTCGGCGCTCGCGCTCCATAAAGCACTGAGAGAACGCGGCGTCGCCGCAACGTTCCGAGCCACAGGTCAAACCGGGATGTTGATTGCTGGCGGAGGCATCCCCATGGATTCGGTGGTATCCGACTTTTTATCGGGCGCCGCAGAGATGCTCACACCCGACGCCGCGCCCGATCACTGGGATGTCATTGAAGGGCAGGGTTCGCTCTTTCACCCAGCCTATGCCGCGGTCACCTTGGGGTTACTCCACGGCAGCCAGCCCGATGCGATGGTGCTCTGCCATGCCGTTGGACGCACGGTGATTGATGAGTACGAGGACTACCCCGTGCCTGACCTACGCGACTGCATTGCCCAATATGAACAGGCCGCCCGAGTCACTCATGCGCAAGCACGTGTCGTGGGCATCAGCCTCAACACACAGGGGTGTGATGAGGCCGGTGCGCTGAGTGCTTGCGATGAAATCAGTAGCCTGACCGGTGTGCCGTGTATTGACTCCATGCGCTATGCGCTGGATCCGATACTCGATGCGTTGCCCGGATGACTCAGGCGATGGCATCTGAGCTGGCATCCGCTGCGGTGCGGTATGTGAACGCTCACAGGGCGCCAACGCCATGCAACTGACCCTGACGCCACGACGCTGGGAGATGGTTGCACCCTTTGTGACGGCGGGCGAAACCGTTAACCACATCGATGTATTACACGTGAGGTTGGCGCGCGAGGGCACTGTGGGTCGCGCAGAAACCATGGGTGTGGATTATTTCGGCGAGACCGTGGAGAGCCTTCAGGCGGAGCTCTCGGCGCTCGACCCAGCTGCGATCTCCCGGCTCGATCGTGAGACGTTGCAGACATTGCTCCCACCGGGTGGCAGCCGCAACGGGCTCGACTGCGCGCTGTGGGATCTTGAGGCCAAACAAAACGCGGGCGGGATCAGCGCGCTGACCGGTATCACGCTGGCGCCGTTGAACACGCTGTATACGCTGTCATTGGATGACCCCGATGCCATGGCGCGACGGGCCTATGAGTTACCACAGCTAACGCGCTTGAAGCTCAAATTAAATGCCGATGCGCCGCTTGATTGCCTGCAGGCTGTCCGCGAGGCCCGCCCCGATGCGCAGCTGGTGATTGACGCGAATGGTAGCTGGACACCCCAGTTAGTCACGGCCGCTGGGGACGCTCTGGCGCGGTTTGGCGTTGCGCTACTTGAGCAGCCACTGCCGCGGGATCAAGACAGCGCGCTCGAGCATCTGCGCTATCCGGTACCACTCTGTGCCGACGAATCGTGTCAAAGTAGTACTGATCTCGAGGCGGTGGCAGATCGCTACGATGCGATCAACATCAAGCTCGACAAGTGCGGGGGTCTGACCGACGCTCTGGCGATACGGGCGTGGTGTCAGCAGAATAAGAAGTTGATCATGGTGGGCAATATGCTGGGTTCATCGTTGGCGATGGCGCCCGCACTGGTGGTCGCCCAAGGCGCCGATTTTGTCGATCTTGATGGGCCGTTATGGCAGCGCAGCGATGTTGAGCCGCCGCTGACCATTGATGCGGGCCTCATCCAGCCGCCCGAACCCGCGCTCTGGGGTTAATCCACTTCGCACCCGCTGGGCGTATGACGAGAGTCCAACGCGCCTGTGGTTCGGTAAGACCGTGCGAGAACGTACTAAAACCTGTGATTCCTGCTCGGCTGCAACGCCGACTTTGTATCGGTGTCGGTCCAACCGGCTCAAGAACTGGAAGTTTTTCTGCCGTCGCTGCACTGAGCGGTTAAAAGCTGAACGCCCCGACAGCTACCAGTACGGCGGTACCTGGAAGCGCTTTAAAAGCTGAGCGTTTTCCCTCCCTCCCCAAAAAAAGCCGCTCTTGGCTTTTAATGCGACGTCGCGCTGACCTGTTTGCGCATCAGTCGGACAGCGCCGTCCCAAAGCGGCCGGCGAAAAATCACTGAAACGCGCTCCTAAATACCCACAATAACTTCGTTACACTCCTGTCATGGACATGATCATCATGGCATTGCCCGTGTTTGCGCTACTGGTGGTGGCGGAGGTGCTCTACACCCGCTCGCAGGGCCGCAACACCTATGCGCTCAAGGACTTTGGCGGCTCGATGTCGCAGCTGGGTATCAACAGCCTCGTGCGCCTCGCCATTGGCGGCGCGCTGATCAGCTTGCATTTCTTTCTCTATCAGTTCCGCGTGTTCGAAGTGCCGAACACGGTGTGGGGGTGGGTGCTCACCTTTGTGGTGATCGATTTCGTTTTTTACTGGTACCACCGGGCTCAGCATCGTGTGCGCTTCATCTGGTGTGCTCACGTGGTACATCACTCGAGCGAGCACATGAATTTAGGTACGGCGCTCAGGCAGTCGCCTACCGGCCCCTTTACCCGGGCCTTGTTTTATTGGCCCTTGCCGCTGCTGGGGTTTCATCCGCTGATGGTGGCAGGCGCCGGCGCCGTGGCCACGATTTATGCGTTCTTTACGCACACCGAAGTCGTGAAAAAGCTGTGGGCGCCAATTGAGTGGTGGTTGGTCACGCCGTCACATCATCGCGCACACCATGGCTCGAACCCCGAGTACGTGGATCGCAATTATGGCAACGTGTTCATTGTCTGGGACCGGCTGTTTGGCACCTTTGAGCCCGAGTTAGCGCCGGTACGCTACGGGCTCATCAGCAATATCGATACCTACAACCCACTGCGCATTGCTTTTGCCGAATGGGTGCGCTTATTCAAAGAGTCTTTTCAGGTTCGGTCTTTGAGGCAGCTGGGCCAGCTGTGGTTGCGCCCGCCCCGCGCGCAAGCGGTACTACCCGAGGCGCATTAGCCGCCAGTCTGCTGCTCGGCGATCCACGCCTCGATCGACTCCTCGAGCATCGGTAAGGTGATGCTGCCCATGCCCACCACGCGGTCGTGAAAGCCGCGTATGTCGAAGTCTTCACCTAGCGTGGTCTCCGCCAGCGTACGCAGCCTGCGGATCTCGAGCATGCCGAGCATGTAGGAGGTGGCCTGCCCGGGCCAGGATATATAGCGGTCCACTTCGTTCTGAATGTCCACCGGCGCCCAACCCGAGTTGGCCATCATGTAGTCCACCGCCTGCTGGCGGGTCCAGCCCATGGTGTGCAGGCCGCTATCCATCACCAGGCGTGAGGCGCGGGCGATTTGGTCAGAGTACAAGCCAATGCGGTCCAGTGGCGTGGGGTAGAGGCCCAATTCGTCGGCCAGACGCTCTGAATACAGTGCCCACCCTTCGCCATAGCCCGAGTTCCAGAGATAGCGGGCCAGTGGATGCTGTTTGTCACCCAGCTCCAGTGCAATCGCGCCCTGTAAGTGGTGGCCTGGAAAGGTCTCGTGGTGCAGCGTGGCCAACTGGTTCGAGCGTGAGCGCCCAGTCGGGTCGGTGACGGCGATGTAGAAGATGCCCGGTCGGGTGCCATCCTCTGAAGACGAGTGGTACTCACCCGAGCCGCTCTCGGCAAACTCGGGGTAGGGTTTGACCAGCACGTCGGCCTTGGGCAGCACACCAAAAGCCTTGGGCATTGCGGCCTTCACGGCGTCCAGCGCATCGGTGGAGTACTTGAGCACGGCTGCTTCGGTGTCAAACGTGAAGGCGGAGTCTTCGTTGACCTGGCGCAAAAACATCGACACGTCGCCGCCACCAAAGTGCTCATCCAGCGTGACCTGAATCTCTTCGCGAATGATGGCGACTTGTTGGAGCCCCACTGCGTGAATTTCTTCGGCGGGCACTGCCACCGTCACAAAGGAGCGCACCAGCGCGGGGTAGCAGGCCTCGCCGTCTGGGTTTCCCGACACGGCCAGCATCTCGCGCGCTTGGCCCAGATATTCGTTCTCAATAAAGTCGGCGTAGCGGGTCAGCGCCGGGGCAATCTGCTCGTCGTAAATTGTCTTCACGTTAGTGGCAAAGGCCGCATCATCGCTGCGCACAGCGGGGCCCATAAAAATGCTGTCCGGGCCTATGAGCGAGCGCACCTGTCCGGG
>JAYOUT010000078.1:0-7841 GCA_038151055.1 Luminiphilus sp.
TCACTCCAGTCCGCCGACAAACCCTGTCGCTGAAGCTGCCGGGAAGTGGCCAGCGCCTCGGCACCGCAGATGATCGCGCCGTTGATCTCACCTCGCGCCAGCGCACTACCCAGCTCATAGACCAAACGCTGGGGCTCATCGCCACAGGCGCGCGAATAGATCGCCAAGGCATTCGGGAGTGCAAGCCGGCTCAGAATCGACAACGGTGGGCTGCTACTGCGACCGAAGGGCGCAATAACAGGCACGATAAAATCGGGTACCGAATGAGCAAACATCCTGACGCACGCGAGACGATCGATCAGCGGGCTCAGCGCCTCCGCGGCACCGGTATCGGCCAGAGCGGCCTCACAGGCGCGCGCCGCCAAATCCTCGGGCATCAATCCTTGAAATGGGTCGTCGAGACGCTCGGTAAACTGGCCTGCGCCCAGCAAAACGGGCGTGTTGGGATCAATAGACATTTCAGTGACTCAGGTTATTTGAAGCCGACTGCGCAATCGCCATAAAAGAGGCCGCTGACAGAGAAGCACCACCCACCAGTGCGCCGTCTACATGTGGGCAGGCGAACAGCGCATCGGCATTCTCTGCGTTAACACTGCCACCATAAAGAATCGGCGTGGCCTTTGACGCCCCCAACAGAGAATTCACTTCTTGCTTGATCATGGCGTGCATCTCATTGGCTTGATCCGGCGTCGCCGTCAGACCCGTGCCGATAGCCCAGACAGGCTCATAGGCAATCAACAGATTCGGTTGGGATTTCGCCAGAGCTGATCGCAGTTGCGCGCGCACCACGTCCTCCTGCTCCCCCGCCTCCCGTGCGGACTGCTGCTCGCCCACGCAG
Source organism: Luminiphilus sp. (assembly GCA_038151055.1). Lineage (GTDB taxonomy): Bacteria > Pseudomonadota > Gammaproteobacteria > Pseudomonadales > Halieaceae > Luminiphilus. Next base: position 839 of record JAYOUT010000078.1, read on the forward strand.
AGCACAGGAATCACGCCCGCCGCTTGCGCCGCCGCCAACTTTTCGGCGATCAGTTCATCCGTCTCGCCGTGATACTGCCTGCGTTCTGAATGGCCGACGAGCACAAACTGACAGCCGAGGTCCGACAACATCTCGGCCGCCACCTCGCCGGTATAGGCGCCTTGCACATGCATAGAGCAGTCCTGTGCCGCCAGCTGACAGTCGGGCAACGCCACCGCCAAGGCCTGCAAATAAGGAAATGGGGGGGCGATAGCAATGCGCAGTTCAGGATGAGGGTCAAAGGACCACTCTTCAGCGAAAGACTGAATCGCGGCGTGACTGCCGTGCTGCTTCCAGTTACCGATCAGATACAGGTTGCTCATGGGTTAAGCGCAATATGGGACGCGGCGGACGATAACAGAGAGCGCCATGCTTCTCACCCCCTCTCGATAGGACAATCCGGTCGGGCACCCCACTCGGCCCAGGATCCATCGTATACCGCTACCGGGGAGCGACCGAGCTCATGCAAGGCCACCGCCAGCAGACAGGCAGAGATGCCTGAGCCACAAGTGGTGACAACCTGGCTACCCTGCCCGACCCCAACTGTGTCAAACAGCGCTTCCAGCTCCGTGAGCGATTTGAGCGTCGCAGCATCGCCGCTTAGGATCTGGGCGTAGTGCAAATTTTTCGAACCCGGGATATGACCCGGGCGCACGCCCGGTCGCGGCTCATCCTCTTCGCCGGCAAACCGGGAAGCGGAACGCGCGTCGACGACGGTGTGACCCCCCGATGACAGCGCTGCCTTGACACCCTCTACGTCAGTTACCCAAGCCGACTGAAGCGCCGCGACGAAACCCACGCCTGGCTCGGCCATGGTGGGCTCACCCTGCTCTGTGTCATAGCCTCCAGCAATCCAGCCTGGCAGCCCTCCCTCAAGAATCTGCACCCTGTCATGACCAAATACGCGAAACATCCACCAGGCTCGCGCAGCGGAAAACAGCCCCTTGCCGTCGTAGACGACCACCTGGCTGTTCGCGCCGATACCCAGCGCCTGAACACAGTCGGTGAATACCGTCTCGCTTGGCAGCATATGCGGACAGGCGTGGTCCAGGTCCGCCACGGTGTCGATATCAAAAAACTGCGCGCCGGGGATGCGGCTCGCCAGAAACTCCGCCTTGGGGTCGCGACCGTCCGCCGGCAAATACCAGGAGGCGTCAACAACCGTGACATCGGTGCTCTCCAGCTGCGAGGCAAGCGCCGCAGGCGATATGAACGTATTCGAATCAGGCATTTTCAGGTGCTCGCGCGATGAGAGAAGGCGGCGATCGTGAAGCCTGCGTCCTGCGTCGCACTGCGGCCACTCGCCTAGCCCAAATGAAGGAGATAGCAATTGTATGGGCAACTCCAGATCTTGGAAACCAGACCAACGAGAACAGATAGGGAAAACGGGAGTGCTCTCCCCGCGCGGCGACATCAATAGCGCCATCCACAGTAGCGCTATCTACACTAGCGCTATCCACGGAAGTGCGGTGGCCATGGGGTTTTCATTCAGCGTCGACTTTGGTCACAATGGCCGGCCTTCGATATCAACACCCCGTATGGGATCCCAGAGGAGATAGCTATGCCCAACACAACCATTACCTGCGGCGACGGATTTGAACTCGGCGCCTATGAGGCAAGCCCCTCGGGTGCAGCAAAGGGCGCTGTCGTGGTCATCCAGGAGATCTTTGGCGTCAACTCGCATATTCGTTCCGTTGTCGACGGCTACGCCGAAGCAGGCTTTTATGCGATTGCCCCGGCGATTTTTGACCGTCTGGAGCGAGACGTGCAGCTGGGCTACACCGAAGACGATATGACTGCGGGAATCGAGCTCGCTTTTCAAAAGCTGGACATGAGCCAGACTTTGGGTGACCTGCAGGCCACTATTGACGCCGCTGCGAATCATGGAAAGGTCGGCGTGGTGGGCTATTGCTTTGGCGGTTTGCTGACCTGGCTGTCGAGCTGTAATTTGAATCAGGTGTCGGCGGCTTCCGCTTATTATGGTGGCGGCATTCCGGACAACGCGGACATGACACCTTCTTGCCCGATCATCCTCCACTTCGGTGAGCAGGATGCGCATATCCCCATGGATTCCGTGGCTGCCTTTCAGGAAAAGCAGCCGGACCTGCCGGTGCATGTTTATGCCGCGGATCATGGCTTCAACTGTGATCAACGTGACTCCTATGACGCCACGGCAGCCAGCCAGGCCAGAGAACGTACGTTGACCTTGTTTAACGATACCCTCACCGGCTGAGCGCCCCCGTGAGAATCGGCGTTATCGTCGGGAGCCATCGAAAAGAATCCGAGAGCGCAAAAGTCGGCCGGTTTCTGAGTGAAGTGCTCTCTGCAACAGACGGCGTCAGCATCTGGACGCTGGACCTCGGTAAAACCCCATTGCCACTGTGGGACGAGGCCTTGTGGAGCAATGGACCTCAGTGGTCGATGATGCCCGAACTCAAATCGGAGCTCGACGCCTGTGACGGCTTTGTTGTGATTGCACCCGAGTGGCACGGCATGGTGCCCGCAGCACTGAAAAATTTTTTCTTGCTGTGGGCCGCGACCGGCGAGCTTTCTCACAAACCCGCGCTCCCCTGTGCTGTCTCAGCGGGAGAAGGCGGCGCCTACGTGATCTCCGAACTGCGAATGAGCAGCTATAAAAACAACCGCCTCTGCTGGTTACCCGAGCAGCTGATTGCCAGACAGGTGAAATCCATTTGTAACGACGACACCTCGCAAAATGACGCGGCGCTTCATGACACCTTCGCCACCCGAAGTCGTTACTCGCTTGACTTGCTGCTTGCCTATGCCAAAGCACTGACTAGCGTGAGAGACAGCGGCCTGATCGACCACAATACCTTTATGAACGGCATGTGATCAGCCACAGGCCTGCTTAGGACAACGCGCGATACCCGCCGCTGTAGAAGATCAGGGGGGCAGCCTCCCCAGATTCGAACTGCAAGACTTCACCGACGATGATCTGGTGGTCGCCACCGGGATGAACGGCATAGGCCGCGCAGGTGAAATGCGCCAAGGCATCGATCAGCTTGGGCTCACCCTGCGGCCCAGTCGTAAAGTGCTCGGCTTGCGCACTGTGACCACCGCGCTGAGCATATTGGCTGGAGAGCGCGCCCTGCTCTGAACTCAATACACTGATCCCGAAATGCTGGCACTCCGTGTACACCGCCAAGTGGTCCGAGGAGTTTTGGATGCTCCACAACACCAGAGGCGGATCCAGAGAAACCGAAGAAAAAGAGTTCACCGTGGTCGCCAGCGGCCCCAGCTCGGGGTCGTCCACCGTTACCAGACAAACACCGGTCGCAAATTGCCCCAGCGCCTGTCGAAAATCACCTGTATCCATGGTCACTCAAACCCCTCCGCGACGGGCGCCATCTGCCCGCCGTCATTAATAGTCTGTTCAGTTTGATCTGCAGGGCGTCAGCCCTGTCCCAGATTGCACCGTTAACGATCCAGCCCGCCCATCAGGATATATTTGATCTCGAGATAGTCATCGATACCGTATTTAGAACCTTCTCGCCCTGAACCCGAGGCTTTGACGCCGCCAAAGGGCGCCATCTCGTTGGAGATAATGCCCTCGTTAACTCCAACCATGCCGTAGTCCAGGGCCTCGGACACCCGCCACACCCGACCAATATCACGCGTATAAAAATACGAGGCGAGACCAAATTCCGTGTCGTTGGCTAAAGCGATCGCCTCAGCCTCATCGGCGAACGACATGACCGGAGCAACCGGCCCGAAGATTTCGTTCCGGAAAACCGCCATCTCCGACGTAACCCCGGTGAGCACGGTTGGCTGGTAATAACAGGGTCCCAGATCAGAGCGCGCGCCACCGAGCGCAACCTGCGCCCCAGCATCGGTTGATAAGCGCACCAAACGATCTACATCCTCTACCGCTTTTTCATTCACCAGCGGACCCTGCTGCACGCCTTCATCAAGACCGTTGCCCATTTTGAGCTCAGCGGTAGCCGCCACCAGCTTTTCAACAAACACATCATGGATGCTGTCCTGCACGAAAATGCGGTTAGTGCAGACACAGGTTTGGCCGCTGTTGCGGTATTTCGAGATCAGCGCCCCTTGCACTGCCGCATCGATATCCGCATCGTCAAAGACAATAAACGGCGCGTTACCGCCCAACTCCATTGAGGTCCGCTTCAGCGTCGCGGCACAGGCCTGCTCCAATCGGCGCCCCACCTCTGTCGAGCCGGTGAAGGTGAGTTTTCGCACCAAGGGGCTGTCGGTGAGCGCCGGCCCAATCTCTGAAGAGGCTCCGACCACAACATTCAGCACCCCTGCGGGTACGCCCGCCCGCTCGGCGAGCTCTGCCATGGCGAGGGCTGACAGGGGCGTTTCAGATGCCGGCTTGATCACAATGCTGCAACCTGCCGCCAATGCCGGCGCAGCCTTGCGTGCAATCATGGCGTTGGGGAAATTCCACGGCGTGATCGCGGCGACAACGCCTATCGGCTGCTTAATACACACGACACGCTTGTCGCTCGAGGGTGCGGGGATGATGTCACCGTCGATGCGCTTGGCTTGCTCACCAAACCACTCCATGAAGGCGGCACCGTAAGCGACCTCACCCCGGCTCTCCGCCAGTGCCTTCCCCTGCTCAGTCGTCATGATAATGGCGAGGTCTTCCTGATGCGCCATCATGAGATCAAACCAGCGCCGCAGGACCTGCGCCCGCGCTTTGGCTGGCACCTCTCGCCATGACTGCATGGCGTCGTGGGCAGCCGCGATAGCGGCCTCCGTCTGCGCTCGTCCTGCAGTGACGACTTCAGCAATCGATTCACCGTTAGCCGGATTCGTCACCGCCAGCGATCCGGCACCCGCCTCCTGCCATGCCCCGGCGATATATGAAGCGTTACGCAGCAAACTCATGTCATGTAATTTCATTGTCATGTCCTGTCACTGAGGGCCGCGGTTACCCTGCGAGTGCCTCGCAGCGTCATTCATTGACGAGAGATTTTTCGAACTCCCCCGAGGCGCCGCGCATAGTGTGGAGTGATCCGTTATCCGGCGCTACACCCATTTGGAGGGATCACGCGGGAAACCATAACAAGAAGCCCAACACCAGCGCCGCCAGAACGGTCGTTTCGGTGCAGAGCAAAATGATGGGCCTGACGCCGATCGAGAGCACCTCTTTGAGTGACGTTCTGATACCCAACGCCGTAATCGCCAGCAGCAGCAACACCGAAGCGGTATTGGATAGCAGTTCGAGCGCGGGCGGCGGTATCACGCCAACCGTGTTCGCGCCGAAAAATGCGAGAAAGCCCAGTAGGAACAGCGGGACGCTGGGCAGTTGACTCTGGGATTCTTGCCGCGATGCTGCGCGAGCCATTACAAACGCGATCGCGGCAACCACGGGTATCAACATGGCAACCCGAAACAGCTTGACCATCACTGCGAGATCACCGGCGTCGGTCGACACGCTGTAGCCGGCGCCCACTACCTGGGCGACGTCGTGAATCGTGGCGCCTATAAAGAAACCCATTGCCTCGTCGTCCATACCTAGGAGGTCACCCAAAAGCGGATAAAAGATCATGGCAACGGTACTCAGGCTGGCCACTCCGATCACCGTGAACAGCGTGGCACGACGCCGATCTTCGCTCTCCGGCAACACACTGGAGATGGCCATCGCGGCGGAAGCGCCACAAATTGCCACCGAGCCGCCCGTCAGCACCCCCAGCTTGCGATCCACTCCCATCAACTGCGCGCAGAGCACGCCACTCGAGATAGTGACGCCGACAGCAAACACCAAAAAGACGATCGGCTCCCAACCGAGCTGGGCGAGATCAGAAAAAGCCAGACGCGCGCCAAGCAATGCCACACCCATCCGCAACGCGGGACCCGCCATGAGTTCTGTACCAGCGGTCACTTTGATCATGTCGCTGGCAAAGTGAAAAGCCATGCCCAACAGTAACCCCATCAACATGGCGGGCGCGCCGTATCTTGCTGACAGCGTGCTGGCGACAGCGGCCAAGGCGCCGGTCAATAACACGCCGGGGCTGTATTTCTGCCACAGTGAAAGGAACATTGGGGGTGACCTCTGACCACACACGCAAACCCATCGGTCGCGCGTCACAGATTCGCCAGACCCCGGGGGATACTGCCCCCCCACTTTTCCTCGGGGGCACGATATCTTACCATTCGCGCGCCGACCTCAACGCACTGGACTCTGCAACGATGGCCTCAAAAACGCGATGGACCGCCCTCAATTGGCAAGATCCCTTTGAACTCGACTCGCAGCTCTCCGAGGAGCAGCGCATGGTGCGGGACAGCGCGCAGCAGTATGCGCAAAGCGCTTTGGCACCGCGGGTCAAAGAGGCCTATCGGCAGGAAAGCACCGATCCCAATATCTTTCGTGAAATGGGAGAAATGGGGCTACTGGGCGCCACCATCGACGGCTACGGCTGCCCCGGAGTCGACTACGTCTGCTATGGCGTGATCGCACGCGAGATTGAGCGGGTCGACTCGGGCTACCGCTCTATGATGAGTGTGCAATCCTCTCTCGTGATGTACCCCATCTACGCCTACGGCACAGAGGAACAGCGAGAGAAATACTTACCCAAGCTGGCAACCGGTGAATGGATTGGCTGCTTCGGCCTCACCGAGCCGGACTTCGGCTCTGACCCAGGCGGCATGATCACTCGCGCTAAAGCCGTCGACGGCGGATACCGATTAACCGGTGCCAAGATGTGGATCAGCAACAGTCCGCTGGCCGACGTGTTCATTGTCTGGGCAAAAACTGATGACGACGTGATCCGCGGCTTTATTTTGGAAAAAGGCATGGAGGGGCTCAGCGCCCCCAAGATCGAGGGCAAATTAGCGCTACGGGCCTCGATCACCGGGGAGATTGTCATGGACAACGTCTTTGTCCCCGAAGAGAACCACCTACCGAATGTCGAGGGCCTCAAGGGCCCCTTTGGCTGCTTGAACAACGCCCGTTACGGCATCGCCTGGGGCG
>JAYOUT010000079.1:0-7518 GCA_038151055.1 Luminiphilus sp.
CAAAGAGGGCAATTGGCAGAGCGACGATCAGCGGCAGGAAGCCGATGCCGACATACGCCATGCGCCAGCCGTAGGCGTTAATCAACTCCTCGGCGATTAGCTTGGCGACGGCACCGCCAATGCCGGTGCCCACCAATGCAATCCCTAGCGCCAGACCGCGCTTTTCGTGGAACCAGCGCGAGATGGCCTTGGTGAAGGTGATGGGCAGGGTGCCTGCACTGAGCGCTGACAGCAGTCCCCAAAGGAACAGGTACAGCGTGTGCGAGCCGTTATTAAGTGAGAACAGCATCATGCCCACGGCAAAGGTGAGCATGGAAATCAGGGCAACTTTTCTCACACCGTAGCGATCCGACAGATAACCCGCCATCGGGGCGCTGATCACCGTCACGATACAAAACGGCACCAAGCCGAACATGATCTGATCGATGCCCCAGCCGAATTCCTCTGCCAGAGGCTGCGCGAAGACGCCAATCGTGTAGAAGGGCAGCGGCGACATACCCAGAGAGATGCCAAAGGTGGATGCGAGTACGACCGGCCAGCCGTAGCGGAATTCGCGGAACTGCGAGGTATCAAATGCCATGCTGTCTTACCGCCTGATTATTGTTTTATGGGGCGCCCCAGAGCGCCTGCGCTCCTGATCATACCCCCGGCATCTGCAATTGGCACATCGCCGATGGGGGTTAGGTGAGCAACCGCGCAACAGGCCGCGAGATGGCCACTTCACCCTGATCAAAATACGCGTCGTGGTTTTCCTCGATGCTGCCTAAATCATAAAGGTAGTTGACCATAATCCCCGCGGATTGCTGCAGCCCCTTGTCGCTCAAGTCAGCTGCCCAATGGATTGCGTGGAGACTCGCACCATTACCCAAATGGAATCGCGCGACCGGATCTAACGCCAAGTCGCCGGCGCGCTCTTTGACCAGATATTGAGCGCAAAGCTTCAATGCCCTGTCAGCTATGGCGTCTCTCTCTCCCGTATCGGATGTCTTTGCCGCAGACCTGAGTTCGTGGACGTCGAGGCCCTGACTTGCGCCGGCACCGGTTAACCAGCGACAAAAGCCGGGAACGGGTGACAACGTGATGTAGCGCTTCGCCTTGGGATAACGTTTGCCCACCTCCTCAACCACCTGTTTGATCAAGAAGTTGCCGAACGAGACTCCCGCGAGCCCGGGATGGCAGTTGCTGATGGAGTAGAATACTACCGTATCCAGATCTCGCTCATCCTCGGGCTCAGCGGACTTCTCAATCAGCGGTCCGATCGCCTGAGGTATGCCCGCCGTGATCGCCACTTCAACAAAAACCAGTGGGTCGTCTGGCATTGCCGGATGGAAGAAAGCAAAACACATGCGGTTCTCTCGCAGCCTCGAGCGCAGATCATCCCAGCCTTGAATCGCGTGAACGGATTCGTATTGGATGATGCGCTCCAGCACGGCGGCCGGGGAGTTCCAGTCGATAGCTCTCAGCTCGAGGAACCCTCGATTGAACCAGGAGATGAACTGGTGCTTCAGGTCCGAGTCGACGGGTTTTAGCGAGGGCGTGCTCTGCAGGTAGCCAAGCAAGTCACCGCGCATTTTGACCAGCACAGGCGTCGCGCTGGGCGCCATATTCATTCTGCGGAATAGCTTGACTCTGGGTGCTTCGGTTGCCTTGACGAGCGCAGCAAGTTGGTCTGAGTCGGGATTGGATTCGAAGTCCTCGGCGGCAGTCAGAATCGCCTCACGGTCAGCGCTGAACTCCTGTGCCAGAGCCTGAAAAAAGAGTAGTTGATTGCTCTGGTCTAGCGCCTGGTAGTCGGCGATGACCTCGCATGCTAGTGCCAGACCGGACGCCTCACCGCGGTGATGGATTAGCTGGTGACATTTAGCCAGCAAATCGCCAGAGGGGGCCTCTTCGGTTGATTTTCTGCGCCGATCAAGGATGTCGCGGCCGGCATTGATGACCGAGGTCAATAGCCCTGCGAAGCTACTGGGATGATGCGCTTTGGAAGTCGTCGAGGCTTGTTGCTCGGTCGACATGGCTGGCTCCCCCGGATTACGGCATCACGGTGTTTGTGACGATAGGATGATAACTCTCACCCGCCGATGACCATGAATCAAGTGCTTTTCATCAGATTGTGCCCGCGGTTTTTTCGCGTACGTTAAACGCGGGTCGGTACAGTGCGTTTGAGGCCTCACAATCACTGCGTCAACGCTTTATGACAGCCGCGTCGGTGCGGTGGAAACAGGCTTCCCGCTTGCCTCTGAAAAGGCCCGCTCCGTCGCGCCGGGACTGCGGGCAAAACGGTGCTTGCGATACTTTAGCGTCGTGATTCCCGCAGCAGACGGGATTGGGGCGAAAATGGAAGGTGTTGCGATGAAGAAGTGGTTACTGACGCTGGCCGTGAGTGCGCTGCCAGTAAGCGTGGCGTTAGCGGAGGTGTCGGTCTCTGATCGGGTCGACGCTGTCATGGCGACACTGACACTGGAACAGAAAGTCGCGCAGATGATTCAGGGAGAGATCAAGCACGTCACCCCTGAAGATTTGCGACGCTACGGCCTCGGCAGTGTGCTCAACGGCGGCGGCTCCTTCCCTGCGCAAAACAAGTATTCCTCGATTCAGGACTGGGTGGATCTGGCGGACAGTTATTACCTGGCCTCCATTGACACCTCCGAGGGTAGCGCCGGTATCCCCGTCATCTGGGGTACGGACGCGGTTCACGGTCACAACAACGTCATAGGGGCCACAGTGTTTCCCCACAACATCGCGCTGGGTGCAGTCGGAGACCCCGAGCTGACCGCCGCAATTGCCGAGGCGACCGCCAAGGAAGTGAGCGCAACGGGGGTCGATTGGATTTTCGCGCCAACCCTAGCGGTAGCGAAGGATCCCAGATGGGGCCGTACCTACGAATCCTATGGCTCTGACCCGGCGCTTGTTCGTGAATTTGCCGGTGGTGTGGTTGAAGCCATGCAGAGCAACGGCATCGTGGCGACCGCCAAGCACTTCATTGGGGACGGCGGGACACACCGGGGAATTGATCAGGGTGATACCCGTCTCAAAAAAGCGGATCTGTTGTCGATCCACGGGCAGGGCTATGTCACCGCGATTGAGGCGGGTGTCATGACGGTGATGGCTTCATTCAATAGCTGGAACGGGGACAAGATTCATGGCAGCCATGAACTGTTGACTACCGTGCTTCGCGACGAGCTGGGATTCGACGGTTTTGTCGTCAGTGATTGGAACGGCATTGGACAGGTTACCGGGTGTCAACCCGACGACTGTGTTCAGGCGATCAACGCAGGCATCGACATGATTATGGTGCCCAAGGATTGGCTGACGTTGCTCCACAACATGGTGGCGCAAGTCAAAGCGGGTGAGATTTCTGAGGCCCGCATCGATGAAGCGGTACGTCGTATTCTCAAGGTCAAGTTCCAATCGGGGCTGATGGATCGTGGTTTGCCCTCTGAACGGGCAGCGGTTTATGCCAAAACTGTGGGTTCAGAGGCACACCGGGCGTTGGCTCAGGAGGCCGTGCGGCGATCATTGGTATTGGTGAAGCACCAAGGTAACTTGCTGCCGCTCGATCCAGCAGGTGCTTACCGATTGGCAGGGGCGGGGGCTGATGATATCGGTCTGCAGTCCGGAGGCTGGACCATCAGCTGGCAGGGCACCGGTAATGTGAATGCGGACTTTCCTGGCGGGACATCGATCCTTGATGGCTTTATTCGGCATGCCAAAGCCGCCGGAGGCGATGTGGCGCTCTATGATCCCGAAGAGTCCATTGAGGAGCTGGACGCTGTGGTGATGGTCATGGCCGAGCCTCCCTATGCTGAAGGACAGGGCGACATCGAGACCTTGGCGTGGCAGCAGGGCAGATCCCGAGACTTACAGCTGATTCAGCACCTCAAGAAACAGGGCCCGCCGGTTGTGACCCTATTCCTTACCGGTCGGCCGTTGTGGGTTAATGCGGAGTTGAACGCTTCTGATGCTTTTGTTGTTGGATGGCTGCCAGGATCCGAGGGTGCAGCAGTGGCTGATGTACTCATGGCCGCCCAAGAGGGCGGTACTGGCTTTGAGTTTGAGGGAAAGCTCCCCATGCCCTGGCCCGCTCAAGATCTCAATCCAGAGGATCATGAGCTGACGATTACGCAAGCTGTTTTTCCAGAAGGCTTCGGTCTGGTGACCTCTGAGTCGCCACAGTGGGCCGCTCTGCCCGAGCAACCCGTCGGCGAAATCAAGACGCTAGACACATGGGTCTTCGATAAAGGCGTGCGCGATCCTTGGACGCTATTCATTGGCGACGATTTTGACTGGTCAGTCGAGGTCGGGCCCACCGGCGCTACGTCGGGGCGTGGAGAGCTCAGCCTCACTGTCGTAGATCGCAAGGTTCAGGAAGATGCCCGACGCATTGAGTTTTCCGGTAAAGGTGAGCACCTCAGTCAGGTGTATTTTCAGTTCGAAGAGCCGGTCAATATGCGTCAGTTAGAAATGGCTGACGGCGCTTTGTCATTTGATATGCGGTTAATCAAAAAACCCACTCAACCGGTCACACTCCGCATGGATTGCGGTTACCCTTGTTCGGGCGAAATGGATATTACGAGTGTGCTTGAGACAGCAGCGCAAGCAGACTGGCAAAAACTCAGTTTCCCGATGAAGTGCTTCGCACAGCTTGGCGTCGATTCGACCAAGGTCAATACGCCATTCTTGCTGGCGACAACGGGGGAGCTCGCCTTGGAAATTTCTGAGGTTGTGCTGGCTGAAACGCCCGAAGGTGGTGAGGTGTTGAGTTGTAGCGAGCTTCTCGCCAACAATTGAGCGCTATGCCCGCAATAGGCCGCTGAAACTCAAATAATAATAGGCGTCCCGCTGGGGGATCGCAGGAGATCACAAGTGTTGTCGACGATTGACTTGGCCATTGTGGCTATTTACGCAGTGGGCCTTTTTGTTTTGGCGCAGTGGGTGTCTCGAGAGCCCTCTGGGCAAGAAAAAAATGCCCAGGATTACTTTCTGGCGGGCAAAGCCTTGCCGTGGTGGGCAATTGGTGCGTCGCTGATTGCTGCCAATATTTCAGCCGAGCAGATTATCGGCATGTCAGGATCGGGTTATGCGATCGGTCTTGCCATTGCCTCTTACGAGTGGATGGCGGCGTTTACGCTACTGCTAGTCGGCAAGTTTTTGCTACCCATTTTTTTGAAGACGGGCATCTACACAATGCCCCAGTTCCTTGCGCAGCGGTACGATAACCGCGTCAAAACCGTCATGGCGGTGTTTTGGCTGGGTGTGTACACCTTCGTCAATTTGACTTCAATTCTTTGGTTGGGCGCTTTGGCGATTAATACGGTGGCGGGTGTCGATGTCACTATGGGCTTGATATCGCTCAGCGTATTTGCCATTGCCTACTCTTTGTACGGCGGACTCAGGGCGGTTGCACTGACCGATATCATTCAGGTGATTCTGTTGGTCATGGGCGGACTGATGATCTCCTGGATTCTGCTGGATCAGATCGGCGACGGTGCGGGCCCGCTAGCCGGTTTTACCACGCTGACCCAGCAGGCCCCTGATAAGTTCCACATGATTCTCAACGAGGGGCATCCTCATTATATGAGCTTGCCGGGACTTTCTGTTCTGCTCGGAGGGATGTGGGTAATGAACATCTCTTACTGGGGCTTCAACCAGTACATTATTCAGCGTGCACTCGCCGCGAAGAGCGTTGACGAGGCACAAAAAGGCATCGCCTTTGCCGCGTTTCTTAAGCTCCTGATGCCCGTCATCGTGGTGCTCCCCGGTATCGCGATGTTTGTGTTGAATCCCGATCTGTCTGCACCGGATAAAGCGTATCCGTCTGCCATGAATTTGTTGCCTTTGGGCATCAAGGGTTTGGTGTTCGCTGCGTTACTGGCGGCCATCGTCTCGTCGCTGGCATCCATGTGTAACAGCATCTCGACCATCTTTACGATGGACGTGGCGCCGTCGCTGGGGATGGCGAGCGATGGGGGCCAGCGCTCTGTGACCCTTGGCCGGGCGGTTGCTATTGCGGCCATGGCTATCGCAGTCATTGCTGCCAAACCTTTGCTGGGTAATTTTGAGCAGGCATTTCAGTACATTCAGGAGTTCACCGGGTTCTTTACGCCGGGGATTGTGGCCATCTTTATGCTGGGGCTGTTTTGGTCGCGTACAACGGCGACTGCGGCACTGATCGCCGCAATCGCCTCCGCAGCGCTGTCGCTACTACTCAAACTTTACTGGCCTGAGCTGCCATTCATGGACCGCGTTGGTTTGGTGTTTGTGCTGTGTGTTGCCATCGGGGTCTTGTGGTCACTGCTGCGGCCGCGCTCTCAGGCGGGCTTTGTCGACCCGGCGGGCGTGAGTTTTACGACGACTCAGGGCTTTAACCTCAGCGCCATTGTCGTCACGCTGATACTGGTCTTCTTCTATACCGTTTGGTGGTGAGTCTGCAGTTTGAGTCGTTAGGGAAGTCTGTGGTTTATCGATACTTGTATGGCGTGCTCTTTGGAGTGTTATCGACTGGAGCGCTGGGCGCGGACTGCGAGCCTATCTGGCAAGAGGATTTTGAGGGGCCGCTGAACTCTGCACTCTGGAATATTATCGAGGGCGACGGTTGCGATCAGGATCTGTGTGGCTGGGGCAACAGCGAGGTGCAAACATACGACGCCAAGGCCGTCTCGGTAAGCGACGGTCGGCTCAGCCTGACTGCATTTATCGATGACCAAGGTCAGATTCGCTCGGGAAAGATTACGACCGAGGGTAAGCGCGGATTCCAACACGGTGTAATAGAAGCACGGATCAAATTGCCTGAGGGCAGGGGACTATGGCCGGCCTTTTGGATGATGCCCGAAGAGAAAAACCTCGGTTGGCCGTTAGAGGGCGAGATCGATATTCTCGAATGGACTGGCCACGAACCGCATCGTCTCATCGGGGCGCTTCATTTTGGCGACTTACCGCCCGATAACGTGCATTACAGTGAGACGCTGCGCGCCCCAGCAGTATGGAGCGGCGAGTTCCATACCTACGGTATTCAGTGGTCGTCCAACCGGGTTGCCTGGTACGTCGATGACCGGATCCATGGCGTCGCTACGCCTGATGACATCGCACCGTGGCCCTGGGTTTTTGACGACAAGGCATTCCACCTCATTCTCAATATGGCCGTGGGAGGCACGCTGGGTGGCGAGGTTGTGCCCGCTGACCTGCCCGCGACCGTCGAGTTCGATTGGATTCGCGTCTATCCGCGGTCTTGCCTCGAGGCCGATACCCACGATGGGGCGGTGTCCGAATGAGGCAAATGTTGACGAGATGACTGGGTAGCAGACCGTCGCTATGTAATTTAACAACAAAAAATACGTAATAAAGGGCAAAAATGGCTGTAAAATGTTGCTTTATTACACACCGAATCCCAGACTGGCCTTATGAATCCTGAAGTCCTTCGCGTCACCCACGATATCGCCACCCGAAGCAGAACACTGCGTCATCAGTATCGCCGGGATATCGACGAGATGGCGTCCCAGCCTGTCCACCGGAGCCAAC
>JAYOUT010000080.1:0-7022 GCA_038151055.1 Luminiphilus sp.
CGACATACGGATACAACAATCTGCCCGCCTATCTGATTGTGGACAGTCAGTATCGTGGCCGGTATCCCATTGCATCGGTGATGCCCGGCGAGCCGTCGCCTGATTGGATTGTTGAGGCGCCGGATCTAGCAGGTCTAGCAGACGCTATTGGAGTCGATGCAGCGCAACTCGAAGCAACGGTATCTCGATTCAATACGCACGCTGAAAACGTCAATGATCCCGACTTCGGACGAGGGGTCAGTGCTTACGACCGCTTTTACGGCGATCGCTCTCGCGACGGGGCCGCAGCCACCCTGGGGAAAGTGGAGGTTGGGCCCTTCTTCGCGGTACGGATCGACCTAGGGGCGCTGGGTACCAACGGAGGTCCAAGAACGAATGGGATGGCGCAAGTGCTCAACGTTTACGGAGACGTCATTCCGGGGTTCTATGGCGCCGGCAATGTCATTAGCAACCCGACAGGTAGCGTTTATGCAGGCGCGGGTGGCACATTGGGGCCGGCGCTGACTTTTGGTTACATCGCCGGTCAATCGGTAGCTCGCTCGGAGGCTCACTAATGGCCCGCGTTCTGGTGTTGGGGGCAACTGGTGATCAAGGGCATCCGCTGATTGCCCGATTACTCGAAGCAGGCTTGACGCCTGTAGCGGCTCTCCGAAATCCCAATGCGTTTCACGGCACGGAGTTTGCGAACGTGGAGGTGGTAGAGGCTGATCTGTTCGATGAGCAATCTCTCATTGCCGCGGCGCAGGGTGTGGAGGCCATTGCAGCGCATCTGCCCTTTGTTTTTGATGAGGAGGCGGCTGCGACGTTGGGGCGGCACATTGCGGCGGCGACTGCCCAAAATAACGTAAAGAAAGTCGTTTTCAATACGAGCTGCTTCGTTGCTGAGAAGAACAACGGTAATCCCGCGCACGACGGCCGCCGCGCGATTGAACAGGCCATTATGGATAGTGGCGCGGCATTCGCCCTCTTCGAGCCTAAAGTGTTCATGGACAACCTGATTCGCAGCTGGAATAAACCCGCGATTGTGCAGCAGGACATATTCGCCTATCCCGCGAAACCCGACCTGCGCATCTCTTGGATCTGCCTCGATGATGTTGCCGCTTACATGGTGGAGGCGCTCACTCGAGACGACATACCGAGCGCTCGGTATGCGATAGGTGGTCCAGAGGCTTTAGTGGGTGACGAGGTCGCTGAGCGACTGAGTAAGGTGATGGGAAGCACGATCACTTTCAACAGCCTGACACCTGATGAGTTCGCCTCGGATATGAGTCTTCTTGTGACGGGTTCCGCAACCGTGGAGCCGCACTCGATTTATGACGGGATGGCAAGCTTTTATCGTTTTTATAATGAGCAACCGGTCTCGCCCCTCATTGCGGATAACGCGAGCATCGACAAGGTATTCAACTGGCGCCCCGTGTCATTTGAGCAGTGGGCGGAGCGGCAGGATTGGACAGACGCTTCTGACCCCGCTCTCCAAATCAGGATGGCAGGACTCCGCTAAGATGGCAGGTGGAGTCTCCCTTTAGTTGCGGGCGACTACCTTCACTGATTATCCGTGGCTTTTTGCGGAAAACACTGCGGACTTATAGTGATCTCCCGGCAAGATTACGGCACGCCATGTCGAGAATGGCCAGCGTTTTACCGCTGGCTTTCTCTGCGTCCCGCCACTGACCGCAACCATCGCCTCGGATAGCCGCCAAGTTAATCAAGGTCTACCAGGCAATCCTTGCAAGTTAACAACGCCTTCGGTTCCTTAATGTCTACCAATGTTTCGTAGAGCTCGGCTACACCATCAAGCGCCGATAGTACTGAGGGCTGTGCGAGCGAGACATCAAAGTTTTCGAGTAATTCCTTAAGGAACATCTCCTCTGGCGAGAGTGTTTCGCGGTAGTACTCAATCTGATAATCATCTAGGCCTTCGAGGTTGGCGGCATAGGCGATTGCGTCCTGAATGCCGCCAATTTCGTCGACCAATCCTATTTCTTTGGCGCTGGTGGCAATCCAGACTCGGCCACCTGCGATCGCTTTGATATCTTCATACGACTGAGATCTGGACTCGGCGACGAAAGCAATAAAACGGTCGTAAGCCTCGGCACCCCAGCCGGCAAAAATCTTGTCCAGATCCTCATCGATGGCTTGCGTCGGATCCCAGCCACCGTGCTTGGAGGTCACGACACCGTCGAAGTTGACCCCGATGTAGTCCATGGCGTTTTCAAAAGTGGGCAGCGCAATGGCCACACCGATAGAGCCTGTAATGGTGGTCGGCTCCGCAAAAATATAATCGGCCGGCGTTGAGATATACACGCCGCCCGAAGCGGCGTAGTCGCCCATCGAGACAACAACTTTGAGGCCCTTTCTTTTGGCCGCCAATAGCTCATCTCTCATCATTTCACTGGCAATGATTGAACCGCCGGGGCTGTTAACCCTGAAAACAATCACCTTTGTGTTCTCGTTTTCATGTGCGGACCTGATCTGCTGCACGATGCCGTCTGCACCTGCCACACCCTGAGAAATCTCACCCTCTGAAATGGCACCTTCTGCAGTAATGACCGCAATCTGGTTGGCACTTTCTGAGAGGTCATCGTCTATTTGCTCTGCGTACTCTGCAGAAGAGATTGTTTTGTAGGTCTCTGTTTCAGCCTCCTCGTCCTCACCGAATTCTTCAATCATGTACTGACGGAATTCAGGGAATGATTTAGTGCCATCAATCAGATTGTTTGCCTGAGCGTAGGCGATATTGCCGATAGCGGCCTCACCGAAGAAGCCGACGTAGTTGTCTGCAAAAGATTGAATGTCACTGGGTTCAATCCCACGCCCCTCTGCCATGAGAGCCTTCATTTCATCCCAGATAGGAAAGAGCAAGGCCTCTCTCTGCATCCGGTCATTCTCGGACATGTCTGATCTCCAACTCGGCTCAGTGGCAGATTTAAAATCTCCCTGTGAGTAGTTATGTATGGTGATCTTGAGGTTCTCGAGAAGGTCTTTGTTGTAATTCCGCATCCCGCCGATGCCTCTCACGCTGATGCTACCGACAGGATGAACCCAGACCTCTGATGCTTGAGAGGCCATGAGATACGAAGCCGTGGACAAACGGTCGCTGAAAGCAATGACTCTTTTACCGGAGTCGCGCAGCGCTTTTAATTCTTTTGCGATATTGATTGCCGTCGTGGGTCCGGCAAAGCCTGCGGATGAGAAATCGACAAACACTGCCGGTATGCTCTCATCTTGCGCAGCCGCTCTGATCAGCTTTATGAGATCTCTTGTTTGAATTTGTTCGATTGAGGAGTCTGTGGCCACATCAAGTAGCGACTCAGAATTGAAGACCTCTTGGTCAACCACCACTCCCTGAGGATTGATAAACAGCACTCTGCCGCTGGGATCCACGACTTCGGGTTCAGAGGACGTCAGCGCGCCTATGATCGCCATGGCAAGAAAAATGACGACGAGTGCTGTACCAAAGTCCAGCAAGATCGTTCTTACTTTTTGTAAGAACCGACCTATCCAGGAAAAAATAGCTTTTATCGTATTCATCACGCTCTCCCACTGAGCTCGTTAAAAAGTGAAGTCAACTTAACGCCTTTGATGCATCGCAAAGGCAACATCATCGACACATTGAGTTACCTGAGCAATCTATCTCTGTGCACAATCGATGTGCACGCAGCTGACGATGTCATATGCACTCAATCAAACCTGTTACCTCGGGTTCAAATCAAGCCTGCACTGGTGATTTTCGATAGGAGGCCCCGTGATCGGGCTGTAAGGCCTTGTTCAACGCAGTACAGTGAGTGGCTGAGGCTTGGAAACGCCACTTCGGCCTACTGCATTTCTGGGCCTCTACCTTTCGCCTCTCTTAAATCTTTTTTCCGCCACCTGATCGGCGACTGCCGCAGTCGTCTGACCGCTCTCGTCTGCCAGCTCGAAAATCTCGTGAAGAGTGAGCGCAATAGCGTCAAGATGACGTTGCGTTGCCCGTTGGTTTCTGCCAGCACGCTGGGAAGCAATGTCAATCACTCCACCCGCATTAATGGCGTAATCGGGCGCATACAAGATGCCACGCTGTCGCAGTCGCTCTCCGTGGGCTGGCGACACTAACTGGTTGTTCGCCGCACCGGCCACCACCGGGGCGACAATTTCTTCAACAGTCTGGTTGTTCACAGCACCTCCCAAGGCACAGGGGGCATACACATCTACGGCTGTGCGATGCACCTCGTCAACCGAGGCGAGCTCTGCGCCCAGTTCCCGCACTGCGCGTTCGGCATTTGCGGCATAGACATCTGCGACAATCAATAAGGCACCCGCGTCGCGTAACAACCGGGCCAGGCGATAGCCGACATTACCTACTCCCTGTATCGCCACCGTCATGCCATCGAGTGATTCGGCTCCGAGTCGGCGCTTTACCGCCGCCTTGATGCCAACGAACACGCCGTAGGCGGTTGATGGTGAAGGATCACCGCCATGCTCCGAACCCTCCGAGACACCAGCCACCCAATTTGTCCGCTCGCCCATCACGCGCATATCCGGCACGGCCGTCCCCGAGTCCTCCGCGATCACGTAAGACCCCCTCAGGCTGTCGACAAAATCGCCCATCGCCAGCAGCAATTCCCGGGATTTGTCACGACGCGGGTCGCCGATAATCACCGACTTGCCGCCACCGGCCTCGAGGTTCGCCAGCGCCGCCTTATAGGTCATGCCGCGCGACAGGCGCAACACATCGGTCAGGGCATCGGCTTCCCGTGCATACGGCCACATCCGGCACCCGCCCATAGCGGGTCCAAGATGGGTGTTGTGCACGGCGATAAAACCGTTCAAACCGCTACGCGGGTCCGTGCAATGGATCACCTGCTCGTGCCCATCAAAGTCCGGGTGGTGACAGAAGTCGTCCTGCACTGTCATCTTCAAATTCATATCCATATCCCCTCAGAGTTCTCCATGTACCCCGTCAAAATCATGACAAACCGTCACGCTGCACTTTGGTGGATCACCCCTACATACTGGGTATCACCGTGAAATTCGTTCAGTAGCTGTGATCGCGCTGCCAGTAGCGCTTCTCGATTTCTGGCTTTCACGTGACCGTAGCCACGTAGTTTCTTCGGTAGCTCCATGAGTTGTTGCGCAGCGCGGTAGTTGTCCGGCGCGAGCCGGTCGCAGACTTCAGCCAGGTCTGCTTGATAACGCGCCAGATCCTCTCTCTCCTGCCTGCGCTCGCTACTGAGCGCAAAAACATCCCATCGTGTTCCGCGGAGCCACTTGAGCTTGGCGAGTAAGCGAAACACTGGCATGAGCCAGGGACCAAACTCGACTTTTTTGACTTTGCCCGTCTCGGGGTCGGCTCTGCTCAATAAAGGCGGTGCCAGATGAAACCTGATTGAGTAATTACCGGTGAACTGTGCATCGAGTTTGGCGCGGAAGGCCTCATCGCTGTGCAAACGCGCCACCTCATACTCGTCTTTGTAAGCCATGAGCTTGAAGAGTTGCTGGGCGACAGTATGGGTAAGCGAGTCGTCTGCTTCTGGGTCGCTGTCTAGCGAACGGACCTTTTCAATTTGATCCAAGTAGCGTTTCGCATAGCCCACAGATTGATACGCCACGAGTCGTTCAAAGCGATCCTCAATCAATTGATCCAGCGTGAGGTCGTCATCGGTACTTGACGATGCTTGGGGTAGCAGCGACTCAACCAGCTCCGGTTGATTGGCAAACCGCCGGCCTAGCAGAAACGCATTCTTGTTGAATTCAACCGCCACCCCGTTCAATTCAATCGCGCGCTCCAGTGCCGCCTCGCCCACGGGCACCCAGCCGCGCTGCCAGGCATACCCCAACAAAAAGAGATTGGTGCCGATGGCATCGCCCGTTAATTGCAGGGCGATGTCGGAGGCGTGAACAAACTCCAATTGTTCACCCACTTGCGCAGTGACCTTTTGCCGCATGCCCTCAGCCGGAAAATGCGCATCGGGGTCCTGAACAAATGCGGCTGTCGGCTGCTCGTTGTCGTTAATCACGGCGTGGGTGCGCCCGTGTGCGACCTTGCCCATGGCTTCATACCCCGTGCTCACCACCAGATCGCATGCAATGAGCAGATCGGCCTCTCCCGCGGGGATGCGAACCGCTTTGATGTCCTCCTGTGCGCTGGCGACGCGCACATGACTCACGACCGCACCAAATTTTTGCGCGAGTCCTGTCTGATTCAATGTGGCGCACCCCTTGCCTTCGATGTGTGCGGCCATCGCAATCAGCGAGGTGATGGTTAACACCCCCGTGCCACCGACACCCGCCACCACCGTATTCCAGGGTTGATCGAGAGAGGGCAAGTCGGGCTGGGGCAGCGGATCGAAGATGGGCTCCTCCGACTGCGCTGGCTGGGCTTTGCGCAGCTCTCCGCCAATGACCGACACGAAGCTAGGGCAAAACCCTTTTAGACAGCTGAAATCATGGTTACAGGCGCTTTGATCAATCTCACGTTTTCTGCCAAGCGCCGTTTGCTTTGGGAGCACCGAGAGGCAGTTGGACTCGACGCTGCAGTCACCGCAGCCTTCGCACACCGCCTCGTTGATCACAACCCGACGATCAGCGTGGCGCATTTTCCCTTTTTTACGACGGCGCCTTTTTTCGGCTGCACAGGTCTGTTGATACACAATGACAGAGGTTCCCTTGAACGCTCTGAGCTCCAACATTAGGGCCTCGTATTGATCCCGGTGCGTCAGGCTAAAGCCCGGTATGGCGTCAAACCTCCCGCGCCAGTCCTCCGGTGTATCGGATACCAGCGCAATGCGTCGCACCCCTTCGCCGCTCAACTGACGGATCAGATCGCCAACGCTCAAAGAGCCATCGACCGGTTGCCCGCCAGTCATCGCGACCGCGTCGTTGTAGAGGATCTTGTAGGTGATATTCACCCCGGCGGCGACCGCCGCACGAATCGCCAGCACGCCCGAATGAAAATAGGTGCCGTCGCCCAGGTTCTGGAACACGTGCTGGGTCTCGGTAAACGGTGCCTGACCAATCCAGGTCGCACCCTCGCCCCCCATTTG
>JAYOUT010000081.1:0-6900 GCA_038151055.1 Luminiphilus sp.
CCTCAGATGCGACGTCGCAGCTGATGCCGATCACGTCGTAGCCCGCTTGCTTCAGGTCGGTGACCACTGCGTTATCCGGTGTCATAACGGACTCAAGGTCCGTCACGGCCAGACGGCAACCTGCTAACCCCAGACGCGTCAGGATGCCGTGGCCGAGCCCGCCTTCGCGGCCTGCGCCCGTGCACAGCGCAACTTTACCCTCGAGTCCTCTCATTCAATGGACTCGGTCACCATGAACGTTGCACCGTCGGCAAACTCTCTAAACTGCGCCGCAACGTCTTGCGCAGCGGGTGCGCCAACGGCCGCCATAAAGTCATCCATATGATCAACTTCAATGAGTTCGACATAGGCGTAGGGCGCGTCGGGTGAGCCACCCAGTAGCCCCTGACTGCGCAGTACTTCAAATCCGCTACAGCCGTTAAGCCGTCTGACGCTGGGAATGTCCACCGTGCGCGCCCACTGCTCGTATTCATCCCGGTCCACGCCTTCTTTGAGATTAAATAGCACTACGATCGTGGTCATGGTCGCTCCTTATTCTATTGTTGTGATCAGGCGGCTGGACATTTCGCAGCTGCTGCAGTCCGTTGGGGCGAGCCGTTCTCGGGCTAGAGACCGCCTTGCTTACCTTCGACGGTTAAACATATCATCAAACAGCAGAAATCGAATCTGAAGGGCCAAAAATGAATCGATCTCACGATCACGATATGGCGGTCTCTTTGACGCAACACGACCGTTCACGCCGCGCCTTTGTCGCGACACTCCGCTCGCATGTTCTGCAGCGAATGGCCGGTGATTTGCGCCAGCATTTTGAGGGCACCGTTGGGCCCGAACATGAGAAATCAGGCGCTCCGCTTGAATCACCGGAAGCCATTCACGAGGCGCTGAAACCCGAGCTCCCGTTCAAAGCCTACAGTAGCGTGAGAACGGCCGCGCAGGAAATGGTGTTTGACGTTGTCAGTGACGCCGTAGACCGTGAACTCGAGACATTGAATGAAAAGGCCGCCCAGCCGGCTACCAAAGGCAGTCTGACGCTCAATCCGGCCTTGCCCTTGCCGAAAAGTGTGACGGGAATCGACGTGCATTTATCGCCCGGCGCCTACCACGAGGAGCGTGCTGATAATGATGTGTCAGCAGGCGCGGTCTACGACAACTCCATTGATGTGTTTGCTTTTGGTCAATTTGGTAAGCGGCACAACGACATCGGCGCGACCTTATCAAACTACCTGCGACTCAAATTTCCCGAGTTCGCACCGACATCGATTTTAGATTGCGGCTGTACCATCGGACACAACACGCTGCCATGGGCGGAGACCTATCCTGATGCACAGGTCACGGCCATCGATGTCGCCGCGCCGGTGCTGCGCTACGCGCACGCCCGTGCTGAATCGATGGGCGTGCCGGTCGATTTCAGGCAAATGAACGCGACCGCGATGGACTTTGAAGACGAGCAGTTCGACGTCGTATTTTCTTCGATGTTTATGCATGAGCTTCCGCTTAAGCATATCCACCAATATCTCAAAGAAGCCTTCAGGGTGCTGAAGCCCGGCGGTGTGTTGTGGCAAATGGAGTTACCACCCATGAATGCCATGCCGCTTTACGAAAATTTCTACATGAACTGGGATACCTACTACAACAACGAGCCCTACTACGGCACGTTCCGGAAGCAGGACTACCGACAGCTACTGACTGACGCAGGGTTTGCCGCCGACGATTTCATCGAGGCGACCATGCCGCGCTACACGTTTATCGGCGAGGCAGCCTTTGCAGAGTCAATCCATAGTGACAATACCTTTGACACGCTGACGGGCAGGATGGATCCCAAAGGCACCCGGTGGTACGGGTTCGGGGCCTGGAAGCGCTGAGGCATGAGCACTAGACGGATTCCCCGTAAGCGACGTGGCCAGCGGCATCAGTTTTTCGATGCAGATGGTGTCGACGAGGTGCTGAGTTGCGTGCTTCGCCTCACCTCCGAAGTGTCGGCACTCAGCGAGCGGCTGTATTTGACCGAGCGGGTACTGGAAGGGCAGGGATTGAATGTGGCCGACGAGGTCGAGCGCTACGCATTGTCGGAGGCAGACGAATCTGCATTGAGTGCCGAACGTCAACGGTTGATCGAGACGGTGCTGGCGCAACTGGGCGCGAGCGCTCAAGGCGCAGAATCCATCGAAGATGACGCTGGCGGTCCATCCTGAGCGGCCGTACCTATGAACGGCACCGTGCCTAATCCTCATTACCCAGCCTTGTTCAGTCCCGTTTCGCTGGGTGGACACACGCTGCGTAACCGCATTATCCACGCGTCTATCGTGACCAAGTATGTGGTGAATCATGCGCCGACCGAGGCGCTACTAAACTACTACCGCTCGCGAGCCGCGGGGGGAGCGGCGGCCATCATTACTGAACCGGTTGCCATGACCGCCCACAACCGCATTCCCAGTCGGCTTCGTGCCTGGGATGACGGCGGGTTGGACAACCTCAAGCGAGCCGCTGATATCGTCAATGGCGAGGGCGCACTCTTGTTGGGTCAGGTGCAGGATTCCGGGCGAGGCCGGCATTCGGTCGGGCGCAATGACGGTGCCGTCGGTGCCTCCGCGTTGCCCGACGACTTGAGTTGGACGGTCCCCGCAGCGCTTTCTGTCATGGAGATCGAGGACATGATTGCCGATTGGGCTGTCGGGTGTGCGCGGCTCCAGTCCTCGGGGTTTGCGGGCGTGGAGATATCGGCCGGTCATGGACACTTGTTCCATCAATTTTTATCGCCTTGGTCGAATCGCAGAGAAGATGACTTCGGGGGCGATCTGACAGGGCGACTGCGTTTTCTGAGCCAGTTGATCAGCGCTATTCGCCAGCAATGTGGCTACCCTTTTATTATCGGACTCAAACTGCCCGCAGAAGATGGCGTTGAGGGCGGTATCGACCTCGCCTCGGCCAAGGAGATCGCCACGCAGTTGGCCACGCAGCGTGCCGAGTTCGATAGCTGGACCTGGGTGTGGGGAGCTCACGCTCGCTCGCTGTATAAACATTTGCCCGATGCCCATGGTGAGCGCCATCCCTACCTGTCACACATTGCCGAATTAAGAGCGGTTGCGCCCGATATCCCCACGGGTGCCATTGGCTACATCACCGATCCCAATGAATGCGAGACCGCATTGACGGACGGTACTGCCGATCTGGTCTTTCTGGGACGTCCACTGATCACCGACCCCGCCTTCCCAAACAAGTGTGAGCAGGGTAGGGAGGCGGATATCCGCTACTGCGTGTCGTGCAACACCTGCTGGCGCAGCATTATCGATGGCAACGGGCTGGCCTGCGACAACAATCCCAGAGTGGGCGCCGCCGACGAGCACGACTGGCAGCCTGAGCCGGTGGCGTCCCCCAAGCACATCGTGGTGGTGGGTACGGGTGTTGCGGGGTTGGAGGCGGCGCATACGGCTGCGCGCCGCGGCCACCGCGTTACTGTCGCGGGCGACGACGCTCAAGTTGGCGGCAAAACCTGGCTCCATGCCGGGCTGCCGGGCGGCGAGAATTTGTCGAGCGTGTATGACTATCAATATTTGATGGCCAAGCGACATGGCTGTGAATTTGTTTTAGGCAGACATGCGACGGCAGACGATGTGCTGGCTTTACAGCCTGATGAGGTGGTTCTGGCCACTGGTTCCCGCAGTGGGCAGCCGTCCTGGTTGAACGATGAATGGGCGGCCTCCGGGCTGATTCCGAGCGCACGCGAGATGGCAGCGACGCTACTCGAGCGCAACGATATGACCGAGGGTCGCGTTGTGCTGGTGGATCAGGATCACTCTGAGATGACCTACGCGATCGCCGAATTATTGGCGACGCGATTTTCTGCGGTGACGGTGGTCACCTCGCGGGAGCGGATTGCCCACGACGTTTCGCTGATCAATCGCCAAGGCATTTACCAGCGACTGCATGACCTCGGCATCGAAATACTCTGCAATATGGAACCTGTGGGCTTGGATGCCCTGGAAGAGGGGCAGCTGGCGGTGCGCAACGTCTATAACGGCGTCATGCAGCATATTGAGGATGTCGTCGCGGTGACCCACGCGAGCAGTCGCATTCCCAATAATGAACTGCAGACGATCTTGGAGGCCGCCGGGATCCCGGTCACTGCGGTGGGTGATTGCAGAGCGCCGCGCTCACTGCTGGCGACGACGCGCGAAGCCTATGAGGTCGCCTGCCACGTCTAGTGCGGCGACTCATTTAAATGGTTGCTTTTAACTTTTCGGAGACCTGCCGCGCAGCGCGTCGGAGCTCGGCTGCTTGTCATGCCTTAGGCATGCGCTGCTCGACCATTACGGTCCGGAGACTTGGTACTGTCGCGTGACCGCAGTCCGCTTCTCTTTGTGAAACCCCGGCGCGTGCATAACTTCCTGTGCGAATGCCTCTGCCTGATCCAGATAGTGGGGCGAGTTCGGGTCAGTCATGTGGCTGCCGTATTGGTGAGTGCCCAAGATCTTCTGCGCACCGTCTGCTGTCCACTCGATGAGGTAGTAAAGGCCGTCACCTGCGACAACGGTTAAGTGATCATCGTCTTCATCCAGCCGTTCCGCATACATTGCGCGCAACGTGTCAGGGCCACCGGCGGCGGGCCAGGTGCGCTCCTCTCTACCGTGCTGCTGAACAGTGCCCCATTCAGGGTCTAGCCGCCCCGACACATCGCGCACGGACTCCATGCAGTGTTGCAGCGTGTCACGGGCATCGGGCAGCGGCTCGCCGGTTCGCTCCGCCTGCCATTCCTCAAGCAGAATACACACGCCCAATGCGGCGTGACGATTAGTCTTGTCCGTGTGCAGATCCCATTCGCGAATCAACGACAGCGCCTCGGCTTCCTGCTCATCATTGGCCTCCAGCTCGGCAATCGCAGCGAGGTAGGCATGGCCGCGATACCGGGGCGAATAGGCGTTGTCGTGCTTGATGGCACTAAAGTCTGCGAAGGAGATAGCCGAATCGGCATCCAGTAGTTCGAGTCCGCGCACCGCTCGGTTAGTCATGCGGGTTGGCCAGCCGCTCTCCTTGGGATACTCCGCGAGTACCGGGTTGCTACCCTCTGAGCTGATCTGAAACGGTGACTGGTTTGCGCTGTGTACATAGCCAGACGGGGGGTTTGTCACGCTGGGCAGCTCGTCGATAGAGAGGTAATCATTCCAGATCAGATCGCTGCGATCGCCCGGCAGATACTGGTCCCACTGCCAGCCTTTGGCGCGGCGGGGCATCATCGCGTTGTGGATGAAGTGAATATCGCCGTCGGCGTTGGCATAAACAAAATTGAAGCTGGCAATGTGCTGCAGCGCGATCGCGTCACGCCATTCTTCAAAGGAGGTGGCGGCGCTCATGGCTAGCCATTGTTCGACCTGGCGAATTTCGTCCATGCCCGCGTAACGTATAGCGTAGGTGCCATGGTCCGTTTTCATGACCGGACCATGGATAGAGCGATAACCCTTCTCCTTCACTGTCCACGGTAGCCACCCGAACAATCGCACCTTGATATTGATGTCGAACGCCTCCAGTTCCAGCCATTCTCCGTCAACCCGATACCGGTTCTCATCGGCCGGATCAATGTCCAGCACATAGGTATCGACCAGATCGGGCTGATTCACCGTCGCGCCCCAGCCGTGGTGCTCGGTGAATCCCACACCCAACGCAGGCGCGCCAATAAACAAGCCGCCCATGGCATTGAGGCCCTCGCCGCTCTGCAGGTGGGCCTCATACCAAGAAACGGGGCCAATGAGCGGTTGATGGGAGTTGATCATCAACAAGGTTGATCCCGCCTCGGTCCTCGTGGGGCCGACGGCAGTCGCATTGGATCCCAGCGTGATGGCGGTATTGGGGAGTGCGGGTCCTTCACTGATCTCGAACTGACGAGTTTCGGCGCGCAAATCAACGATTGATCGTTCGAAGCCGTAGAAGAGCAGGTGCCTGAACATGTGCGCTGCAATCACGTCCTGCGGCGTCACAGGCAGGATGTCAAGGCTGACGCGTTCGGGATGCGCAGCTGCGAACTCGTTAAAGCCCGCGGCAAATGCCGCCAGGTACTCTCGGGTTTCCGGTTTCAGTTGGGTCTCATAATCGCGTTCGATGATGTCCCAGAAACCCAACCACTTGATCAGATAGTCGGTGACCGCCGCGTCGCGACCAAAATAACTGGCCGCATTGCCACGGTAATAGGGCAGTGTCTCTTCCAGAATCTCCCAGCCATCCTCGGCTTGAGCCCAGGCGAGACCAAA
Organism: Luminiphilus sp.; assembly: GCA_038151055.1. Classification (GTDB taxonomy): domain Bacteria; phylum Pseudomonadota; class Gammaproteobacteria; order Pseudomonadales; family Halieaceae; genus Luminiphilus. The sequence continues at coordinate 6,240 of JAYOUT010000081.1, forward strand.
GGCCATGTCCGCGTCGGTAGCGCCATAAATATGTGGCACACCCAGGGCGTCACGTTCAATCGACGCTTGCCAGCCGTGTGAGGCGGGTGATGCAAGACACAGCAGCGTGAGGCTCAGGGTGAGCAGTGAGCGGATACTTGCGGCCGACCTGATAGCGCTTTTTGGTCGGCCGGCCCGGCCTGACGACGCAGGAGGGTGGTTCAAACTGCCTTGAAGGCGCGTGCGTGCTCTAGCAATCACAAAGCAGAAACGTAGGCGGCGAGGTTGTCGATGTCTGCATCGGTCATAGGTTTGGCGACCGGGTACATCATGGCGGATTGGGCACCCCGCTCCTCGCCTGCCCGATAGGCCGTCAGCTTGGCGACAATGTCAGAGCCGGCCTGGCCCGCGAGCATGGGTCCAATGCCGCCCTCGCCCCGGCTGCCGTGGCAGGCGATGCATTGACCGTAATATTTTTCACCCAGTGCAGCAGGCGATGCCGCGGCAAGTGCCACCTGTTTGGCAGTCTCCACGTCGGCAATGCCGCCGCCATTGGCCGCTTTCCAATCTTCGTAGCACTCACCCACACACTGGTTGCGGTTGCCGGTCCAGTCCGCGTTGTTGCTTTGGGTGCCGGCCCAAATCAAACCCGATACAACGACAACAAAAGCGGCGATAAGCG
>JAYOUT010000082.1:0-6828 GCA_038151055.1 Luminiphilus sp.
TGCGTCCGCTGGTGCCACTCGACGGCGGCCGTTTTGCGACGTCTGATCTCAACGATCTGTATCGCCGCGTCATTAACCGAAACAACCGCCTGAAGCGCCTCTTGGATCTGAATGCGCCGGACATCATCGTGCGCAACGAGAAGCGCATGTTGCAGGAGTCGGTTGACGCACTGCTGGATAACGGCCGACGTGGCCGGGCGATTACCGGCTCTAACAAGCGCCCGCTCAAGTCACTGGCTGACATGATCAAAGGTAAGCAGGGTCGCTTCCGTCAGAACCTGCTGGGTAAGCGCGTGGATTACTCCGGTCGTTCCGTGATCGTGACCGGCCCGACGCTCAAGCTGCACCAGTGCGGACTGCCCAAGAAGATGGCATTGGAGCTCTTCAAGCCATTCATCTTTGGCAAGCTCGAGCTCCGTGGTTTGGCGAGCACGATCAAGGCCGCCAAGAAAATGGTTGAGCGTGAGCCGCCAGAGGTGTGGGATATCCTCGCTGAGGTGATTCGCGAGCACCCGGTACTGTTGAACCGGGCGCCCACACTGCACCGCTTGGGCATTCAGGCCTTCGAGCCCGTGCTCATTGAAGGTAAAGCGATTCAGCTGCACCCGTTGGTGTGCGCCGCGTACAACGCGGACTTCGACGGCGACCAGATGGCGGTACACGTGCCGCTGACGCTGGAAGCGCAGCTCGAAGCGCGTGCACTCATGATGTCGACCAACAACATCCTGTCGCCGGCCTCAGGTGACCCGATCATCGTGCCGTCGCAGGATGTGGTACTGGGTCTCTACTACATGACCCGCGACCGCATTAACGCCAAGGGCGAGGGCATGTCCTTTGCTGACACCGAAGAGGTGCAGCGTGCCTACGGCAGTGGCCGGGTTGAACTGCATGCGCGGGTCAAGGTGCGCATTCACGAGACGCTGATGAACCTGGGCGAGGAGACGAGGGAGCAAACGCGCATCGTCGAGACGACCGTTGGACGTGCGCTGCTGTGGGACATCGTGCCAGCAGGCCTGTCCTTTGACATGATCAACCAGCCGATGGTGAAAAAGGCCATCTCGCGAGTCATCAACCAGTGCTACCGCGCAGTGGGTCTCAAGTCGACGGTCATCTTCGCGGACCAGCTGATGTACACCGGGTACGAGTATTCCACCCGCTCCGGTGCATCCATCGGCGTGAACGACTTCGCTATTCCTGACGCGAAAGCCGAGCTGATTGCCCGAGCCGACGCCGAGGTGGCTGAAATCGAACAGCAGTACGGTGCTGGCCTTGTCACCCAAGGCGAGAAATACAACAAGGTCATCGATATCTGGTCGCGAACCAACGACCAGGTGTCGAAGGCGATGATGGCCGGCCTCTCCAAAGAGACCGTGACCAACCGTGACGGCGACGACGAGGAGCAGGACTCCTTCAACTCGGTTTACATGTATGCCGATTCCGGCGCTCGGGGTTCACCCGCGCAGATCCGTCAGCTGGCGGGTATGCGGGGTCTGATGGCCAAGCCGGACGGCTCGATCATTGAGACACCGATCACGGCGAACTTCCGCGAGGGTCTGAATGTACTGCAGTACTTCATTTCGACTCACGGCGCCCGTAAAGGTCTGGCTGATACAGCGCTGAAGACTGCGAACTCGGGCTATCTGACCCGTCGCCTGGTGGATGTGGCGCAGGACGTGGTGGTCACTGAGCAGGATTGTGGCACCGATGAAGGTCTGGTCATGACCTCCGTGATCGATGGTGGCGACATCATCGAATCGCTCTCAGAGCGAGTGCTGGGCCGTATTGTGGCGCAGGACGTCGTGGATCCCTCCACGGGCGAGGTGCTGCTTGAGGCGGGAACCATGCTCGACGAGGTGCTGACTGCCCAAGTCGACGAGATGGGTATCGAAGAGATCATCGTCCGATCGCCCATTACTTGTAAAACACGCTACGGCATCTGCTCGACCTGTTACGGCCGTGACCTGGGTCGCGGACATCAGGTCAACATGGGCGAGGCCATTGGCGTGGTCGCAGCCCAGTCGATTGGTGAGCCGGGCACCCAGCTGACGATGCGAACCTTCCACATCGGTGGTGCGGCATCGGGTCAGGCGGCGCAAGACAACATTCAGGTTAACAATGACGGCGTGATTCGCCTGCACAACATGAAGGTTGTCGGCAAGCCCGATGGTTCTCTGGTAGCGGTGTCGCGATCTGGCGAGCTGTCGCTGCTGGATAGCGTTGGCCGTGAGCGCGAGCGTTACAAGGTGCCCTACGGTGCAACGATTCGGGTCCAGGATGAGGCCTCAGTGGCAGCGGGCGATATCGTTGCGACCTGGGATCCCCATACCCACCCGATCATCACTGAGGTCGCGGGCACCGTGAAGTTCAGCGGTATGGACGAGGGCGTGACCATTAAGCGCCAGACCGACGAGTTCACCGGTCTGTCCAGCATCTCGGTCATGGATGTGGCCGAGCGACCGACTGCGGGCAAGGATATTCGTCCTGCTGTGACACTGGTTGACGGTAAAGGTAAGGAACTGATGTTGGCGGGCACGAATGTCCCGGCACATTATTTCTTGCCTCATGGCGCGATGGTGAATCTGGAAGATGGTGCCAAGGTGGAAGTGGGCGACGTGATTGCCCGCATCCCCCAGGAAGGTTCCAAGACTCGCGATATCACGGGTGGTCTGCCGCGCGTTGCCGACCTGTTCGAAGCGCGCAAGCCGAAGGAGCCTGCGATCCTCGCGGAGATCTCCGGCACCGTGAGCTTCGGCAAGGAAACCAAGGGCAAGCGTCGTCTGGTGATCACGCCGACAGACAGCTCAACCTTGCCGGATGGCTCTGATCACTACGAAGAGTTGATTCCGAAGTGGCGTCAGCTGTCGGTGTTTGAGGGCGAGACTGTCGAGAAGGGCGAGATCGTGTCTGAAGGACCGCTCAGCCCCCATGACATTCTGCGCTTGAAGGGTATTCCGGCGCTTGCCGAGTACATCGTCAATGAGATTCAGGAGGTGTATCGCCTGCAGGGTGTGAAGATCAATGACAAGCACATTGAAGTCATTGTTCGACAGATGCTGCGCAAGGTGGAGATCACCGCAACGGGCGACTCGACCTTTATTAAAGGTGAGCAGGCGGAGTACACGGCGTTCCTTGAGGAGTGCGATCGTCTGGAGGCGGAAGGTTTGATTTCGCCATCAGCGAGCCGCGAGCTGCTGGGTATTACCAAGGCGTCGCTGGCAACGGAGAGCTTTATCTCTGCCGCGTCGTTCCAGGAGACAACCCGTGTTCTGACTGAAGCTGCCGTGACCGGCAAGCGCGATTATCTGCGTGGTCTGAAGGAGAACGTTATCGTCGGGCGGTTGATCCCGGCGGGTACAGGTTTGGCGTACCACGAGGAGCGTCGACGTAAGCAGTCCGAGGGCGATGAGCTGGCGCTCAGCATGTCTGATGAGGAGTTCTCAGAGAGCTTCGCGGAGGAGATGGAGCGTGCCGAAGCGGCCGATTCGGTAGAGGAATCCGCGGAGGAATAGTCACACTGTGTCGCGCTTGACCGGTTTTGGGCCGGTCTATAGAATGCGCGCTCTTTTTCGGGGCCTCGGCCCCGGAAACACTAATTGGAGCAAATGCTGAATGGCAACCATTAACCAGCTTGTGCGTAAGCCGCGCAAGCGCAAAGTCACCAAGAGCGGTGTTCCCGCGTTGCAGGCCTGCCCGCAACGTCGCGGCGTTTGCACGCGCGTCTACACCACCACCCCGAAGAAGCCGAACTCGGCTTTGCGAAAGGTCTGTCGCGTGCGGCTCACCAATGGGTTTGAGGTGTCGTCATACATTGGTGGTGAGGGCCATAACCTGCAGGAGCACAGCGTGGTGCTGATCCGCGGCGGTCGTGTGAAAGACCTGCCCGGTGTGCGATATCACACCGTTCGCGGCAGTCTGGATACGTCGGGCGTATCTGACCGTAAGCAAGGCCGATCCAAGTACGGAGCAAAGCGACCCAAATAATAGTGCGGGTGCCCGTTGGGGCATCCACCTAGACGTCACGAGAGTGACAGTAAGGCCGGCCCGCACGATGCAGTGGTCGGGAACCCTGAAGACATAGGAAAACTGACATGCCAAGAAGACGCGTTGTTGCCAAGCGTGAAGTCCTGCCTGATCCCAAATTCGGGAACTCTACACTCGCCAAATTCATGAACCACGTGATGATCAGCGGCAAAAAATCCGTCGCTGAATCCATCGTCTATGGGGCATTGGATCTGGTGGAGGAGCGCACCAAGCGCGACCCCATCGAAGTATTTGACGAGGCATTGGAAAATATTGCCCCGATGGTCGAGGTGAAATCTCGCCGTGTGGGTGGTGCAACCTATCAAGTGCCGGTAGAGGTCCGACCCTCGCGTCGTGTGGCCTTGTCAATGCGCTGGTTGGTGGATTACGCCCGCAACCGTGGCGAGAAATCCATGCGTCAGCGTCTCGCCGGTGAAATCGTCGATGCCGCGTCGGGCAAAGGCAATGCGGTCAAGAAGCGTGAAGACGTGCACCGCATGGCTGAAGCCAACAAGGCCTTCTCGCACTTCCGATTCTAAAACCCAGTCTGCCAACCTTAATCTGAGGACACTGTCGTGGCTCGTAAGACTCCGATCAATCGTTACCGCAACATCGGTATTGTTGCCCACGTGGATGCTGGTAAGACCACCACCACCGAGCGGGTACTGTTTTATACCGGGCTCTCTCACAAGATTGGTGAGGTGCACGACGGTGCGGCCACCATGGACTGGATGGAGCAGGAGCAGGAGCGAGGCATTACGATCACCTCCGCTGCAACCACCTGTTTTTGGCAGGGCATGCAACAGCAGTTTGACCAGCACCGCGTCAACATCATCGACACCCCCGGGCACGTTGATTTTACGATTGAAGTAGAGCGCTCGTTGCGTGTACTCGATGGCGCCGTCGTCGTGCTGTGCGGTTCTTCGGGTGTTCAGCCCCAGACCGAGACAGTGTGGCGTCAAGCTAATAAATACGAGGTCCCCCGTATGGTGTTCGTTAACAAGATGGACCGCGCGGGCGCAGACTTTGAGATGGTTGTTGAGCAGCTTCGTGAACGGCTCGGCTGCAATGCCGTGCCGATTCAAATGACCATTGGTGCCGAGGAAGATTTCAAGGGCGTGATCGATTTGATCAAGCAGAAGGCGATCATCTGGAGCGAAGATGACATGGGCATGACCTTCGAGTACGAAGACATCCCCGCTGACCTCGCAGACAAAGTCGCTGAGATGCGCGAGTACATGGTGGAAGCCGCTGCCGAAGCCAACGAAGAGCTGATGACCAAGTACCTCGACGAGGGCGAACTCAGCGAAGAAGAGATCAAAGAAGGTATCCGCATTCGCACTTTGGCGAATGAGATTGTGCCGATTCTCGGCGGATCAGCCTTCAAGAACAAAGGCGTTCAGGCAGTACTGGATGCGGTCATTGAGTACCTGCCGTCACCGACCGAGGTGAAGGCGATTGAGGGTACCCTCGAAGACGGCGAGACCGTCGTCACCCGCCCCTCAGACGACAACGAGCCCTTCTCGGCGCTGGCATTCAAAATCGCGACTGATCCCTTCGTTGGCACGTTGACCTTTTTCCGCGTGTACTCCGGCAAGCTGGAATCTGGCACCGGTGTCTACAACGCCGTTAAACAGAAGAAAGAGCGCGTTGGCCGAATGGTGCAGATGCACTCGAACAGCCGCGAGGAAATTAAAGAAGTACTGGCGGGCGACATCGCCGCTGCCATTGGCCTCAAAGACGTCACCACGGGTGACACGCTCTGCGACGCTGACAATGTCGTCATCCTTGAGCGTATGGAGTTCCCCGAGCCGGTGATCTCGGTCGCGGTAGAGCCCAAGTCAAAGGCTGACCAGGAGAAGATGGGTATTGCGCTTGGCAAGCTGGCCCAAGAAGACCCCTCTTTCCGCGTCAAAACTGACGAAGAAACCGGCCAGACCATTATTTCGGGTATGGGCGAGCTGCACCTCGACATTATTGTCGATCGCATGCGCCGTGAATTCAGCGTTGAGGCGAACATTGGTAAGCCTCAAGTGGCTTATAGAGAGCGCATCACCACCACGACAGAGATCGAAGGTAAGTTTGTTCGTCAGTCGGGCGGTCGCGGACAGTACGGCCATGTGTGGGTCAAGTTTGAGCCTGCGGAAGACACCAGTGCGGAAGGCCTCGAATTCGTCAACGAAATCGTCGGCGGTATCGTGCCCCGTGAATATATCCCCGCCGTGAACAAAGGTATCGAAGAGCAGATGCAAAACGGTGTATTGGCCGGTTACCCGCTGCTCGGCCTAAAGGCCACGCTGTATGACGGTTCATTCCACGATGTCGACTCCAGCGAAATGGCGTTTAAGATCGCCGCGAGTATGGCGACAAAGAAACTCGCAGAGGTGGGTGGCGCTGAGCTACTTGAGCCGATGATGCAGGTTGAGGTTGTGACCCCGGAAGAAAACATGGGTGACGTGGTGGGTGACTTGAATCGCCGACGCGGCCTGATTCAAGGCATGGACGAGAATGCCTCAGGCAAGATCGTCAACGCCGAGGTGCCGCTGGCAGAGATGTTTGGTTACGCCACAGATTTGCGCAGTGCCACTCAGGGTCGCGCAACGTACACCATGGAATTCGCAAAGTACGCACCTGCGCCCAGTAATGTGGCTCAGGACATTATTTCTAAAAACCAGACGTCCTGATCGTCTGAAACTTTGAGGTGAAGGAAGATGGCAAAAGAGGCATTTGAGCGTTCGAAGCCCCACGTTAACGTGGGCACGATTGGACACGTAGACCACGGTAAGACGACGCTGACGGCGGCGTTGA
>JAYOUT010000083.1:0-1678 GCA_038151055.1 Luminiphilus sp.
TTACGTAATGAGTTCGCCGAGTAGGTGGTAGACGCCGAATAAATACAGGACACTTCCCGCTCGGATTCGTCAAAATCTAAGAGGCAGCGCACCTGATGTTGAGCAATCAACCCTGCGGCACACGACAAAGCGGTAAGGTCTCGGCACTGCAGGTTTCTGTCATTGCGCTGTTACTCGTAGCCATCGCAGCGGCGGCGGTATTTTTTACGGGTATATGGCCGGCCAAAGAAGAGCCGGTGGCGATTGAGCCGGCAGCTGTTATCGAGGCACCGGAACCAGAGATCATTGAACCTGAGCCTGCACCCACGCCACCGCCTGTAGAGCCAGATCCGGAACCACCCTCGGCACCGAGCGAGCCTCCGCTGCCGCCACTCGACCAAAGTGACGATGCGGTGCGGTCGGCAGTGGCCGACGTTGCAATGGCCGCAATGGGCGAGCAATACCTGATACCTGCCAATATTATTGAGCGCAGCGCGAGCTTGGTATATCTGATGGCACAGGGGGACGTACCCTACAAGTTGATCCCGCTCGCACGACCCAAGCAGGCCTTCCCAATCACTGACGACGGCACCCAAGTCGTCACTGATCCTGCTGGATTCTCTCGTTACGACGCACTGGCCAGCTGGCTGGAAGACCTCGACCTAGAATCCCTGATTGCGGCACTTGAACCGTTTTTGCCACTCTTTCGCGAGGCATGGTCCTACTATGGCGAGGACGGAGAGGCGTTCGATTTTGCGCTATTGGTTACGCTTGACTTGATTATCAGTACGCCAGAACTCGACCTCAGCGAGGCACGACTCATCCGCAAAGAGGCAGTGTGGATCTATGAAGACCCTACCATCGAGGGTCTCGCATCGGTTCAAAAACAAGTGCTGAGAATGGGTCCCGACAATGCAGCGATTGTCAAAGCTAAAGCCGCGGAGGCCCGGGCACTGTGGATCGAGGCGCTGTCGCGAGCGCCCTAAGTTACCGCTCTACTGCCACTCTGTCGGTTCATCCTGATCGTCTGCATTGACCAATGCCTGGCTCGTTGCCGCATCGAAGCCCCGATATTGGAGAAACCTCAGCCTTCGCGCCCTCTCTCGCTGCCTGGCATCCCAGTCACCTGAAATCGGCCTACCCTGATATTTCTTGCGATAAGCCGCCTCAGCCTCCGTACGCCAGTCAATCGGCGCTTCAAAGACCTCCTCCATCGATTCACTGACAAAACCGTCAACTCGCTGCTGACGGAGATCATTGCGTATCCGATTGGGGCCATATCCTCGTCCCGCCAATTGGCGCACCCTGGAAGCCGCAAAACGTTCGTTACTCAGGAGGCCCTCATCGACCAGCTGCTTTGCCACTTGCTGGATGAGGACTGGATCGCAGTCGCGGTTTCTGAACCGCCTGCCGAGCTTTGTCGTGAGTTCGTGAGAGCTGTGCTCGCGACGGGCTAATAAATCCATTGCGGCGAGCCTAAGCTCGCCGCAAGTAACAGGACTGGTTTTATCGTATGCACCCACTGGGCGGGGCATCATCAACCATTGGAGGATTCGGCAACATTGCCAATATCGGGGGCATCATCACTTTCTGGGCTGGCATCCGATACCTCTGACTCGACCGCTGCCAGGGGCACGCCCATCATTTGATGCCGGATCTGATCTTCGATCTCCTTCGCTACGGCGCTGTTCTCTTCCAA
>JAYOUT010000083.1:1778-6828 GCA_038151055.1 Luminiphilus sp.
GGGCTACCGAACATGACGCCGATCTTCATGCGAATCTGGTTGATGAAAATCACCAGGCAATTGGTCTGCTTGATCGCACCCGTGAGCTTGCGCATCGCCTGACTCAGCAGTCGTGCCTGCAGGCCAACGTGGGAATCACCCATCTCACCTTCGATTTCTGCCTTCGGTGTGAGCGCGGCCACGGAATCCACCACCAGCACGTCCACGGCACCTGAGCGCACCAGCATCTCAGCCACCTCCAGCGCTTGCTCACCGGTGTCGGGCTGCGAGACGATCAAGTCATCGACCTGCACACCCAGCTTGTCGGCGTACTGCGGATCCAAGGCGTGCTCAGCATCGATAAAGGCCGCTGTGCCACCGGCTTTCTGCGCTTCTGCAATGACTTGAAGCGTCAGCGTTGTCTTACCGGACGATTCGGGTCCGTAAATCTCGACGATGCGCCCTTTTGGCAAACCACCAATACCCAGCGCGATATCGAGCCCTAATGAGCCTGTGGAAATCGACGGTATGGCCACCCGCTCTTGGTCGCCCATTCGCATGACCGTGCCCTTACCAAACTGACGCTCGATTTGTGTCAGTGCCGCGTCCAGCGCTTTTTGCTTGTTCGGATCCATGCCCAGCTCCTCAGTCGTTGTCTGTCTCAGTGTGTGCGATCAGCGTCGGTGGTGGTAAGCGTGAGCAACAAACCTCTCACTCCCGCTACCTGTGACCTGCTCATCACAGGCTTATCAACCGCTTTGACCGCCCAATTTCACCGCCTGCAAAACTACTGTATATATATTCAGCTTTTTTGCAATCGATTGCAATCCAGTTTAGCGATCAATTTCGCCGAAAATAGTGTCGCGCTGTGCAACATGTCGCCTGACGCGACAGTGCAGCCGCCGCGGAGACCTGCGGCTCAGAGGAAGGCGTCTCCGCCATTAGGGCTTAAACATTGACCTCGGAAGTGGCCTGCGGCATCGCTGGCAAGGAATAGGTAGGCACCCACAATATCTTCGACGTCGGCTATCCGACCCGCGGGGATGTTTTGCCGGATCCCCTCAAGGACATCATCTGGCACGTCCGCCAAAATCGGTGTCATGGTTGCGCCGGGCGCCACGCAATTGGCCGTAATGGGACGATCGCCGATCTCTAGGGCGAGGCTACGCGTGAAAGACAGGATCGCGCCCTTGGCGGCGGTGTAATGTGAAAAGCCCGGTGCACCAATGTAGGCAAGCTGTGAGGCGGTGTTAATAATGCGGCCGCTATTTTGCGCATACATCATCTTCAATGCGGACCTTGTGCAGAGAAACGTGCCGCGCAGGTGCACGCCCATCAGGCGATCAAAATCAGCGACCTCTAACGCCTCGACAGGACTGGAATGGGCGATCCCTGCGTTGTTCACAAGGATATCCAACGGGCCAGACCCCAAAGCCGAAAACATCGCCAACACATCAGGCTCACTGCTGACATCGGCCTGTATCACTTGAGCCTTCCCACCCGCCTCGAGGATACCCGCAACCACTGTCTCTGCTGCGGTGAGCGTCGCCTCATCAGGGTGGTTAACCCAAACCTTCGCTCCGTTGGCCGCTAACGCCCTCGCTACCGCCGCGCCAATCCCCGAGCTGGCGCCGGTCACCAGCGCAACCTTGTCGCTGAGGTCGACCGAAATCGGGCCATTTACCATGCGCCTGCTCCCTGTAAGTTGACACCTTTTGCAAGTCTACTCGCAATGCCGAAGCGGTAACATGATGCGCTTGTTACCTTACCTCGCTGCCGAGCGTGATGGACTCTATGGCCAATTTGAAGACGATTGTTATTGGCTTGCTGGCCAGCGTCACCCTGACCACACCCGCCGCCCTGGGTGCTGACCTACCGATCAAGGACGCGGCCTGCGTCCCTGTTCTAAACAATGGCAATCATTGCACCTCTAATGCGCTGTCGTTCAAGGCCGTATCCATCGAACCCGACAGAACACATTGCAATATCGGTGACGAAATTAACCTCGATATCGGCATTACCTTGGGATCCGGGAGAACCCGGAACGCCGCGCAGCGCTACAACTTAGGGGTATGGGTTGGCGAACATGGTGAGCCGGCCATGGGCGGCACCCAATGCACCTTTACCGGCTTGCAGCCGGCTACCACCGATGCCAATCAGATCAACCTGTCGTCCGGCTCCGGACCTTATCGTCTCATTAACAATGACACCTGCGGAGACATTCTGGATTCGGAGATCACGTACTACGAATTTCAAGCGTCAAATGTGCTGTGTCAGGACACCAATGGCAACGGCAAGCTCGACGTCCCCATCGTTATCGCGTGGCACAACAACGCCAACAAAGATCTCTGCTCGGGGCCTACTGATGAAGAGAGTTACTTCCCTCGCCAGAGTTCTGCCTGCCGCGAATTTGAAAGCTACGACCTCGACATCATCACGGTTGAGCCCCCGGCTGAAATTGAAGTCTACAAAACGCCTACCCCGCGCTTCATCAGAGGGACATCGGGGTTGGTCACCTTCGAGGTTGAAGTTTTCAACGAGTCGGATCGCACCGATGACTTGGTGATTACTGCGCTGAACGACGACCAATTCGGCGATCTTGCCGGTCAGGGCAATTGCGCCGTCGGAGGCCGTCTTGCGCCGGGCGCGCGCTACCGCTGTGAATTTCAAAAAACGCTGACCGGCACGCCAGGGGGATTCCACGAGAATACCGTTACCGCGACCGCGACCGACACTGCGGGGCAATCCGTGTCAGATACCGACTCGGCCAGGGTGCTGTTTTTGGCAGACACCAACCCCCCCCAGCCAGACATTCGCGTGATTAAAACCGCCTCGCCGCACTCGCTCTATGAACCCGGTGGCCCCGTCGTCTATCAGGTGGAGGTCTGGAACGATGGCGAGACCGACCTGAACCTGACGGCACTCGACGACAGCCGCACCGGGGGCAGTGGCTCGCTTGACGACGTAGGTAGCTGCACCCTACCGCAGTTCATTGCCAAGGGGCTGTCGTATAGCTGCGACTACACCTTGCAAGTCAGCGGCCGGTTCCCGGGCTCAGATACCAATACCGTGACCGCGACCGCCGCGGCGACCGAAACCGGTACCGTTGTTACCGATACCGACACTGCATCTGTGGCGTTCCGCGACACGCCTGTGGTGATTAGGATGAAAAAACTGCCGCGCACTGCAGTCATCCAGGCGCGCACCAACGTGGTTTACGAAGTCATCATCGAAAATCACTCTCCCGCCAAGTCGGTGACCATCACGTCACTGGTCGACAACTACCATGGCGATCTCACCACCCTGGGCCTCGATTGCGGCGACACACCCGTCACGAACCCCCTGTCCCTCACGCTGACAGCCGACGGCTCCTCCATCGAGTGCACGTTTACCGGCACGGTCCCAGAGACCACCGAGGCGCTTCCAACGGATGTCACCTACTACCCAGACACCGTCACGGCCTCAGGCACCGCCGATGACGGTAAAGCGGTCTCCGCAATCGCCACCGCAGAGGTTCAGTTCATTCCCGGCGGCTCAGGGGTCGCCCCCTCACCGCTGATTGAGGTGAGCAAGATCGCACGTCCTGATCGCGTACCGACAACCGGCGGTGCGGTCGCCTTCACTGCGGAAGTGATCAATGCCTCGGCCACTGAAGCCGTGCTAATAGAGGAACTGGTTGATGACATTCATGGCAACCTGAGCGGCCGCGGTAACTGTGGTGAGATCAGCACAGCGAGCCCGCTCGAAATCGCAGCCGGCGCAACCCACCGCTGCACGTTCACCGAGCAGGTCAAAGGGGCCGAGGGCAGTATCGAGCGGGACACGATTACGGCCTATGGCAAAGGCAAAGTCTCTGGCGAAACGGTGTTGGGCTTTGATGATGCGGCCGTACAGTTCACTGGCGTTCCGCTGGATATCGCCGTCTCCAAAACCCCTTCCGAGAATTCAACAGATCCCGGCGCCGTGGTGACATTCACTATCAACATCAGTAATAACAATGATTTTTCGGTGGATGTTAATGCCATCTCTGATTCCGTTTTCGGCGATCTCAACGGCTCGGGCGACTGTGTCGTGCCGATGCAATTAGCCAGTCAGTCATCCAAAGCCTGCACCTTTCAAAAGGCGGTTTATCCGAATATTCGGCCCCGGCTCCACAACAACGTCGTAACGATTGCGGCGCAACCGGCCGCCACGGCGCGGAGCGACAATAACTTTGTCAGCGCCAGTGATCAGGCCTGGATTGCCTTCACTCGCGCCCTGCCCGGCGCCTCGCTGCCTGTGCCGGTCTTGCCCCATGGCCTACTGCTGGTGTCTTGCTCGTTAGCCATACTCTGGCTGGGGCGCAGACGTTGGCAAGGCAAGATCACTGCCAAACGAAAAGACAGTGACTAAGGCGCCAAGATCTAGAGGTTCCTTTATAGAGATGGCACGTATGGGGATGGCATGCCCCAATAGCGATGCGCTACCAGGTTACGCCGCCTGCAACCGATCCCGCTGCCAGCACCAATCGGGACCATTCGATATCTTCCCAGATACCGCAGCGTGCGTAGGGGTCGCCCTCTAACCAGCTCTTGGCCTGCTCGAGATCGTCTGTGCGATACGCCAACAGGCTGCCGACAACGCGCTCGCCCGACGGGTCCTTCAATGGGCCTGCCATGACGATGTGATCCACAATCGATTCGATGTGCGCCAGATGACCCGCCATGTGCTGCTCGCGCAAACCCGCCACGTCATCTCCGGTGCGATCAGTACACTTCACCAGCCACAAATTTTCCCGCGCCATCGCCTCACTTTCCTCAGATTGTTCGCCGGCATGACTGTAGCGAGCTTTGATAGGCGGCACCAGCTTCGCGCTGGGTCGATGGGAAATGTCCGTACCAATCCTCGGCCCAAGCCATTATGATTTCATCACAACAAAAACAGGAGCGACCGACATGATCTTTGGATTGGGGAATCGTTTTGGTACGGCGGCCATCATCTTCGCTACGGCTGCGCTGGTGACGGGCTGTCAGGGCGACCGCGGTGGCGACGCACCAGCAATCGAAGCGTCAGCTGAAGCCGAGCCCGCCAC
>JAYOUT010000084.1:0-6770 GCA_038151055.1 Luminiphilus sp.
CCTGACCGGAAACCGACCCGAATGTCCGAGCCCACACCTTTCGTTCCGCAGTCTCGTTACGAAAAAGCCGAGCTGGTTGCCTGCGGCCTTGGGGAGCTATTCGGACCTGGAAACGCGCAATTGCCTGTCGAGAATATGCTGATGGTGGATCGCATTACCCACATCAGCTCTGAGGGCGGCTCGGCACACAAGGGCGAGCTGATCGCTGAGCTCGATATACACCCGGATCTGTGGTTTTTTGGTTGCCACTTCCCTGGCGATCCGGTCATGCCCGGTTGCCTGGGGTTGGACGCCATGTGGCAGCTAGTGGGGTTTTTTCTTGGCTGGCGCGGTAATCCGGGTCGAGGTCGCGCACTGGGGTGTGGGGAAGTGAAGTTCACCGGCCAGATTTTGCCCACGCACAAGCAGGTGCGCTACCACATCCACATGAAGCGCGTTATCGAGCGCAAGCTGGTAATGGGTATTGCTGATGGCTCCGTCTCGGTCGATGGAGAAACCATCTATACCGCCTCCGACCTCAGAGTCGGCCTATTCCAGAATACGGAGTCGATGTAATGACCGAACGCGTGGTCATCACCGGTGCCGGTATCATTTCCTGTCTGGGTAATGACACAGCGACCGTACGCGACGCGCTCCACGCCGGGCGATCCGGCATTGCGCTGCGACAGGACCATATCGACGCGGGTATGCGCTCCCATATCGCCGGCACGCCGCAAATCGACCTGTCAGAGCACATCGATCGCAAGCAGTGGCGTTTCATGGGCGATGCCGCCGGCTACGCCTACCTGAGTCTGCAGCAGGCGATTGCGCAGGCAGGCCTGACTGAATCTGAAATCTCTCATCCGCGCACTGGCATCATCGCCGGTTCGGGCGGCGCCTCGTCTGCAAACCAAGTCGAGGCGGCCGATATTCTGCGCGAGCGCGGCATTCGCCGCGTGGGGCCCTATCGGGTCACGCAAACCATGGGTAGCACCGTGTCAGCCTGTCTGGCCACGCCGTTCCAGATCAAAGGCGTCAACTACTCGATCTCCTCTGCCTGCTCCACCAGCGCACACTGCATCGGCAACGCCATGGAGCTGATTCAGCTGGGCAAGCAGGACGTGGTGTTTGCAGGCGGGGGCGAGGAATTGCATTGGACTATGAGCGTGCTATTTGACGCGATGGGCGCGCTCTCAAGCCAATACAACGAGACGCCTGAACGTGCCTCACGCGCCTACGATGCCGATCGGGATGGCTTCGTGATTGCTGGTGGCGGCGGCATGCTCGTGGTTGAGTCGTTAAGCCATGCCAAAGCGCGCGGGGCCACCATCCTCGCAGAGCTGGTTGGATACGGCGCGACATCTGACGGCTACGACATGGTAGCGCCTTCAGGAGAGGGAGCCGTGCGCTGCATGCAACAGGCGATGGCAGGGCTGGAAGGCAAGATCGACTACGTCAACGCCCACGGCACCAGCACACCTGCTGGGGATATCCAGGAACTCAACGCGATGCGCACCGTATTTGGCGAGCATGCCCCCGTCATTGGTTCAACCAAATCTCTGTCGGGGCATTCGCTAGGCGCTGCCGGCGTGCAGGAGGCCATCTATTCCCTGCTCATGATGCAGGATGACTTTGTGGCCGCCTCTGCCAACATCGAGACGCTCGATGAGGGCGCCCAAGGCATGCCGATCGCCATGGAGCGGATTGACCAAGCAGGACTCAATCAGGTGATGTCAAACAGCTTCGGCTTTGGCGGCACCAATGCCACGCTGATCTTCCGCCGCTTCAGCGACTAACCTCGTATCAGGCGCAGTCCGGGCTCAACAGCGCCGATACGGGAATCACCGGCAACCAATCCCCCACAGCGACTGTGACCCCCGGTGCAATGACCGCGATGCCCTCCGCCTGACTGAGACTGCTGAGCACCCCTGAGCTCTGGCTACCGGTCAACGTCGCGCGCATTGAGGTCCCCGCTCCTGTCAGACGCACTCGCAGAAACTCTTCACGGGTGCCCGGGCGAGGCAGCTCGAAATCAGCCTGCACCGGGAAACGGGGTATCGCCGGGACACGCCCACCCTGCCGCCGAATCAACCAGGGTTTGGCCACCAACGCGAAGGTCATCCATGCCGATACGGGGTTGCCCGGCAGCCCGAAAATAGGGGTGCCCGCCACTTCGCCAAATGCCAGCGGTTTCCCGGGCTTGATAGCCAGCTTCCAAAGCGACAACTCGCCCCGCTTCTCGATCTGCCCCCTAACATGGTCCTCCTCGCCCACCGAAACGCCGCCTGCCGTGACAATGCAGTCGGCGACGGACGCCGCACGCTCCAATGCCTCGCCAATCCGGTCAGGATCATCGGGGATGTTGTCCAGATCTACGACATTCATGCCCAGCGCCTGAATTTGGGCGCCCAGACTAAAACGGTTGCTGTTGAAGATTTGGCCCGGCGCCAGCTCCCCACTGCCGGGCTCGCGCAGCTCGTCTCCGGTGGTCAGCACGGCAACCTTGAGGGGCCGAAAGACACCGACAGCATCAATACCGACCGAGGCCAGCAAGCCAACGTCCTGAGGCTTGATGCAATGCCCTTGAGAAATCAATTCATCACCAGGCCAAATGTCACTGCCCCGGCGGCGAATGTGCTGTCCCGGTTGCGCAGCGGGGAATCGCACGTACTCGCCAGCGCTCTCGGTGTCCTCCTGCAAGATCACAGCGTCGGCGCCGGGGGGAATTTCGGCTCCGGTGAAAATGCGAGCGGCCGTCCCTGGCTCAAGTGCGACAGGTGCCTGCCCCGCCGGGATCCGCTGGCTAATCGCCAATTCGCCCGGCACTGTCGCGGCCTGAACGGCATAACCATCCATGGCGCTGTTATCAGCAGGGGGCACGGCAAGGTCGGAAGTGACCGGTTCTGCAGCGTACCGCCAGAGCGCGGTCTCCAGTGACACCCACTCCAGCTCTGGCGAGACGCTAGCAGTCGCCAGAATCTGGTCAAGCGCCTCTGATAAGGGAGTCAAAGCCACCGTTCAGTGACCTCGCAATACCCCAACAAAATTACAGGGGCGGTGCTCACTATCGAGTTGATCTCTCAGCACGCCCTCCCAAGCCGTTCGGCAGGCGCCTGTGGAACCCGGCATGCAGAAAATAACGGTGCCGTTGGCCATGCCCGCAAGGGCTCTCGACTGAACTGTCGACGAGCCAATTTCAGTCAGACTGATCGCCCGGAATACCTCACCAAAGCCATCAATGGTCTTATCGAATAGAGGTAACAGCGCCTCCGGTGTGGAGTCGCGACCCGAAAAACCCGTGCCGCCCGTCGTCAACACGACTTCGACTTCCGGGTCTGCAATCCAGCGCGAGACGATTGCGCGCAGTTGGTAGACATCATCGATGACGATCTGACGGTCTGCGATTTGATGGCCCGCTGCCAACAGCGCCTCTTCAAGAAACGCCCCGGAGGTATCCGTGTCGGGTGTGCGGGTGTCACTGACTGTCAAAACAGCCACGTTCAATGGTGTGCTCACCCCAGACTCCTCTTAAACATCCACATACAGGTCAATGTAGCGGCGAACCGCGCGCGGAACAAACTCCCGCCAGCTGAGCTGTTGTATACCGAACTGGTGCCGGATCTCGGCGCAGTCGAGACTCAAACTGGTGGGCCGACCCTCCTGGCTCTCTGTCAGATCCATCAGTTCGCGTGCCTCTTTAAAGGGTTCATATTGCGATGCATTGGCCAGCACGGTCTCCATGAACGAGTAAGCGTTCACCTCCCCCACGCCACTGTAGTGATACAAACCCGAGCGCGGCGCGCCGGCCCCCATCTGATCAATAATGCCGTGGATGACCCGGGCAACCTCTGCCACGTGAACCGGACTGCCCCTCACTTGCTCACTCACTTTTACGCGATCACCGCGCGCCAATGCATCCAGCGCTCGCGCAAGCGGATTGGGCCGCCGGCCACCAAACATGAGCCCTAGCCTCAGGATAAACACGTCTTCCAGGGTCTCTTTTAGCAACGTCTCGACTTCGACCAGTGTTTTACCGACAGCATCGTTGGCATCAGGTTGGTCCGTCTCGCGGTAGGCACGGGTGAGCGCCCCCGAGAATACCCGGGCACTCGACAAATACAGGTAACTGACCCGATCTCGCGCCGCGAGCTCCGCCAACCACCGCGTTCGCTCGACGTCCGGGTGCCCCACTGGGTCTACGCCGTCAATTTGCGTGACCAGTCTCGCATCGAGGATGAGGTCAATTGGCTGACGGCGAATCAGCTTTTTCACCTGTCGCTCGCGGCGCCACCGCGTGGCATCCATGTCGACACCCACAATTTCGTGACGCATCAGCGGTGCAGCAAAAGAGCGGAGCGAATAGCCTAAGGGAGAGTCGAGACCCAAAACCAATACGCGCATGGGATGTCAGTCCGTCCCCAACCCTGGACAAGGTGAATCGTGCTTAGAAAGGAATATCGTCTTCCGGGAAGTCGATCGGTGCGGGGTCCGCCGCAGCTGCCGCGGGCGCACTGGCCGCAGGTGCACTCTGATAACCACCGCCGTCAGAGGCCATGTTACGGCTATCGAGCATTTGCATCTCCTGCGCGACAATTTCGGTGGTGTAGCGATCCTGGCCGGACTGGTCCTGCCACTTGCGCGTCCGCAGCGAGCCCTCAACGTAGACCTTCGAACCCTTGCGCAAATACTCCGCGGCAATCTCTGACAAGCGATTAAAAAACACCACCCGGTGCCACTCGGTGCGCTCTTGCTGCTCGCCGGTATTTTTGTCCCGCCAGCTTTCAGATGTCGCCAAACTGATATTGGTCACGCCGCCACCCGAAGGCAGTACCCGATGCTCGGGATCGTTGCCCAAATTGCCGACCAAAATGACTTTGTTAATGCCGCGTGAGGCCATGAGGTTCTCCGTTGTTGCTTTTGCGCCACACCCGGTGAGGCTTTTTTTGCCGGTGCAGGTGCCTGTTCTCTGTCACAGGACTATAACAACGCTGCGGGTTCTCGGGTACATCATTCTGGGGCATATGACGCCTCAGGCGACGGCAGGGGTGCGCCCATAACGCCAGAGCGCGGTCAACCAGAATAAGGTCAGCAATCCGAGCACCGACATCAACCCCAGCGCGCCGCCCCAATGCAATGCGTTACCGCCCACCAATCCGCCGGAGAACACCCCAAGAAACTGGGCACTCGAGAAAATACCCATCGCCGTGCCGCGCAGTGACGTCGGCGCAAAAATGGACACCAACGCCGGCAGGATCGTCTCTAACGCGGTGAAGCCGGCAAAGAACAACACTAGCCCCAAGCCCAGCGTCATCAAAGAAGTCGCCCAAAGCGCCATCACCAAACCCGATACCGTCAGCACGACAGTCAGTGCCAGTAGCGGTCGGGGATCTTCCAGTTCCCGCCGTCTCCTGATCAAGATGGCCACACCGGGTAGCGCCCCGCACAGTGTTGCCAAATACACCCAGGCGTGATGCTCGGGGCCAAGCCCGACCTGCTGCGTCATAACCGCTGGAATAGCCGTAAAAGCGGCCATCAATAACAAGTGAAGGCAGAAGATACTCGCGTGGAGGATGCCCAAACCGCGACCCCATAGGGCCTCCCCCAGTCGCTCTCGGTCTGCAATATGCGCCTGACCACCCTCACTGAGCTGGGGCGTCGGGGGCAACCAGAACAACACAACCAGCAGTCCCAACCCGCCCATGGCGGCCGTCACTTCGAAAACCCGTGGTAACCCGCCCCAGGCCGCCAATATAGGTCCGATCACCAGCGCCAAAGCGAAGGAAATACCAATGCTGGCGCCAATGATGGCAGAGGCTTTGGTGCGTTGTTCAATACGGGTGTAGTCAGCGGCTAGCGCCATGGTTGCCGATGCAATAGCACCCGAGCCCTGTAGCAGGCGCCCGACCGCCAATCCGACCAAGGTGTCTGCCATGGCCGCGACCAGACTACCCAGCACCAACAGGCTGAGACCGGCAACGATAACGGGCTTGCGGCCGATTTGATCAGATAGCCAGCCCAGTGGCACCTGTAATGCAGCCTGGGTCAGCCCATAGGCACCCAGCGCCAAGCCAATGCTGGCCGCGTTGGCACCCGCAAGCTCCTGGGCATAGACGGCGAACAGCGGCAGGACCATGAACAGTCCCAGCATTCTCAGGCAGTACAGGCTGGCGAGCCCCAACACAGCCCGTCGCTCTGTGGCAGAAAAAGGTTCTTTGGCTAACACGGACCTGTCGCCTACGCGGGGTGGCCAG
Source organism: Luminiphilus sp. (assembly GCA_038151055.1). Lineage (GTDB taxonomy): Bacteria > Pseudomonadota > Gammaproteobacteria > Pseudomonadales > Halieaceae > Luminiphilus. The sequence continues at coordinate 6,231 of JAYOUT010000084.1, forward strand.
TGTAACACGCGGTCAAAAAGCGGACGGGTCAGTCCGTGACCGCCAGATCCTCGTATACTGTTGGATTGGCACCGTTTTGACAGGTCGGGACATGGATACCATCGAGGTACGCGGCGCGCGAACCCACAACCTGAAGAATATCGATCTCGATATTCCCCGGGACAAGCTGGTGGTGATCACGGGGCTTTCGGGCTCGGGTAAATCCTCCTTGGCTTTCGACACCCTCTATGCCGAGGGACAGCGGCGCTACGTTGAGTCACTGTCGACCTACGCACGGCAATTCCTGTCGATGATGGAAAAGCCCGACATTGACCACATTGAAGGTTTGTCGCCGGCGATTTCCATCGAGCAGAAATCAACGTCTCACAACCCCCGTTCCACCGTGGGCACCATCACCGAAATCTACGACTACCTGAGGCTCCTTTTTGCCCGGGTCGGGGACCCACGATGTCCCACTCATGGCGTCACACTGAAAGCCCAGACCGTGACCCAGATGGTGGACGCGGTGATGGCATTGCCCGAGGGCAGCAAGCTGATGCT
>JAYOUT010000085.1:0-6561 GCA_038151055.1 Luminiphilus sp.
CATCCCACCGCGCAGAGAGGCTTTCCGGGGCGGAGCCATGGTGAAGGCCCTGCCTCAGAGCACCGGTGGATCAGAGGCCATACTGGCGGGTAGCCAGATCGCGCATGATCTCCTCGGACCCGCCGCCAATGGCGTTCACGCGGACCTCTCGATAAATGCGCTCGACACGATTGCCTCGCATATAGCCCAGACCACCCAATATCTGCATGGCTTCCCGCGCACAGAACTCCATTACCTCACTGGCCTGCACCTTCAATAGAGCGATATCGCCCGGATTCGGCGTGCCCGCCTCAATCGATTCGTAACAAAAGCGAATATAGGCTTGGGTCGCATTGAGCTGCTGCTTCATCTGCGCGATTTTGTGGCGGATAACCTGATGATCAGCGAGACGCTTGCCAAACGTCTTACGTTCGGTGGCCCAGGCGACCGCTTCTTCGAGACAAACCCGTGCGTAGGCCTCCATCGCCGCAGCCATGCCCATACGCTCGCTATTGAAGTTGGTCATGATGACCTTGAAACCCTCGTTTTCGGCACCGATCAGGTTGGCAACGGGCACACGGACCTCATCGAAATACAAGGTGGCGGTATCAGAAGCCCACCATCCCATCTTGCGATCCAGCGGCGTCCGCGAAAAACCCTCGGCATCGGTCGGAATCAGCAGCATGGAGACGCCGCCCGCGCCGTCACCACCCGTTCTCACCGCGGTCGATACCCAGTTGGCGCGCATGCCGCCCGTAATATAGGTCTTGCTACCGCTGACAACGAAATGATCTCCGTCGCGGACCGCCGTGGTGGTCAAATTCGCCACGTCCGAGCCCCCGCCGGGCTCGGTGATGCCCAGCGAAATCCATTTCTCGCCCCGTAGTACCGGTGGTGCGACCTCCGTCTGCATCCAGTCAGGCCCCCAGTTCAATACCGGTGGCAAACCGATGCCATGCACCATCAGCGAGGCGCTGATGCCACCAGCGCCAACTCGGGACAGCTCTTCATTAACAATCCACGAGTGCCAGCTATCGGCGGGCGTACCGCCAAACTGCTCCGGATAACCGAGGCCCAACAAGCCAACAGCTGCCGCTTTGGGCCACAGCTCGATAGGTATTTCTCCCGCCTCATCCCACGCATCCGCGTAGGGCATGACTTCACTATCAATAAATCGGCGAAGCGCCTCGCGCCAGGCATGATGCTCCTCCGTGAAATGGGGGTTGGGCTGACGCGCGCTGTCAAAGTCGAGACTCATAACCACATCCTGTTGGGCTCTTATGCTGGTGTTTTTGTAATGCGTGCTGTCGTTATTCTGATGCTTTGCGGTGCCGCGACCTAGTGGCCACGACGCCTTGTTTGTACGCACTGATCAAGCCAGAGTCAATGAACGTATAGGTTACAATCGCGCCCGACGCCATCTTGCGCCCAGGCGCAGTGATGAGGGAGCGCAGCGCTCAGGAACCCGCTATGAAATACGTCGGTCAGGCCGATTACTCGCATTCAACAGCTCCGCGTATTGGTGTGCTGCTGACCAATTTGGGGACGCCTGAAGCACCCACTGCGAAAGCATTGAAGCCCTATCTCAAGCAGTTTCTGTGGGATCCTCGGGTCGTTGAGGTACCGCGCCCTATTTGGTGGCTCATTCTGAACGGCATCATCCTGAATACTCGCCCAAAGCGCTCAGCCGAGGCCTACAGAGCCGTGTGGAACGAGCGCGGCTCGCCGCTGCTCGCGCACCTTGAAGATCAGGTGTCAGGCGTGAGCGAACGCTTGCTCGCCCGACACGGTGATCGCTTTATCGTCCGCGGTGCCATGCGATACGGCTCGCCAGCGATTGCCGACGTCCTGACCGAGATGTTTGATGCGGGGGTGCAGAAATTGGTAGTGCTACCGCTCTATCCGCAGTACGGCGGCCCCACGACAGGCTCAACCTTTGATGAGGTCAGTCAGGACCTGACCCGGCGACGGTGGCTTCCCGCATTGCGTTTTGTCAGCGCCTACCACGACCACCCTCGCTATATTGCCGCCGTGGCTGACAGTATCCGCGCGCACTGGGAAACCCATGGTCGCGCGCAAAAACTGATCCTGTCTTATCACGGCATGCCGAAACGCTACCTGATGGAGGGTGATCCCTATCACTGTCAGTGCCATAAAACGTCGCGCTTGATTGGTGAGGCGCTCGAGTTGAGTGACGACGAGATGATGACCACCTTCCAATCACGATTTGGTCGTGAGGAGTGGCTACAGCCCTACACCGACGAAACCCTTGAGGCGCTGCCAGGCCAAGGCGTCACAGCGGTGCAAGTCGTCTGCCCCGGGTTTTCCGCGGACTGCTTGGAAACCATCGAGGAGATCGGCATGGAGAACCGGGATACGTTTCTCGAAGCCGGCGGTACGCGATACGAGTACATCCCTTGCCTCAATGCTGAGACCGACCATCTGGACACACTGACCGAATTGGTCACCGAGGAACTGCAGGGTTGGCTGGGTCCAACCCATGACGCGGAACTGACGGAGCAGCTGGCGCGTCACCTCGGCGCTGAGAATTAACCGACCTTTAGCCCTTCATCGCGGCGCGCGATTGAGCTCGCCACTCAGTTGCTTCAATGCGCCGGCTCAAACCAGCCGAGCGTCATGGCGAGGCCGATACCCAACAAGAACAGTAATGTCAGGCGCACGCGGTCATGACTGTGAAACTGTACCTCGGGCAGTAGATCCCCAAGCGCAATACAGATGAAGGCGCCGGCAGAAAACGCCAGCGTGGCCGGTAACCAGAGATCCAGAGCCAGATAGGGTGCGGCCCCGAAATAAAACAACCACAACACCAGTGGGCAAAGCAGTGCAAACACCCAACCGGCGAGCCTGCGGGCAGCCGGCGTCGAGCCTGTTGCCGCCATCACCGTCTCGATCGACAGTGCATCCAACGGCTTGTGAAGCAATATCGCCAGAAATACCCCCGCCCCTGCCAGACCAACGCCTGCTGAGGCGCTCACCAGCACTGCACCCAATGCCAAGCCATCGACAACCGTGTGCACACACAGCCCGGCGAACAAACCAGCGGCACCCAAACTTTGATCCGGTGGATGTGCATGGTCGTGGGCATGGGCGTGGTCATGACTGTCGCCGGAGGCCAGGTCACAGTCTGCCGCTGCCGCGCCAAAATCATGCTGGTGGAAGTGAAACCATCGCAACAGCAGCAACATGAAAACCAAACCCGCGAGTGTCCAAATCATGACCGAATCGATACGCTCAACGGCCGCATAGCTGTGGGGAATCAAATGCAATAGCGCTACCCCCAGCATTAACCCTGAGACCAGGCTCAACACCATCTGGGTCCGGGTGTGCGTCATCTGAAAGCGTCGCGGCAAGCTACTACCCAGTAGCGACACCGCGAACAAGGCACCGCCGTAGACAAAAACGAGCGTAGTGGGCGTCATGACATTAGCCCCTGACCAAATTATCGCGATGAATCATTTCTTCGTCGCCGCAATAGCCCAGTGTGGCTTCTACCTGGTCAGAACTTTTACCAATCAGGGCCGCCGCCTCTTCGGCGGTGTAGTTCACCAGTCCTCGCGCGCGCTCTCGGCCGGCACTGTCAACACACGACACCAGATCGCCGCGCTGAAACTCACCCGACACCGCAGTGATGCCAATCGGCAGCAGAGATCGTCCCTGCTCGGACACACCTCGCACCGCACCATCGTCCAGTACTAACTGACCCTTGGCATGAAGCAAACTGGCCAGCCACTGCTTGCGCGCACTTTGCGGTTGCCGCTGAGTTTGCAGGAAGGTGCCAACGGATTCTCCACCGGCGACGCTCGCCACAACATCCGGCACCCGACCGTTGGCGATCACCGTACCCGTGCCGGAGCGTGCCGCGAGACGCGCAGCACTTAACTTGGTGGCCATCCCGCCGCGCCCCAAAGTAGAGCCACCCCCCGCGACCTGATCCAACTCGGGATCGTGTACGTCGGCGGATTGAATCAGCTGCGCATTAGTGGCGCGCCGCGGATCGCCATCCATCAAGCCATCCTGATCGGTCAGAATCAGTAACGCATCGGCGTCAACCAAATTGGCTACCAGCGCCGCCAGCGTGTCGTTATCACCGAGACGGATTTCATCGGTAACGACCGTGTCGTTCTCGTTCACGATGGGCAAGACGTCCATGGATAGCAACGTGTTGAGCGTACTGCGCGCATTCAGGTAACGGTCGCGGGCACGCACGTCGGCATGGCTCAGCAGAATCTGTGCAGTGGTGACGCCGTGCGGACCCAAACACTCCTCATAAGCGCGCACTAGCGCAGACTGTCCGACTGCGGCGGCCGCTTGCGATAGGTTCACTTCATGGGGACGCTCAGACAGCTTCAATCTCGCCAGGCCCGCGACGATCGCTCCACTTGATACCAGTACCACATCGCGCCCACCTGCACGCAACGCGGCGAGTTGATCCGCGAGGCGGCTGACGACGGACAGATCCAGCCCACGGCCGTCGTCCGTCAATAAGGCACTGCCGACCTTAATGACCCACCGTCGGGCATCTGCCAGTCTCTGCCGGTCACCGGGCTTGGTTTGGGTACTCAATGCCGATACTCCACGGCGACCTCATCATCGTCGTCGCCACCCTCCTTTGCACGAGCGCGCGCTTCAGCCCGGGCGGCCTGCAGTGCCGCAATCCGCTCCCGCGCTTCGTGCTGCATACGCTCTTGGGCAGCCTGCTCTGCCTCACCGGCAGCCGGGTCTGTCCGTAATTGCTCCACATGAGCTTCGAGATGCGTCATCAAGTCCCCGCAGAGCACGTCTGTTTGCATACCCGCCACAGCAGAAATTTCATAGACCGGCCCCTGCCAGTTCAGTGCCGCCACCACGCGTTCCCGGCAATTCGCAATGGCGTCAGCGTCGAGCAGGTCGATTTTGTTCAACACCAGCCATCGAGGCCTCGCGGCCAATGCGGGACTGAAACGCTCGAGCTCCCGAATAACAGCACAGGCCGCCTCAGCCGGGTCGCTGCCGTCAATCGGCGCAACATCAACGAGATGCAACAGCACGCGGTTGCGGGTCAGGTGCTTGAGAAAGCGAATACCCAGACCCGCACCCTCAGACGCGCCTTCGATCAAACCCGGGATATCAGCCACGACGAAAGACCGGTGTGCATCAACCGACACCACCCCCAGGCTAGGAATCAGCGTGGTGAACGGGTAGTCCGCCACCTTGGGTGTCGCTGCGGACACCGCGCGAATAAAGGTCGACTTGCCGGCATTGGGTAGGCCCAGCAATCCAACGTCGGCGAGCACCTTGAGCTCCAGCTTCAGCCGACGGGATTCGCCCTCAGTGCCAGGTGAGCTTTGACGCGGCGCACGGTTGACGCTGGATTTATAGCGGGTATTACCGAGTCCATGGAAGCCCCCCTGCGCGACCAGCAAACGCTCTCCCGCCTCGCGGATATCACCGAGCACTTCACCGGAGTCTTCATCGAGCACTGTCGTCCCCAGCGGCACGGGTAACACCAGATCAACACCCGATTTGCCTGAGCAGTTGCGCCCGCGGCCCGCCTCACCATTGTCCGCACGAAACCGCCGGGTATAGCGGTAGTCGATCATGGTATTGAGTGCGTCGTCACCTTCCAGAAAAACCGAGCCACCATCGCCGCCGTCGCCACCGTCGGGCCCGCCTCTGGGTACATACTTTTCACGACGAAAACTCACGCAACCGTTACCGCCTTTACCCGCGGTGACTTCGATAGTGGCTTCGTCGACAAATTTCATGGTTCAGCCTGAGTGGGTAGCAAAAAAAAACCTCGCCGGCTGACGAGGTTTTTCAGATCCTTCGGCGTCCGGTTTACGCCGTTACGATACGGACCTGCTTGCGATTCTGCGGGCCGCCATTGAAAAACTCTACCGTGCCATCAGCTGTGGCGTACAGAGTATGGTCCTTACCCACGCGTACGTTCTCGGCCGCGTGAAAACGAGTCCCACGCTGGCGGACAATGATGCTGCCGGCTGAGACAGCCTGGCCGCCATACGCCTTGACGCCGAGTCGCTTGCTTTCAGAATCTCGCCCGTTACGGGTACTACCACCTGCTTTTTTATGAGCCATTTCTCGAGTCTCCTGTCAGCCGCTGATCGCTGTGATTTTGACTTCGGTATACCACTGGCGATGACCGGTTTCCTTCCGGTGATGCTTACGGCGGTTAAATTTCACGATGCGAATCTTGTCGTGCCGACCATGCGCCACTACCTCTGCAGTGACCTTGCCGCCCTCTACGAGCGGTGCACCAATCTTGACGTCGCTACCTGAACCCACCATGAGTACTTCGTCGAACTCAACGGTCTCACCAGTTGCAACGTCAATCTTCTCGAGTTTGAGCTGCTCGCCTTCTTCCACGCGGTGCTGCTTGCCACCGCTTTTGATCACTGCGTACATTGATTTTTCCTCTCAGTTAGCCTGCTCGCGAGTCAGACCGCCTTAGGGCGGGGCAGAGTTCAGGCACCGAAACCCAGCCACTGGGCCGGATCAAGGGCGCGAAAGATACGCCTTCGCGGGTCCGAGCGCAAGTGTGAGGATTGACGGCCTGAAAGGGGC
>JAYOUT010000086.1:0-6368 GCA_038151055.1 Luminiphilus sp.
GCGCGCGCCCGGTTTACGAAATGATCGCGGAGACATTTAAAGAAAGTATTGAAAACATTACGGTTCGCCTCACCGCAGGGGTGCTGTCAGCGCAGAAGGCAGAAGCGCTGGGAGTGAAGGCGGGTTCGCCGTCATTAAGCGTCAGTCGTTTCTATCAGGGTAGGGGCGGCCGCGTGTTCGAGGTTTCAATTTCTGAGCATCCTGCCAGTAACTTCAGTTACACCTTTGAGTTCACACGCGGGTGGCAGACAGCCGACCACTGGTCCTGGAGCAACTGAGATGGCACCGAACCACGATACCCCCATCCGCAGCTTCCTGTTTACACCGGCTAATCATCCACGGCGCGTGGAAAAGGTATTTCAGGTAGGGGCCGACGCGGTCATTCTGGACCTGGAAGACGCGGTGGCGATCGCCGAAAAACCGGCCGCGCGCCAGTGTGTGGTGGACGCGTTTAGTGCACGACCGGACCGCGCAACCCGCCATTATGTTCGCGTGAACAGTGTCGATACGCCGTATTGCGAGGAGGATATTAAGGCGACCGTCGGTCCCTGGCTCGATGGGGTCGTGTTGCCGAAAGTGGAGTCGCGCTCGTGCATCAACCAATTAGAGAGTCTGTTGGCGGCAGCCGAGGCCGGGCAGGGGTTGCCAGTGGGCAGTCTGGATTTGATGCCGATCATCGAAACTGCCGCAGGCGTGGAGTCAGCCAAGAAGATTGCGACCGCCGATAGCCGCGTGAGAAGGATGGCGTTTGGCGGAGGCGACTACACCCTCGATCTCAATTATGAGTGGGGAGCCGATGAAACCGTGTTGGCCTACGCCCGCGCCAAGCTGTCTCACGCCGCAAGGTTGGGCGACCTAGAGCCACCCATCGATACCGTTGTGCTACAGATCAAAGACAACGACCGCTTTCTGCAATCGGCGAGGCACGGCAAACAGTTTGGATTTGGCGGCAAGCTGTGCATTCATCCCGACCAGATTCCGTTGACGCACCAGATCTTTACGCCATCCGAAGAGGAGATTGCTCACGCCAGAGCGGTGGTTGCTGCTTTTGAAGCTGCAGAGGCTGAGGGCTCCGCTTCGATACAGTTGGACGGATATTTCATCGATTATCCGATTGTTTATAAGAGCCAGCGCATTCTCGCCTTGGCAGATCAGTTGCTTGGATAAGCCATGGCGTGTCGCATCGGGGCTAACGCTTCGCTAGCGTCGGCCGCCCGCAGTCGGCACAGCCTGTGGGTTGGTGTATTATGTCCGGACATTTCCGGAGTGTCCGATGCAAGCCTCCCACCTTACCCACCAGACGGCGCCGCTTAGCCGTGCCATAGCGGATAGCGTCCTCGCATTAGATCGAGCCGACGTGCCGGACGACGTCTGGCATTACCTGAAGCTGTGCCTTGCTGACGCGATAGGCATTGCGTTGGCCTCCCGACAGTACGACTTTGCGGGCAAGTCGCTTCAGTCACTGGCGCTTTTGGGAAGCGCGGGGACGTCAACGATCATCGGTCAGCAAGACACGGTATCACTCCGCGATGCGGCGCTGATGAACGGTCTGCTGGTTCACGGCCTTGACTACGATGACACTCATCTCGCGTCGGTGGTCCATTGCACCGCCAGCGCGTTCCCTGCTGCACTGGCCTTGGCTGAGCAGCATCAACTCAGTGGCGCCGACCTGATGTTGGCGACCTTGGCAGCGATAGAAGTTGACGCCATGTTGGGCACTCAGGCTGGCGGTGTCTTCCAGCAGGTCGGTTTTCACCCTACTGGCGTGGTTGGGGTGTTTGGGGCGACGGTGGCTGCCACGCGTTTGATGGGCGGCGACGCTGAGGCGCTGGTGAGGGCCCAAGGCGTTGCGCTGAGCATGAGTAGCGGCAGCATGGCCTTTTTGGATGACGGTAGCTGGACCAAACGGCTCCATCCCGGCTGGGCGGCCTCAGCAGCCCTGCAGGCGGCTGCGCTTGGTGTGTCAGGCTTTGAGGGGCCAGCTGAGGCCTATGGTGGCCGCTTCGGTTTTTATGCGCTTTATGCGCCGGGTACCTCAGTCGACACCGAGGCGGTGTCAGCCAAACTGTTTCAGGAATGGGCATTGCGGACTGTGGCGATTAAGCCCTTTCCGATTTGCCACTTTAATCACGCCCCGGTGGACGCGGCGTTAACGTTGCGTCGAGAACACGGCGTGGCGCCCGAGGATATTGAATCAGTCACGATCTTGCTGCATGAGCGCCAGTTTGGCGTTGTGGTGGATCCCATCGAAGCGAAGCGGCAGCCACAAGGCGAATACGACGCCAAATTCAGCGTGCCCTACGCAGTCGCGACCGCATTGTGTAAGGGGCGTTTTAGCCTGGCTGAGTTGGAAGATGCCGCGCGCTTAGACACCGAGGTACTGGACTTGGCGCAGCGCATTGACTGTGCCCATGACGCACGGTCCCGTTACCCTGATGCGTTTTCCGGTGGTGTGAAGATCACGCTCCGGGATGGTAGCGAGCTTGAGCATTTTGAGGCGGTGAACCGCGGAGCCGAAGGCAAGGCGCTATCCCATGATGAGGTGCGCGGTAAATTCCTCGAAAACTGTGCGCTGACCATCAGTCGCGAGTCGGCCGAGCAGTTATGGGACGCGCTAATCCATCTTGATGAAATGAATCACGTAGCGGCATTGATGGTATTGCTGCGGACTGGAGCCAGCGGCGCTGATTAAGCGCGCGAGGAGCAGGGTATGTTGATGAAAGCAGGGGGCCGCATCATGAGCGCGGCCGAGTACGAGGAGAGTCTCCGGGAGTACAGTCCGACGGTTTATGTCGACGGAGACCGGATTGACTCAGTAGTAGATGAACCCCGATTGCAGCCCGGTATCCGAGCGATCGGCGTGACCTACGATTTTGCTCAGAAGCCCGAGTACGGTGGACTGATGTTGGCTGATCAGGCCACCTCAGGTAAGACCGTGAATCGCATGCTGCACATTAACCGTCATAGCGAGGACTTGCTGTCCAAGCTCGAGGCGGTCAGGTTACTGTGCCGAGAGAGTGGCTGTGCCCAGCGCTATCTGACCCACGATGCGCTCAATGCCATATATCAGGCGACGTGGCAGATGTCTGAGGATCATGGCGGGGAGCATCACGAGCGTTTTCTTGCCTACCTGCATCGGATTCAGGACGAGGATCTGACACTCGGAGTCGCCATGACCGATGGCAAAGGGGATCGCAGCAAGCGCCCCGGCGACCAGCAAAATATTGACAGCTACGTGCATATCACGGAGCGACGCGCTGAGGGTGTTGTCATCTCGGGGGCGAAGGCAATTGTGACCGGTGGTCCATATATGCACGAACTGCTGGTGATGCCTTGCCGAACGATGCGACAGGAGGACGCTGATTTCGCAGTGTGCTGTGCGGTCCCTATCGATGCGAAGGGCCTCACAATTATCTCGCGACCCGCGGGCAGGCCGGGTGAGGCCGATGCTCAATTCAGCTCAAAGTACGGGCAGAGTGTTGCGGTATGCCATTTTGATCAGGTGCTGGTGCCGTGGGATCAGGTATTCCTCGCAGGAGAGCAGCAATACACCGAACATCTGGTGACCTCATATGCCAACCATCATCGGCACAGTTGTATCGGTGCGCGGGCCGGCTTTGGCGATTTGCTCATTGGTGCGGGGTCACTGATGACTGAGGCTAACGGCCTCGATATGGATAGCGTGCCACACCTGCGTGACAGCATGGCCGAACTCATCAAACTGGTTGAGGGCTTCTTTGCCTGTGGCGTGGCTGCCTCGGTTTATGGCGTAGAGGATCCCTGCGGTTCCTGGATGCCAGAGCCTGTGTTTTCCAATGTCGGCAAGTTGCTGTTAGCCACGCAGATATATGACATGCACCGCATTGCCCACGAAGTGTCGGGCGGGCTCATTGTCGCGTTGCCCGGACCTGATGAGGACCATAACCCGGCAACGTCAGGCGATTTGGCCTCGGTGCTGGCTGGCCGCCCGGATATCCCTTACGACCAGCGCAAGCAGGTAGCGCGATTCCTTGGCGATATCACAGCGTCGTCAACCGGCGGATGGTATTCGGTGATCAGTCTTCATGGCGGTGGCTCTCCTCAGGCGATGAAGCGGGAGATTTACCGCCGGTATCCGATAGAGGAGCGTCGCTCACTGGTCGAGCGTTTGCTGGATCGAGGCGTCGCGGAGTCTGGATCGTCCGGCGCCCCCAGCCGGCAAAAGCAGCCAGGTCAGTGTTGCGCGACGGGGTGTCAGCCTCCGGCGGTGCCCGAAGGCGACACTGAGGAATAAGCCCATAGCTGCCCCCCCTGGGGGAGTGGCGATATGGTAATCCCCCAGATTAGAACGGCACCGCTAAATCAGCGGGCGGTAATATGGTGGTGCGTTTCATTAAACGCGCATGCGCAGGATCAAAGGGATCTCTTCGGTGCATCGTGCAGGCGTTGTCCCACATCAATGCATCACCCGGTTGCCAGGCGTGGGAGTACACAAACTCCGGCTTGGTGGTCCAGTCAAAGAGAAAGCTCAGCATCTCGGCACTCTCATCAGCATCCCAACCCACGATCTCGGTGGTCATGCCCGGGCACAGGTAAAGTGCTTTTCTTCCCGTAACCGGGTGCGTGCGGACAATCGGATGATGGATATCCGGCGACCGCGCTTTTTGCTTGTTATTAGTGGGCACGCTGTAGGCCTGATTGAAGGCCTCGTAGGACTGATTAGCCAGGCACCCATCGAGCTTTTCACGCGTCGCCTCAGGAAGCGCCTCCCAGGCAGCACACATATCCGCGAATTCCGTATTGCCACCCTCAGGGGGAAGCGTATCGGCCATCAACAGAGAGCCCACGGCAGGCTTGGGCAGGTATATCTGATCGTAGTGCCAGCCGACCTCGCTATCGGAGAGAATCCCGATGCGCCGTCCATCGCGTTCTATATTCGATACATAGAGAATTTCGGGGTGCTCGGGGGAGAGATACTCCTCCCTCACGTGAATTTCCAGATCGCCAAACTGGCGACTGAAGCCCACAAGCGCTGCCTCGTCGAAGGACTGATTCCGGAACAGCAACAGTTTGTGTTCTGCCCACAGGCTTCGGATCGCCGCAATGTCGGCTTCCGAGGGTGTTCCGGAGAGCTGGAAATCTAACACTTCAGCGCCGAAGCTGGCGCCCAGCGAGCGTGTGCCGTACATGAACAAGGCCTCAAATCTGGTATTGCTTAATTGTACGGACATTTAACTGAAATACCAACTCAAAGCGAGCTGGAAGCGGCGTTCAGGTGGATCGCTGTCGCCGAACCTCCAGCGCCATGACGCCGATCAGCACCAATCCAATACCAAGCCACTGGGCAGGGGCGAGGATCTCGCCTGTGAGCTCCTGCGCCATAACGGCGGTCGCTGGTGGTCCCAGTGTGCTAATGAGAGAGGCTTTAGAAGCGCCGACCCGGCGCACGCCTTCTGCCATAAAAAACAGCGGCAACACCGTTGAAAACACCACTAACCCCGAGAGAGTCCACCAGGCGTCGCTGGACAGAGCGATATTTTCCCAACCGCGAAACACTTGATAGTGGATGGCCATGCCCACTGCGGCGGCGGTCATGGCGGTGAGCGTAAAAAGACCGCTGCCCATGCGCCGCGTCAGCTCGCCGCTGATGAGGGTGTAAATGGCAATGCTCAGTGAACAAAATAGTATCCATGCCATGCCTGACCATTCGCTCATCGTTAACGTGACATTCAGCGCACCTGTGACGAGCACGACCCCAAGAGTGGTTAGGAGCAGGGCCAAAAGCACCCTACGTGTCGGTGGCCGTTGAGTCATCAGCATGGTGATCACAACAACGAAGATGGGATAGGCAAACAATAAAGGCCGCTCGACGCTGGCATCGACGATGGTCAGCGCATAAAAGTTGGCCATCGCGCCGAGGTAATAGCACAGCACTCCTGCAAACACCGCCAGCAGTACATAGCGAGTCCAGCTTTCTGAACTCGCAGTCTGCTCAGCATTGCCGCGATATAGCCAGGCGAGCAACGCGAAACCGGGGACGGCCAAGACGGAGCGAATCGCCGCGACATCATGGAAGCTCAGGCCTTGCTGATAGAGTGCCTTGGCAAAGAGCCCTTTCGCGGCCAGCAAGAGTGCGCCCGCTGCAACGAGCACCCCGCCGATCAGGCGGGGGTTCTGGAGGCCCGTCAGGTGTGGCTTCCTCCAGCAGTGAGTTCGCTGAGGACTTCGTCGGTCGTGAGAACCCGCGACCATAATCGTTTCAGCATGGTGAGCGTGGCTTCCTGCATCTCCTCGCTATCGGTGCCGGTGGCGTCGCTGGTCACCACCACGCGATATTGCAGATCGCAGGCTTCCATCGACGTCATGGCGACACAGTTGTTGGTGGAGAC
>JAYOUT010000087.1:0-6320 GCA_038151055.1 Luminiphilus sp.
GCTGTCCAGCACATCCGCGTGCCGGAGCTCAATTCGGCGCGCCTCCGGAAACTGCGCCAGGTGAGTGCCCGCTTGCTCGAGCATTGCTGCTGAATTGTCGATGCCAATAAGCTCGCAGCGATCACAGGCAGGTTCGCGGGCTACCGATAGCAACGAGGCACCCCATGAGCATCCCAAGTCATAGATATGTGAGCCTGGCCGCGCGTGCTGGGCGGCGAGGGTGCCAGTCATTCCCACTACTGTGGCATAGCCCGGTACAGAGCGATTGATCATATCCGGGAAGACTGACGCGACAGAGGCATCGAAACGAAACAGGCCGGGGTCAGACAATGGAGACGAAAAGAGCTCATCGCGCTGCCCAGGCGGCGCGGGTGATGCGGGCGTATCAGAAGTCGATACTGTCATGAGGGTATGAGGTGCATTGTGAGCATTCAAGGTGCGGTGACGGTGAGTCCCAGAAAAAGCCAGCGACCGAAGGCGACAGGTAGAGGATAACAGGGCTTGTAGCGCCCTCGGTTCGTCGAGCATACTTTCGCGCTCTATTTGACGCCGCATTCCCGAGTTTTGCCATGTTTGACACTCTTCCCGTGCTGCCACCTGACTCTATTTTGGGCTTGGCAGCCGCCTGTCGCGCCGACCCCAACCCCGACAAGGTCGACCTCACGTTGGGCGTTTACATGGACGAAACGGGCCTCTGTCCGGTCTTTGAGTCGGTCCAGCGAGCTCAGCAGGCCTTGGTCAGTGAAGAGCAAACTAAAGTGTATATGCCGCCCCAGGGAGATCCCGATTATCTGAACGGGATCCGCTCGCTGGTATTCGGGGAAGCGGGTATGGCCCAGCTCGGTGACCGCAGCTCAGCGGTGCAGACGCCGGGAGGTTGTGGCGCGGTGAGGCTGGGTGCCGAGGTTTTGCATGCGGCTGCACCGGATGCCACCGTGTGGGTGAGTGATCCGACCTGGCCGGTGCATATCCCGCTGATGGGCTCGGTGGGGCTGCAATTCAAAACCTATCGCTACTACTCCCCGGAAATGAAAGGTCTGGACTTCGATGCCATGCTGGCGGACTTGCAGGGTGCCCAGTCGGGTGACGTGGTCCTTCTCCACGGCTGTTGCCACAATCCCAGCGGTGTCGATCCGTCGCCAAAGCAATGGGACGTGTTGGCTGACTTGATGGCGGAGCGACAGCTCCTGCCGATGATTGACTTCGCCTATCAGGGGATGGGATCAGGTCTTGATGAGGATGCCGCAGGTATCCGGTCGGTGCTTGAGCGCGTGCCCGAGATGATCATCGCGGTCTCCTCTTCGAAAAATATTGGCCTGTATCGTGAGCGTGCGGGTGCCGTGGTGTTTGTGGGCGGCGATGCGCGTGCCGCCGAAGCGATGGCGAGTCAGGCCGTTTCCGCGGCCCGCCGTGTGTACTCCATGCCACCGGCTCATGGCGCGCTGTTGGCGGGAAGAGTGCTGTCTTCGCCAGCATTGCGATCAGCTTGGGAGGCCGAGTTGGGCCAAATCTGCCAGCGTATTAACGGACTGCGAGGCCAGTTTGAGGAGGCCTTGACCACCGCTACCGGACGAGACTTTGGCTTTATCGGCACAGAGCACGGCATGTTCTCGTTTCTGGGGCTCAGCGTTGAGCAAGCGCAACGCCTGAGAGCAGAGCAGTCGGTCTATATGCTGGACTCGTCGCGCATCAATATCGCCGGGCTCAACGCTCATAATCTCGGTCGCGTGGTCGAGGCAGTCGCTTCGGTGCTTTAACCCGCTAATCTGACTCTTTATTCTGATTGGGCACTCTGACTCGATACTTTGAGTCGCGCCCTCTCTCTCAACCTTCCAGTTCGACCAGGCGTTCCAGCGCGCGATCCAGCGCTTGCTCCGATTCGGTGACCGCGGTCAGCGTGGCCGCGACGTCGTCGGGCGCTTGCTCATAAAAGCCCGGCTGGGCAATGGTCTCCAGCAGTTCGGCGTGTCGCGCCTCCAACGACTCGATTTCACCGGGTAGCGCGTCGAGCTCTCGTTGATCCTTGTAGCTCAATTTGGTTTTTTTCTTGGGCGCCCCATCGCCCCCGTGAGCTGGTGTCGGGGTTGGAGATGCGTCGCCGGTGTCGGTCGCGGCCGTTTCTGCAGAGCGAGCGCCAGAGGACGCATTAGAAGACGTAGCGGACGAGCCAGAAGGGCCGACCGGCGCCGCGAGTTGCCCGCCGCGGGCCTCCCAATCTGAGTAGCTGCCGGCTTGCTCTTCGACGTTTCCGTCGCCTTTCATCACCAGTAGGCTGGTAACCACCTTGTCGAGAAAATGCCGGTCGTGGCTGACCACAATAATCGTGCCTTTGAATTCCAGCAGGATTTCTTCCAGTAGCTCCAGCGTCTCGATATCGAGATCATTGGTGGGCTCATCGAGTATCAGCAGATTGGCAGGCCGGGTGAATAAGCGGGCCAGAATTGCTCGATTGATCTCGCCACCGGACAAGGCTTTGACTGGGGTTCGGATGCGGTCGGGGGCAAACAGGAAGTCGCCGAGGTAGCTGATGGCATGCCGGCGCTGGCCGTTGATTTCAATGAACTGCTGCCCGCCACAGACGTTGTCGATCAGATCCTTCTCTGGGTCGAGCTCGCCTCGCAGCTGATCGGAGTAGGCGATCTCAAGTTGAGTCCCCAGCAGCACATCGCCCTCGTCAGGGGTGAGCTCACCGAGCAGTAGCTTGATGACAGTGGTCTTTCCCACGCCGTTGCTGCCGACAATGCCGATTCGGTCACCGCGTTGAATAATGGTGGAAAAATCGTGCACCACCGGTTCGTTTTCGTAGCGAAACGAAATATCCCGCGCTTCGGCGACGCGTCGCCCCGAGCGGTTGGCGTCCTCGAGTGAAAAGCTTCCTTTGCCCTGCGCCACGCGACGCTGCGCGCGCTCTTCGCGCATGGCTTTCAGGGCTCTGACCCGACCCTCATTACGCGTACGTCTGGCTTTGATGCCTTGCCGGATCCATGTCTCTTCCTGCGCGAGCTTTTTGTCAAAAAGGGCATCGGCTCGCGCTTCAGCTTCAGCTTGCTGTTCCCGTAACACCAGGAATTTAGCGTAGTCCGCCTGCCATAGAGAGAGATGGCCCCTATCAAGTTCGCCGATGCGATTGCAGACCCGCTGTAGAAAGCGCCGGTCGTGGGTAATGAGCACGATGGCGCCCTCAAACGCAGTGACCTGTTGCTCCAGCCAGTCGATGGAGGGGATATCGAGGTGGTTGGTTGGCTCATCAAGGAGCAGGACGTCGGGCTCGACCACCAGCGCTCGGGCGAGCGCCGCGCGCCGACGCCATCCTCCCGAGAGGGCCGCAAGCTGTTCGTCGGCATTCAGATCCAGTTGCTGCAGTACCTTTTCGATCCGCTGCGCCATGGTCCAGCCGTCGAGATGCTCCAGCTGGGTCTGAATCTGGCTCAACTCCTCCAGCGCGTCGGCAGAGCCATCTGCCGTCAGTGTGTGGTATCGCGAGAGCAGGGCGCCAATCTCGGCTAACCCTGTGGCGACGTAATCAAACACGTTGGTCTCAAGGTGTTCGGGTAGTGCCTGTTCAAGGCGCGCCACTGTGATGTTGGGATCTACCCAGCGTTCGCCGTCCTCGGCAGAGAGTTCACCTGACAGTATGCGCATGAGCGTCGATTTGCCGGCGCCGTTGCGGCCGAGAAGGCCCAGCCGCTCGCCTTTGTCGAGCGTCAGGCTTACCTTGTCCAGCAATACCTGGGTTCCGATACTGAACTCGATCTGATCGAGGCGAATGTAGGGCATGGATGCTCTCCTGAGGGCGGGCAGTTTAGGACAGAAAGCACCTTTTGCGCGGATTTGGGTAGAATGAGGGCTCTGGGGGATAACGTCATGACAACAGCGACAATCGACGCGCAGGATCATGCGCGCTGGATAGCACTCTGGTTGGCGGTCTGCGCCGTCACGATCTTGGGAATGATTCTGCTTGGCGGCGTGACGCGGCTCACGGAGTCCGGCCTGTCGATGGTGGATTGGCGGCCCATCATGGGCGTGATACCGCCCTTGACCGAGGCACAGTGGTTAGCCACCTTTGCCGAGTATCAGCAGTACCCCGAGTACCAAAAGATCAATCAGGGCATGGATCTCGCCGGATTCAAACAGATCTTCTGGTTCGAGTACCTGCACCGTGTGTTGGGCCGTCTGATCGGCCTGATGTATTTCGTGCCTCTGGTGGTCTTTGCGTTGCGCAAAATGATTGCGCCACAACTGCTGCCGACTCTGATCCTGCTGCTGATTTTGGGCGCCGCGCAAGGCTTGTTGGGCTGGTACATGGTGAAGAGCGGCCTCGTTGACAGACCCTCAGTCTCCCAATATCGGCTAACGGCACACCTTGGCGTTGCGGTCGCTATCTATGCCTTGATGATGTGGCTGGTATTGCGGGTGAGTGCGGGTCTCTCGCCGGCGCTTAAGCACATCAGCGGCTGGGGGTGGGCGCTGATTCTGGGGGTCTACACACTGATTTTGTCCGGTGGATTCATGGCCGGCACCGATGCGGGTTTTGCCTATCCGACTTGGCCGATGATGGGAGAGACGTTTGTACCCATGGGGTACTACGCCGAAGGCTGGCAAGCCACTTTCGAAGGGGTGGCCACGATTCATTTTAATCACCGAATGCTGGCCTATGCTATGGCGCTCCTGGTGTTGGTGCTGAGCGTACAGTCGTTGCGAACGAGCGATCATGCCGGCGTGCGAAGGGGTGCATGGCTGATGTTGTTGGCGCTGACGTTTCAGGTAGCCTTGGGTATCGGAACAGTGCTGACGCAGGTAGCGATTCCCATGGCGGCGACCCACCAGGTGGGCGCGGTACTGCTGCTGACGGCAGTGCTGTACTGGATACACGCCCAGGCTGACCAAAAGCTGGTACTCTCCGTTTAGTAAAGAGTGAGACGGACCTCAGAGGTGATCCTTCGCCTTGGTAGCCGTCGAGAGGATCCGCAGGAGGCGGAACTGGCGTGAAAACCCTCATTGTCGAGGACAGTGCAACCCTCTGTGCCATCTACACACAATATTTGGACGGCAGTGGCCTGGACGTCACTGCTGTTGAGACTCTGGCTGAAGCCCGCGAATCGCTAAGTCAGCTGAATCCACAGCTGGTGCTTCTCGATATTGAACTGCCAGACGGGAATGGGCTCGACCTGATGGACGACCTGTGGCGTATTTCGCCACGCCCGGCAGTTGTGGTGATGACAGGGCATGGTGCCGACTACGCCGAGCGGGCGATTGAGAGCGGCGCTGACGATTTTCTCAATAAGCCTTTCGATGCGGCGCGTTTGCGCGTCACCCTGCTGAACGCCGCAGACAAACTGAAACTCACGCAGCAGGTTCAAAGCCTGTCGGTGAAGCGCGAGCGCTTGGGTCCTCTGCGCGGTCAGTCTTCAGCCATGCAGACCGTTTTTGAAACGGTCGAGTCACTGGCCGGCACCCTTGCCACAGCGTTCGTCATGGGTGAGAGCGGCACGGGAAAGGAGCTGGCAGCGAGAGCCATTCACCAGTTATCGGCGCGTGCGCCCGGCCCGTTCGTGGTGGTGGACTGCGCAGCCTTAGCTGCCGATCAGCTGGAGCAAGCATTATTTGGCGGCATTAATGGCGGGGGGCTGGTGGCGGAGGCTGCCGCTGGCACGCTGTTTCTGGACGAGGTGTGCTCGCTGAGTTTTGAAGCCCAGTCAACGCTGCTCAGATTGATTCAACACGGTACCTATCGCCCAGTCGGTGCCACAAACGAAGTCGCCGCAGATGTGCGCATCATTGCGTCAACTAATCGCGACCCATTGTTTGAAATGCGCGAGGGGCGCTTGCGCGAAGACCTCTATTATCGCCTTCACGTCGTTCCCCTGAGGATGCCGCCTGTCCGCGAAAGGGCAGACGACGTGTTGTTGCTGGCGCAGGGGTTTTTGTCAGCCATTGCCGCTGATGAGGGCAGGGAGGCTGTTCAACTCAGCGATGCGGCAGCCGAGGCCCTAAAGCATTACTCATGGCCCGGTAACGTGCGGCAGTTGGAAAACGCAATGCGTCAGCTTGTGCTGCTGGGTTCGGCGGATGAGATCGACGAGGCGTCGGTTTATCGCATGATCTCGGGTACCGAGGTTGCCGTTGATACCGACGGGCTGTCCGTCGACGCGTCACTCACTGCTGGAGGCGACACAGACGGTGGCATTGAACCCCTCTGGATCACAGAGAAAAAAGCCATCGAGGCGGCAATTGCTGCTTCTGACGGTAGCGTGAACCGTGCTGCCAAGGCCTTGCAGGTCGCGCCATCAACGATCTATCGCAAAATCCAATCGTGGAAA
>JAYOUT010000088.1:0-2317 GCA_038151055.1 Luminiphilus sp.
ATTACCGGTACCACTTTCTTGCCCGATTCAGCACAGAACGTGAATGCCAGTATTACGATCGCTGCATTAGTGGTTGGTGTCGCACAAATTGTGTTCCTATATAACCTCATTGTGAGTGCCTTCAACGGTAAGAAGGCACCGAGCAATCCATGGAACGCAACCTCGCTGGAGTGGCAAACCGAAACCACGCCGCCTGGGCATGGCAATTTTGGTAAGGAGTTACCCTGCGTGTATCGCTGGGCCTATGACTACAGCGTGCCGGGCGTTGAGGAAGACTTTATTCCTCAGAACGTGCCGCCACGTAACGCCCAGACTGAGGTCGCACAATGAGCAATATCTTCACAGAACAGCCTTGGATTGCAGACACCGGGCCTATTGCGCCCGCGCTGTCGGGCACTCAGATTGCGCTGAATTCGCGGCGGTCAGCATTAAAAGTACTGCTCAGCGTGGTGAGCATCTTTTTCATGCTGATGATCGTCGCCTACGGCGGTCGGATGCTGTATCAAGACTGGCGCCCAACGCCACAGATTAACCTGCTATGGGCGAATACCGGCGTGTTGTTGTTGAGCAGTTTGTGCCTTCAGGCCGCACTGATGTGGGCGCGAACCGACAAGGTTCAGTGGGTGCGCGGCGCGTTGGTTGGTGCAGGCGCACTGACGGTGCTATTCCTGATCGGACAGCTCGCGGCCTGGCAGCAGCTGACGGCGATGGTGCTGGGTGACTTCAGCAATCCGTCGGTCGGCTTCTTTTTCATGATTTCAGGTATTCACGGACTGCACATGGCAGGCGGCATGGTGGCGCTGACTCGAGCGGCGGGTCGCGCCTTTAACGAATCGAATGCGCGCGCCATGGAGCACAGCGTTTCGAACTGCGCGCTCTACTGGCACTACCTGCTAGGTGTATGGCTGTTGGTATTTGGCCTGCTGTTTACGGGTAACAATTTCGAGATCCTGCTCAGGATCTGCGGCTTTATTTAAACGGGGGAGGAGACCATGTCGACTGAGACAATGGCGTCGGATTCACTGGAGTTGAAGCCGGGTTTAGCAGGCTTCTTTGATGACTGGAGTTCAGATCAACGTGCGTTCAAGGGGGTTCCTTGGGGCAAGGCGATGATGTGGATCTTCCTTGTCAGCGATACGTTTATTTTTGGTTGCTTTCTGGCGTCGTACATGACCGTGCGGATGTCTACGCTCGACCCTTGGCCCAGTGCCAGTGAGGTGTTCGCGCTGAGTTTCGGTGGTGCACCCATCCCGCTGATTCTGATTGCGATTATGACCTTCGTGCTGATTACTTCATCGGGCACGATGGCGCTTGCTGTGAATTATGGCTATCGCAAGAACAAGTGGGTGACGTTCTGGTTGCTGCTGGCGACAGCGGTGCTGGGCGCTACCTTCGTCGGTATGCAGGTGTTCGAGTGGAGCAAGCTGATATTTGAGGAAGGCGTGCGGCCTTGGGGCAATCCGATGGGCGCAGCTCAGTTCGGGTCAGTGTTCTTCATGGTAACGGGTTTTCATGGATTCCACGTTTCCATTGGCGTGATCTTCCTATTCATCTTTTGTTACAAAGTGGCCGCAGGACATCTTGATGACCAAACTCCGGGCTGGTTTACCAAGCGCGGCGGTAACTACGAGGAGATCGAGATTCTCGGTCTGTACTGGCACTTCGTTGACTTGGTTTGGGTCTTTATTTTCGCGTTTTTCTATCTCTGGTAGGGGGTAACTCATGGACCATACTGCTGACGGTCACGAACCCGTCATCCGTGAAGAAGAAGCCATCCAGCACCCGCTGGGTGTCTACTTCAAGATTTGGACGCTGCTCTTCGTATTAAGCGCGATGTCGTATGCGGTGGACTACTATCAAGTTCAAGGCTATCTGAGATGGTTCTTGATCCTATTTTTTATGGTGCTCAAAGCCGGACTCATCATTGCTGTGTTCATGCACATGGTGTGGGAGCGCCTGGCTATGGTGTATTTCATCCTCGTGCCACCGGTGCTTCTTTTGACGTTGGTGGCAATCGGCTCGCTAGAGGCTGATTGGACCTTCTTTCAGCGGGGCGTTTACTTCCTGAAAGAATTGATCATTGCTGCGCCGGCGTCACCGCACCACTGAGTGAGCCGATAAGCACTTCTGACAAGGGGAAAAGAAATGGGTGGTCAGAAAACCGAAGGTACCAACTACACGACCCACGTGATCGTGTTCTTGTTACTGACCGTGTTTATGTACGTGTTCGCTTATGTGCTGGTTGATCACAGTAAGGACGTACCGAGCCGGGTCGATACGGTCCACGCCGATAAAAAAGAGTAACGCGCCAGACGCC
>JAYOUT010000088.1:2417-6016 GCA_038151055.1 Luminiphilus sp.
AGCCCGACCGCCGCAGCGGCGACCAGCACCACTATCATTAATTTTTCCCGCGTGATTGTGCTCACAACGGACCCCGCCCCAATGGTTTCGCTCGCTCAGTCTGACAACTGCACCCTCAATCCGTCAATATTGCCAGCGTGGATAACGAAAGAGAGCGGGCAGCCAGAGGGCGCATCGAGTAAACTGCCTGAAGAGCGATATTCACCTGACCCTGTGACGAGTTGTAGTAGCTAATGGAAACCAGCCTGACAGAGCGCGCCACTTGGCGAGATTACTACGAACTGTGTAAGCCGAACGTCGTCTGGTTGATGATCCTCACTGCCATCGTCGGCATGTGCATGGCGACGCCGGGTGTGGTGGCGATTGATACAGTGGTGTTCGCCAGTTTGGGCATCGCACTTTGCGCCGGATCAGCTGCGGCCATCAATCACCTGGCCGACCAGCATGTTGATGCCATTATGGCGCGCACCTCCGGCCGGCCTATTGTGAAAGGCAAGATTGACTCTCAAGGCGCAGCTATTTTTGCCTTCATTCTTGGGTCGTTGGGCATGTTGGTGTTGCTGACGTGGGTCAATGCCCTGACCGCGTGGCTGACCTTGGCCTCCTTGGTGGGTTACGCCTTTATTTATACGCTGTATCTTAAGCGGGCGACCCCGCAGAACATTGTGATTGGTGGCTTGGCGGGTGCCATGCCGCCGCTGTTGGGTTGGACGGCGGTCACTAATCAGGTTGATGGTCACGCGCTGCTGCTGGTGCTGATTATCTTCGCTTGGACACCTCCCCATTTCTGGGCGCTGGCAATTGCACGCAAGGAAGAGTACGCCAAGGTCGAAATCCCCATGTTGCCGGTGACCCACGGTAGCCGTTATACAGCGGTGCACAGCCTGTTGTATACGCTGATGCTGTTTGTTGCCTCACTCCTGCCGGTAGCCACCGGACTGAGCAGTTGGATTTATTTGATCGCCGCGTCCGCACTTGGCGGTATTTTCATCTACCAAGCGGCAACATTGTTGCGCACGATGAAAAACAGTGATGCGATGAAAATGTTTCGGTTCTCCATCATCTACCTCATGGCCATTTTCCCGATCATGTTGTTGGATCATTATCTGTTGCCTAAGCCGCTCTTCTCCTGACGACTCATCCCGCTTACGGCATGCAGGACAGCCATGAGCTTGAGTTTTAAAGCCGTCATAAGCTTTGACCGAAGAGCAGTAGTTAGCCTCGACTAAAGAAGTTGTGAGCCGAGTCTTTAGTATGACCTCAAATTCATTCTGCCAGCTCTTCAGCCGCCTCGGTTTAGCCAGTCTGATGGCGATCGGGACGTTATCGCTGACGGCTTGCAGTCAGCCTTCGGAATCTTACGAGGTCGCTATCAATGGCGGCAGAGTGATCGATCCAGAGAGTCAGTTGGATGGTGTGCGTTCTCTGGGGATCAGGGCCGGCAAAATTGTTGCAGTCAGTGAAGCACCACTACGGGCAGACACTGTTATTGACGCTATGGGCCTCACCGTCGCCCCTGGCTTTATCAACCTCCATTCGCATAGCGTGGCGGAAGCGGGGTATCGCCTTGAGTTGCTTGATGGCGTGACCACCGTGTTGGAACTTGAGGCGGGCGGGTTTCCCATTGCCCGTTTTGGTCAACAGTTGGGCAAGTCACCTCTGGCGCACTATGGTGCGTCGGTAGGACACGCCTGGATCCGGATGCAGGTGGTAGACCCGGAAGCGCTGGCAGCGCTGGCTACAACCGGCAAGCTCGATATGTCTGAGCCAGCTTTTACTCAAACAGCCACGGACGCTCAACGTCGACAGATTGAACAGCTGCTGGAGGTCGAATTGGCCGCCGGCGGGCTCGGTATCGGCTTCCTGCTCGATTATATGACTCGTGCAGTTGATGCCGCGGAGCGCGACATGTTGTTTGCGGTCGCCGCACGCCACGAGGTCCCCGTTTTTGTGCACGTGCGCCGCGGCATCGATGGCGACCCGGCGGGTTTACTTGAAGTGATTGAGGCGGCAGAGCGATATGGGGCCTCGGTCCATATCTGTCATCTCAATGCGAGTGCGATGAGCGGTGTGGATGACTGGCTTGACGCTATTGATGCCGCACGAGCGCGGGGTGTCGACGTCACCACCGAAATGTTTCCTTGGACGGCGGGATCGGCTGCGATTTCTTCGGATGTTTTTTCCCGCAACTGGCGTGAGATTTTTGCGATCGACTACACCGATGTGCAGTGGGCCGAGACCGGAGAATGGCTGACAGAGGAAACTTTCCAGGCTTATCGGGAAACCCGACCCGATGGGCAGACGATGCACCACTACATCCGGGAGGACTGGAATCGTCGAGCCATCGAGCGGCCCCACGTGATGGTGGCCAGCGATGCCATGCCGCTGCTCAGCTATGAGCGCAAAGTGGTGCCCAATGGTGCGGGTACCTCAACCCGAGTACTGGGTCAGTATGTCCGCGATGAAGGCCTTCTCAGCCTCAGTGACGCGATCGCGCGCCTGAGTCTGTATCCCGCACAGCGACTTGAGGCCTTTGCGCCCGTTTTCGCGCAAAAAGGCCGGATACAAGTGGGTGCCGATGCGGACATCGTGGTTTTTGATCCCGCCACCGTTGCAGCGCAGGCCTCTTACGAGGCACCTTTTGAAACACCTTCGGGTATTCACAGCGTCTGGGTCGCGGGACAACTGTCTGTGCAGCACGGTGAGCTGGTTGAAGGCGCTGGTGCAGGCCAGAAATTAATCGCCAACACCCGCTAGAATGAGAAGCTAGGGGGGAATATGGCTGAGCAAGTTTTCGATCAAACCGATCGCGCATCATGCGTGCAGGCTTTGGGTGATCAGTGCTTCGATCTGTTAGTAATTGGCGGCGGGATAACGGGTGCCGGCGTGGCCAGAGATGCCGCCATGCGTGGCCTGTCTGTGGCACTGATCGAAGCGCAGGATCTGGCCAGTGGCACCTCGAGTCGCAGCTCAAAAATGATCCATGGTGGCTTACGCTACCTCGTTGCGGGTGACGTGGCAGTAGTGAAAGAGTCTGCCTCTGAGCGGGCCACGCTGCATCGGATCGCACCCCATCTCGCGCAGAAAACTCCCTACGTCATTCCTACCGGCAGCGTGCGTAGCAAACTCATATTGAGAGCAGCGCTGTGGGCTTACGAGCGTCTGGGTGGCGTTGAGCGGGCTGACTACCACGAGGTCTGGTCCAAAGACGAGCTCGCCGAAAAAGAGCCACTGATTGAGCGATCGCGACTCAATGGCGCGGTGGTCTACCCCGAATTCTTGACCGACGATTCGCGGCTCACAGTGGCGACAGTGCGCTCCGCGATTGATCATGGTGCGACAGTTGCGACCTACCTCAAGGCCACCAATATCCGAAAGGAAGAGACATTCAGTATCGATGCGGCGTCAACGCTGCCGGGCGAGACGCACGAGCTCACAATCAGTGCTCGGGCGGTGGTGAACGCGGCGGGGCCCTGGGTTGATCAGGTGTGTGATTTGGAACACCCCCAACCGCCAAGGCTGGCCCTCAGTCGCGGCGTGCACTTGGTGTTTAACCACGCCGATCTGCCCGTCCGCAACACCGTTGTGATGCGCACCCC
>JAYOUT010000089.1:0-5914 GCA_038151055.1 Luminiphilus sp.
CTGGGTGCTGGGTGCTGGGTGCTGGGTGCTGGGTGCTGGGTGCTGGGTGCTGGGTAAAAACTGGCAGGGTTGCTGACTCACCGCAACCCACCATATTTGTGCTCTCAAAGACGCCGCCTCGGCTTTACCCGGTTTGCACTTCAGCCACCCGCGAGGGCTTTTTTCAACAGGACACTGCCTCAAACGATTCATGCGAGCAGCCTGATGGGATTCATTCGGTTGCCCTCCTTGCGCTCGTTCGGCTGTCCTCATTGCCATGGTGTGCTCAGTCAGCCAGCCTTCAGCTCGATGGCTGGTTAAAAAGTGTCCAGCCTGCCTTCCCGACTCGGCCGCGCTCCTTTACACTCTCGCACTCGAAGTTGAGTCCTTTCCCGATGCAGATTGGCGGCTTGAAGCCCTCAAATAATGTGTTCCTTGCGCCTATGGCAGGGGTCACTGACCTTCCCATGCGTGAACTCGCAGTCGAGTTGGGTGCGGGTTTGGCTGTGGGCGAAATGCAAACCGCCGACCTCCGGCTGGCGCGATCGCGCAAAACGCTCAAACGACAGCAGCACAGCCCCCGTGCAGGCCTCCGCTCCGTACAGATCGTCGGTTACGACCCGCGGCAATTGGCTGAAGCGGCGCGCTTCAACGCCGAGCTGGGCGCAGACATCATCGACATCAATATGGGCTGCCCTGCCAAAAAGGTATGCCAGAAAGCCGCAGGGTCTGCCCTGCTCGCCGATGAACCGCTGGTTGGGCGTATCCTCGAGAGCGTGGTCAATGCCGTCGAGATCCCGGTCACGCTCAAGATTCGAACCGGCACAGACCCCGAACACCGCAATGGGGTCACCATTGCCCGTATGGCGGAATCAGCCGGCGTCCAGATGCTGACCGTACATGGCCGTACCCGTGCCGATCGATTCAAGGGCGCTGCCGAGTACGACACCATTGCGGATATTGTCCACGCAGTTTCGATACCGGTCATTGCGAACGGTGACATTCACTCGGCCCGTAAGGCCACAGAAGTGTTGTCGCTGACAGGCGCCGCGGGTGTGATGATTGGCCGAGGCGCGCAAGGCCAGTTATGGCTGCCAGGCGCGATTGCAGAAGCGCTTGAAACAGGCGACCTTGAGGCACGAGCGCCATCACCGAGTGAACAGTTAGCGCTGCATCATCGACACATCGACGCGCTGCACGCCTTCCACGGGGAGGTCATGGGCCCGAGAATTGCGCGCAAACATCACGCCTGGTTCTTGGAGTCACTCGTGTCTCAGCAGTTACTGGACGGCGATACCGCGAGGGCGGACCGGCAGCGGTTTAACACGCTGGAAACACCAGCCGCGCAACAGTTGCATCTGCAGCACATGGCCACGCAGCAAAGCTCAATGCTGGCGCTGGCGGCATGAATCCGCCCAAGCAGACAACCGCGAAAACAAAAACCAAAACGGGTAAGGCTGGCCCTCCGCCGCTCAAAGACAGCGCGCAGGAGGCCATCAGCCACTTTCTCGATACGCTCGATGGCGAACCGTGCAGCGAGCTCTACGACATGGTGCTGCATCAGGTGGAGGAGCCCCTGTTCCGGGCCGTGCTGGACTACACCAAACACAACCAGAGCCATGCCGCGGCAATGCTCGGACTTAATCGCGGTACGTTGCGTAAAAAGCTCCGCCAGCATGGACTGTTGGCCGAGGCCGAACCGCCTAAGCGACGGCGAGCCGCTCGCGCACAACGTGCATCGGTAAAAAACAATGCTGCAAAAAGGAAGCGATAGGCATGAGTGAAGCGGGACTGGCCCCTCTACGGCGCGCCCTCATCAGTGTTTCAGATAAAACCGGCATCGTGGCGTTCGCCCGCTCGCTGGCTGAGCGAGGTGTTGAAATTCTCTCCACTGGCGGAACCTGCCGGCTGCTGCGCGATGAGGGGATTGCCGTGACGGAAGTCTCCGATCACACCGGCTTCCCCGAGATGATGGATGGCCGGGTCAAAACCCTGCACCCTAAAATTCATGGCGGCATTCTCGGGCGCCGCGGCACAGACGATCAGGTCATGAGTGACCACGATATCCCGCCGATTGACCTTGTGGTCGTCAACCTCTACCCGTTCGCGGCGACCGTCGCGCGAGACGACTGCACCTTGGAAGACGCGGTGGAGAATATCGATATCGGTGGACCCACGATGGTGCGCGCCGCGGCTAAAAACCATCGCGATGTCACAATTGTCGTCTCAGCCAGTGACTACGACAGAGTGATTGAAGAGCTCGAAACGCACAACGGCTGTACGACAATGGCCACGCGGTTTGATTTGGCCATCAGAGCGTATGAACACACCGCCGCCTACGACGGCATGATCGCCAATCATTTTGGCTGTCTGACTGACGGCGGCTCTGCTCACTACCCACGCACGTTCAACCTGCAGCTCGAGAAAGTGCAGGAGATGCGCTACGGCGAGAACCCGCATCAGAGCGCCGCGTTTTATAAGGAGTCTGAGCCCGCTGAGGTCGGCATCAGTAGTGCCCAGCAGCTTCAGGGGAAGGCGCTCTCCTACAACAACGTGGCCGATACCGATGCTGCGCTGGAGTGTGTGAAAAGCTTTGACGCGCCTGCGTGCGTGATCGTCAAACATGCCAACCCTTGTGGCGTGGCGGTGGCAGATAACTTGAGCGCCGCCTACGACCTCGCTTTTCACACCGACAGCGAGTCAGCCTTTGGCGGCATCATCGCGTTTAATCGCGAGCTCGACGGCGCCACGGCGGCCGCCATTGTTGAAAGACAGTTTGTTGAAGTCATCATCGCCCCCGAGGTCTCTGAAGAAGCGGTTGCCGCAGTCGCTGCGAAGGAAAATGTCCGCCTGCTCCGCACGGGCGCCTGGACATCGCCAGTCCCCTCGCGGGACTTCAAACGCGTCAATGGCGGTCTGCTGATACAGGAGCGCGATGATGGCATGGTGAATCGTGACGACCTCACGGTGGCCACCGAGCGCGCCCCGACAGACGCCGAGTGGCAGGATCTGCTGTTCGCCTGGAAAGTGGCTAAATTCGTAAAGAGCAACGCCATCATCTACGCCGCCAACCAACGCACCATTGGCGTGGGCGCCGGTCAAATGTCGCGGGTGAATTCTGCTCGCATCGCCGCAATCAAAGCTGAGCACGCCGGTCTCGAGGTCAAAGGCGCCGTCATGGCTTCAGATGCGTTCTTCCCCTTTCGTGACGGCATCGATAACGCTGCTGAACGCGGCATTGCCGCGGTGATTCAACCGGGCGGCTCGATGCGCGACGAAGAGGTTATTGCCGCTGCCAACGAGGCAGGTATGGCCATGGTCTTCACGGGCATGCGGCACTTCAGACACTGACCACTGACGGGTCGCAACACGGAGTCCGAGTATGAATATTCTGGTTGTGGGCAGTGGCGGTCGCGAGCACGCACTGGCCTGGAAGCTCGCCGAGCCCGAGACTGTTGCGCAGGTCTTTGTTGCGCCCGGTAACGCCGGTACAGCTCTTGAACCCAAGCTGACCAACGTGCCTTTGGATCCCATGGACATCGAGGGTTTGGCTGATTTTGCCACCGAGCATGATTGTGCGCTGACCGTGATTGGCCCCGAGGCGCCGTTGGTTGCCGGGATCGTCGATCACTTTAACGAGCACAACCTCCCCTGCTTTGGCCCTAGCGCCGGTGCCGCACAGTTGGAAGGGAGCAAGTCATTCACCAAGGACTTCTTGGCGCGTCACAACATCCCCACCGCCTCATACGCTGTCTTCACCGAAGTGGAAGCGGCCCTCGACTACGTGCGCCAACAAGGCGCACCGATCGTAGTCAAGGCCGACGGCCTGGCAGCCGGCAAAGGGGTCATCGTGGCCATGACACTTAAAGAAGCAGAGGCCGCCATTCACGACATGCTCGCCGATAACAAGTTTGGTGATGCGGGGGCGCGGGTGGTCATCGAAGGCTTTCTTGAGGGCGAAGAGGCAAGCTTTATCGTCATGGTTGATGGGGAGCATGTATTGCCCATGGCGACATCACAGGATCACAAACGGATCGGCGAGGGCGATACAGGCCCCAATACGGGCGGCATGGGCGCCTACTCGCCCGCCCCCGTAGTCACCGATGCCGTGCACGAAAAAGTGATGGAGCAAGTAATCCTGCCGACAGTGCGCGGCATGGCTTCGGAAGGCCATCCGTACACCGGGTTTCTGTACGCAGGGTTAATGATTGACGGCGACGGTAACCCCTCGGTGATCGAATTTAACTGTCGCTTTGGCGACCCGGAAACCCAGCCCATCATGCATCGGCTTCAAAGTGATCTGGGAATGCTGTGCCGAGCGGCGCTTCAGAATAAGCTCGATCAAGTCTCGGCCAGCTGGGACCCGCGACCTGCCGTGGGGGTCGTGCTTGCGGCAGAAGGTTACCCCGGTAGTTACGAAAAAGGCCGCGAAATTTCGGGCCTGGGTGGTGATTGGCCTGCGACCACCAAGGTGTTTCACGCGGGCACCGCAACCTCCGGAGACGCAATAGTGACGCAGGGGGGGCGCGTACTCTGTGTGAGCGCCTTGGGCGAATCTATTGCTGACGCCATTACCGGCGCCTACGCCGGGGTCGATCGCATCAGTTGGCAAGGCATGGTCTGTCGGCGGGATATTGGTTGGCGGGCCGCAGACCGTTAAGCTTGGCGCATGGCAATGACCACTTCATCTCGCAGATCGCTTAGCAGCCTAGATCGATTACTCGGCCGGGTAGATCGCCGGCTGCGCCAACTCGCAGGAGAGCCGAGTGAGTCCCACGACGTGGCCGCTCGGCCCTCACCCGCGAGCGGGCATAACGAACCCGCTTTAAGTACCCGCGAGCGTGATCACGCCGCCGGGCTGATGCGCGTCAACCACACCGGTGAAGTCTGTGCGCAGGCGCTTTATCAAGGGCAGGCGCTGATGGCGCGCTCGGACGATACCCGGCAAAAGTTGCTGAGTGCGGCGCAGGAAGAAGCCGATCATTTAGCCTGGTGCGAGTCGCGCTTACAGGAACTCGATGCGGAGCCCAGCCGACTGAACCCGCTGTTTTACGCCGCCTCCTTTGCTCTGGGCGCTGCCACTGCACTGGCGGGCGACAAGGTCAGCCTCGGCTTTGTTCATGCAACAGAAGAGCGGGTGGCCACCCACCTCAGAGACCACCTCAAGGCTCTGCCCGGAGAGGATCGCAAGTCACAGCTGATCCTGCAGCAAATGCTGGCCGATGAAGAGCGTCACGGCGAAGAAGCCTTGGAACACGGCGGCGAAGAGTTCCCGCGGCCGGTTAAAGACGTGATGACGCTAGCCAGCCAGGTGATGACTCGCACGACCTACTGGATTTAAGACTCCGGACCTTAATGTTAGCTTCAGGCTACTGACGCTGAGGCGCCGTCACGCGCTCGCAAACATCTCTGCCAGCGCCGCGCCGGGATCCGATGCCCGCATAAACGCTTCACCAATCAGAAACGTCTGCACACCCCGGCAGCGCATTTCCGCTATCTGCTCAGCCGAGCTGAAGCCGCTCTCTGTGACGACCTGAACACCTGCGGGTATTCGTTCCAGCAAGCGGTAAGTCGTGTCTAGGCTGGTCTCAAAGGTGTGCAGGTCGCGGTTGTTTATGCCAATGAGATCGCCGCCGAGCGTCAGCGCCTCATCAAGCTCCGCCTCGTCGTGCACCTCGACGAGCACGTCGAGTCCCGCCTCTGCGGCACACTCATAGAGATCCTTGAGGTGCGGCAGTTCCAGACACGCCACAATCAGCAGAATGGCATCGGCGCCCATCGCTCTCGCCTCCCAGATCTGATAAGGATCCAAGGTGAAGTCTTTACGCAAAATGGGCAACGAGCAGGCCGCGCGCGCCGCCTGCAGATACTCATCCGCACCCTGAAAAAAGTCGATGTCAGTCAGCACTGACAGGCAGGCTGCGCCGCCCGCCTC
>JAYOUT010000090.1:0-2844 GCA_038151055.1 Luminiphilus sp.
TTTGCGGCGCTCAGCGATCGCTGGCTCCGAACCGAACTAAACCAATACCAATATGACGGTTTCGGACATCCTGGGGGGTCATTACCCACGGTGATGTCTGAGCGCCCTTTTGTTTTTTTTGCTGTATTTGATGTTTTTTTAAGCCACGGAGAACTCTATGAAATTTCCTGTTCGCACGCTTGCTGTCGCAGTTGCCGCAGCACTTGTTGTGCCGACTCAGGCCGCCTTCGCGCAAGACGAGAGTCTGACCGAAGAAGTGGTCGTGATCGGCACCCGAACCGAAGGTCGTTCCGCTCTGGACTCACCCGCACCGGTCGATGTGATCGGCGGCGACACCATGAGCAATCAGGGCGACAGCGACATGAGCAACCTGCTGCGAAATGTTGTGCCGTCCTACAACGTGAATGATCAGCCGATCAGTGACGCCGCAACGCTGGTTCGCCCCGCTAACCTGCGCGGCTTGGCGCCGGACCACACGCTGATGCTGGTCAACGGTAAGCGACGCCATCGTGCCTCGGTCATTACCTGGCTTGGTAACGGTATCTCAAACGGCTCGCAGGGCCCAGACGCGGCAGCGATTCCTGCGATGGCGCTGAAGCGCATCGAAGTGCTGCGCGACGGCGCTTCTGCTCAGTATGGTTCTGACGCCATCGCGGGCGTAATGAACTTTGTGCTGAACGATGCTTCTGAAGGCGGATCACTGGAAGTGCGCTACGGCGAATATAAAGAGGGTGACGGTGAGCAAGTCACGATCGCAGGCAACATCGGCCTGCCTTTGGGTGACTCGGGCTTCCTGAACCTGACCGCTGAGTGGGGCGAGTCTGATCCCACCAGTCGTTCGGAGCAGCGTGCCGACGCACAAAGCTTGATCGACGACGGCTACCAAAACGTTCCGGCACCCGCCATGATCTGGGGTCGCCCCATCGTCAATGACGATATGAAGCTCTGGGCCAACTTTGGTGTTGATCTGAGCGACACGCTTGAGCTGTATGGCCACGCCAACTACAACAGCAAAGAGGTCGACGGTGGCTTCTTCTTCCGTAACCCCACCAACCGCGGTGCGGTTTACAGCGGAGACGGTGGCGCGACACTGCTGATCGGCGACCTTACGCCGAACGATGGCGTGGACTGCCCGGTTGTCACAATGAATGGCAACATCCCCGACGCCGATGCCTTTGCGCAGGTGCAAGCTGATCCCAACTGCTTCAGCTTCCAGGAAACCATTACCGGTGGCTTTACTCCGCGATTCGGTGGGGACATCAGCGACATGTCCTTCCTGATCGGTCTGCGTGGCGAAATCAACGAGAACCTGCGTTGGGACGTCAGCGCTTACCGCGGTGAGCACGAGGCAGACTTCTTCATCAACAACACGGTGAACGCGAGCCTCGGCCCCGATACGCCGCGTGACTTTGACCCCGGTCTCTACAAGCAGACTGATACCAACTTCAACGCCGACCTCAGCTGGACTGTGTCCGATACCCTGAACATCGGCTTTGGTGGTGAATTCCGTAACGAGGAATTCGAAATCGGTCCAGGTCAGGTCGAGTCTTACACTGCTGGCCCCTTGGCAGACCAAGGCTTCAGCACCTCATCGAACGGCTTCCCGGGCTTCCCGGCAGCGACCTCTGGTACCTTCGAGCGTGAAAACTACGCGGTCTACGTGGACGCTGAGTGGACACCCACTGACCGCCTGGTCACACAGGGTGCCATCCGCTTTGAGGACTTCGATGGCTTTGGTAGCACGACTAACTTCAAGGTCGGTGCCAACTGGGCGATCACCGACAACTTTGGCGTGCGCTCTACCTATAGCACGGGCTTCAAAGCACCGACTCCAGGTCAATCGAACGCATCCAACACGTCGACCGAGCTGACCAACGTCAACGGTGTGCCCACACTGATCAACAACGGCACGATCCCGGCGACAAACCCTGTCGCACTGGCATTTGGTGGACGAGAGCTGGATCCGGAAGAGTCCACCAACTTCACCGCTGGTATCTACGCGACGTTGGGCAACTTCGAGATCACTGTCGACTACTACGACATTGATGTAGAAGATCGCATCAACCTGTCCTCTGAGGTCAAGCTGACTCAGGAGCAGATTGACCAGCTGATCGCGGACAATGTCCCGGGCGCTGGCGACCTCACTCAGTTCCGATTCTTCACCAATGACTTCGACACCAACACTCATGGTATCGATGTCGTGGTATCGACCTACACCGAGTGGCTGGGCGGCACCACCGATTGGAACCTCGCCTACAACAACAACAAAACGGAAGTGGAGAAGTTCAACCCTGACACGATCGGCCCCGGCCGCATCCGTCAGATTGAGCAGACGACTCCCGAGACGCGCTGGAATCTGTCAGCGAATCACACCGTGGGCAACTTCCGCGTTCTGGCTCGCTTGAGCTTCTATGACGAGTGGTATGACAGCTTCGAGAACGACGTCTTCGGTACCAACGCTGTTTTTGACAGCGAGTACCTGGTCGACCTCGAGTTCGAGTACATGATCGGTGATCATTCGAGCATTCTGATCGGCGGTAACAACATTACCGACAACAGCGGTCAGAAAGCGACTGACGTCAACAATCTTGGCTTCAACACCGCGACCATTCTCGGTAACACCTACAGCCAGTACTCACCCTTCGGTATCAGTGGTGCATTCTGGTACGCACGCTATCGCTACAACTTCTAAACTGTAGTCAGCATGTGACACCAAGGGGGCTTCGGCCCCCTTTTTATTGCCCGGTATTCGGCATAGGCTCCTTTGATCATCAACAAGAGTCATCAACGAGGCCCTCTGATGCTCATCACACGCTGCTATTTAGCTGCACCTCTGTCAGCTGC